>NZ_JAVJQO010000003.1 GCF_040218225.1 Gracilimonas sp.
GATTCATTTCTGGCGTAGTATTCTACACCATTCAACCCACCCCGTCATCCCGTACGAAGCGTAGCGGAGATACGGGATCTCCTGTTCCAACTTGGGATGTCAATCAAGGAGATCGCGGGTCTATGCCCGCGATGACTGTGAGTTAATCCCCTGTAATTTCCTGATGTAAAGTCTCATCTCGTATGATGTCCCGCTTTTTCAGTTCAGTCAAGATTAACTCAGTAACATCGCTCTGAAATGGAAACTCATAACGGATATCGAGTACATATGCTTTTACTTTCAGCTTAATAACAAACCGCCGTTCGTGCATCTCATTCTCTGTCATAATACTGATCGGTTTTTTCAGGAATACAAAGCGGGAAGCAATCACGGCTTTATAAGCTACTTCCTTCACCTCCTCAACCGGGCATTCTGCAGGCAAAAAGATATTTGTAACCACCAGACAGTCTAAAGCGCCGGTATTGGCATTGGATACAGCCGTCCTGATAAGCTCTCCATTAGGAATCGTGACTACGGAATCTCCCGGCGTCACAATGCGGCTTGAACGCAACCCAATTTGCTGCACTTCCCCATAATGATCGGCAAACTGTATTTTATCCCCTACCTGAAATGGTCGGTCCAGAATCAGCATCACCCCGCCAAATAAATTTTTAAGCACATCCTGTGAAGCAAGCCCAACAGCAATACCTACTGAAGCCATCACCGTGATGATGGTAGCATAGGGTGGCTGAATAATTCCGGCGATCGCCACGTAAATAGCCAGGGTCCATAGCACCACCCGAATTATGGGAACCATCCGCTTTATCCGGAGCCGGTATTTGGATATCCGTTCAGAAAAGTTACCCAAAATGGTACTAATGAATGATGTCACATAATAGGTGGCTATAAAAAACAGGATAATCATTATGATTTTTGGCCATGATATAACCTGTTCAAGCTGAGCTAAGGCCTGTTCAGCATCCCCTGATACAGAGGTGGAATCTCCTGAAAACCCGAACTGTTGCTCCAATTTTTTAGTGAGAGAATCAAGACGGGCTAACCGATCATTAACAAGCGAATCTACTTTTTGTGTTATCGTGGTATCCTGAACAGCAGAAGTATCGGCAGCAGTGGAGTTCTGGCCAAATAAACTTCCTGCCCAGCTTATGTTGAGCGTCAACAGAACCAAAGGCATCAATATGTTTTTATGCATTCTCATATCTCAATGTATGTAATTTGCCTCTTTCAAAATCCGTACTACCTGCCGGTAAATCAGATGATTCAGCATATATCCATGCTCGGTTTTAAATAGAATAGAGCGGGATGTTAACCGCGACACCAGCAACTTGCTATCTCTGAAAGGTTGATGTAACACTTTTGAAAGATGTTCAGGCATCAGTGAGTCGTGTAATACAAAAGCCGCCAGGGCAAACAATTCAGAACTATCAAGTTCATCGATACGGCTAATGGCAGTGAAGTCGAACGGATTGATATAAAAGTGGGTATCGTCATATTCCCGAATCGATCGTATCCAGAAAATCATAGCGATTGAAGCATTTCCTTCACTTAGTTTCGCCAGCTTTTCAAAGTATCGGTCTTTCAAATACTCTTGAGTCTTCTCCTCGTCGTCCATGAGCTTTCGGAAATTTCGGCTTTTTTTAGTGGCATCATCCGGCAAAAATATGAGCTGGTATCCACTTGCACGATGTCTCCTCAGGATCATTTCCTCAATTTGTTGAGCGCTCAGGTTATCTGTTTCTGCAGCATGTGTAAAGTAATCTGCAATATTCAGCACCTTATCCAGGAACAACCATCCATATCTCGTGCTGCTGGCTATCCACATTATTTCCTTGTTGGTTTCTGAGATCAATAGTAGCAATTCCTCAATGGCTTCAAAACCTGAAATATTGCGGATATAGCAGTTTTGAATATTCTCCAGAATAATAACAACACGTTTTTTCTTTCTTTTTATAGCCGCGATAAGAGCTTCGGTATTCTCCGGCTCATCTATCTTTAAAGCGCCAGCAATTCGATCTGTAATTTCTTTGGGAGTCCAGATCGTGTCCTCAAAATTAATTTCGATAACATCGTGTTTGGTCAGCACTTCTTCCATCAGCAAAGTAACAAACAAGCTTTTTCCACTTCCTTTTTCACCCACAATGGCAAAGGTGGAAGGGAAATTATTCTGCCAAAGCTCATATCCTTTTTTGAATCTATCAAATTGTTCCGGCTTGCGAATATAGAAACGCTCTTCTACTTCCTTATTAAAATCAAAAAGTCTTCGGTAAATAAATGGAAGGCTGGCGATTTGTTCATCTGTTTCAGAAAGAAAAGTAGCGAGATCTGTTTTATCCCCTTCCAGCTTTTCTTTTTCTGCAAAACCCAGAAACTTGCGTATTACCTCAACATAGTGTTTGATCTTTTTCCAGATGAAACGGCCAAACAACTCCGCTTTTTCAGAAATTCTGGCCCACCACACCTGGAGCTTGGTTTTCCAGTCAACAGCTGCCTGTTTAGCTTTATATTCGGCGCCGGCAAGACGGACTTCATTCACATCTTGTTTTTCGAGCAGCATAGCCAGCTTTACAAAAGCTGCCTTACGTTTTTCATCCAGTTTTTCTTCCAGCGACTCTCGTTTTTCCCGAACATTGCCCTGTAGCTCTTCCAGTTTGGTTTTGGCACGCTCCAAGCCCTCCCGGGCTACCTGAATGGGTTCTTCTTCATCCGATTTTTTGACCTCATCTGCAATTTCAAGGTTGGTGTAAATAATCTCAGAGATTTCCTGAATATCCACGAGAGTCTCCATCAGAAACTGTTCGGGCTTAATCTCTTTTGGCATGAATTCTTTGGCCAGGTTATTACTGATTACCCGTTGAACCAAACTCTGCCATTCAACCTGCTCAAACTCATATACCGGAGGAAGCTGAGTCAAATCCAGCTTTTCGATGAGGATTGCCTTCTCAGGTTGTTCTTTCGTCCATTCGGGAATCGCAGAAGTAAACCGGTCAAGCTTTGTACTCAAAGTCACATCTTCGGTAGCCTCCCGAATAGACTTGAGCATCTGCTGATCTATAAATTCATTCATCTTTTCCCGATGATCGCTGCTAAGCTCCCGCACCTGTTTCAAAGAGCGGTTTTCGGAATCATCAAAAATCGAGATCGCTTCTTCCAGCTGTTTCATCAGCTCAACAGAAGGAGATTCGATCTGATCTGCAAAAAACTCATCGATTGAATCACCAAATCCTCCCGTTCGGTCCTCAACCATTTCGTTCAGGTTTATGAAACTCATGGATAGAAACACACGATTTACCAGCACACTCAGAAGTTCATCCCACGTTTTTCGATCATTCTGTCTTCGGGTTTGAATGCTATTTTGCCTGTGAATAATTTTCGTTTTGGTATACTCACTTTCTGAACGTTCGACGGTACCTGTCAGAGAAATCGCACGTTCAATCTCATCCTTTATCGTTTTTAGAAATTCGTCAAGTTTCCTGGTTTGAGTGGATTTTATATCCGCCACTCGTTTCAGGGTTTCCTCAAAAAACACCTCTATGTCATGCTGATTAGGAGTGATTTCAGCTGGCTCTGCGGTTACAGCTTCTTCGCCCTCCCCTGCAGGAAGTTCATCAAAAGTGATTAGTCCACTGGAATGCAGCGTCCATGCATCTGCTTCCATCAATACTTCGGCTTTCAATTTCTGAATATCATGTTTCCACTCACGGCTCCACCGGTCAAGCTTCAGAAGATGAGTTCTGACAATATACTGGAGTGGAATTTTTTGTTTCCAGACGTGTGCCGATTGTGCTGATCTTCCAAAAATCTTTCTCACACCATTTGCTACAGTATTCAGTCCCCGCTGGACTCCTCTGGAAGACCGTTTTATAATCTTCCTTCCTTTCATTAAACCAGTATCGTCAGGCTGTGACTGAAATCGGTTCTCTTCCTGGGGTAAAATAACATGGGCTTCAATGTCCGAAATAACAGGCCGTAAATCTTCCAGCCACTCTATTCTTTCATTTTTTTGGTTTTCAGCTTTTTCATCCTCTGTATCAGCTGGAAGTTCGGTCCGTATTTTCTCTGCAAAATCCTTAAGTGATTTTGCTGTTTGTTCAGCTTTGACCCCTGACTGAGACTCTTTGAGTAAAGCTTCCAGCTGCTCGACTTCCATATTCAGCCTGTTCTTCATCAAGTCCTTCACTTTAGAAAGCCATGTATGCTGGAGCTGATTTAAAATTTTTTCCCTGGAATAATCGGATTGCATGTATATAAAATCGATTTCTTAGTGCTTCTGAAACTGCACTCTTTTAAATAAACAACAAATTATTAATTCTGTTGGCCGAAAGTATCATTAAAACAATATTTCTCCACTTTATCCTTTTTTCAGAACTCTTTCAATGGTTTAGAGAATATCTTACATTAAATGCATCATCTACAAAGGCAAATGACTTACCGAAATCATAACTCCGGCTTCAATATGCGCATATCTCATATTTACAGAGCGCTACCATTGTTGTTTTTATTTCTTTTTTCTTTCGCCAGCAGCTTTGCCCAGACGCAGCTTCACAGGGTTTCGAACACTGCTCGCAGCGATGGCTTGGGATATGTAGTTCGATATCACCTTACCGCACCGGTTGATTCTTTTGACATTCTTCAGCCAGCTCCCGATCTCATTCAGATGGTTTTATACGACGAAGAAATGGATACCACCGGACTTCAGCTGCCTGAACAAAGTGAAAAATTAAAGGAAGTTCGCCTCTATAAGCTCAACTATGGATATGGAGTAGACATTTATCTTTCGGATGATGCCCATTATAAGTCCAAAGCTTACCTCGATCAAAACGGGAAAGATATTTTAGTAAACCTCGAAGTGGCAGATCAGCGTGAGGTTGAGCGATACTCCCAGCAATTTCTGGCCCGTAACTGGTACGAGGAAATTGTAGATGAAAGCGCACTTGAAGTATTACCTCCTGACACTGCGCCAAGAAATGATTTTTACTACGATGTAAAAGATAAACTACGCTTTGATAAAATTGTCATCGATCCCGGACACGGCGGATGGGATCCTGGTTCTATTGGTTATAAAGGAGTCAAGGAAAAAGAAATTACTCTTGCAGTTGCTAAAAAACTGGGCGCATATATTAATGAACACCTCCCGGATGTAGAAGTGGTGTACACCCGTACCGATGACTCATATCTTGGCTTGGCTGAGTTGGGTCACTTTGCGAATCTTGCAGAAGCAGATTTATATGTATCCATCCATTGTAATTCATATAGAAATCAATATGTACGGGGAGCTGAAGTTTATTTTCTCGGACTGCATAAAAGTGATGCCTCTTTCGAGGTTATGAAACGTGAGAACAGTGTATTCAAAAATGAAACAGATAAAGAACTTACTGAAGAAGATTTGCTTGTTTATGAATTGGCACACAGCGGCTACATTGCCACAAGTGAAAAAATAGCCTACATGATTGAAGATCAGTTCAAAAACCGGGCGCAGCGAAAATCACGGGGTGTGAAACAAGCTGGGTTCCAAGTGCTTTTTGAAGCATCCATGCCCGCCGTTTTGGTTGAGCTTGGGTTTATCACCAATCCGGCCGAACAACGGTTTCTTACCAGCGATTACGGCCAAAGTATAATGGCTTCGGCTATGTTTAGAGCCATACGCGATTACAAAGCCGAATACGACCAAAAACAGGCGTACAATACTACTTCATCTTCTAACCAAAAATAAGCATGTCTTCCAAGCCATTAGTTATTGGAGTTGCCGGAGGAAGCGGCTCGGGCAAAACCACGGTTATCAATTATATCTGCAAGGAATTTGCCAAAGATAACATCCTGCGGCTTGAGCACGACTCCTACTACCGGGAACTGGATCACCTTCCTTTTGAAGAACGTGTAAAACAGAATTTTGACCACCCGGCTTCCCTCGAAACCGAGCTCATGATCCGGCATATAAAAGCACTGATGGAAGGTTATCCCGTAGAAGTTCCGGTTTATGATTTCGAGAAGCACACCCGAAAAGATGAAACCATCACGGCTACACCCTCAAAAGTCATTCTCATTGATGGTATCCTGATTTTTTCTGAGCCTGATCTGTTAAACCTGATGGATGTGAAAATTTTCGTGGATACTGATGACGATGTCCGTCTTCTGCGCCGGCTCAAAAGAGATATTCAGGAAAGGGGCCGTTCTGTAGACGGGGTGCTAACACAGTATGAAAAGTTCGTGCGCCCCATGCACCTTGAGTTCGTGGAGCCCAGCAAGCGATATGCAGATATTATTATCCCGCGTGGCGGAAAAAATAAAGTAGCCCTCGAAATGGTTTCTGCACTTATCAGTGGCAAGATGAATGGGTAAATAGTTCTACATTCGTTATTCGATGTTCCTTTTTCGGCGTTCCAATAACTTCATTCCATCAAACACGAGAAATGGCCTGACTTTGGATTCCCCGCTTATCAGTTGCCTGATTGATTGAGCATCTCCTCCGGTTATAAACAATTCGAAAGGACCGAATTCCTCTTCATATTTTTGAAGAATCCCTTCAATGGCCATCTGATAAAATCCTGCCTGCCCCCATTTCAATGAATCAACCGTACTTTTTCCGGGCCAGATTTCAGGAATTTCTATCTCTACACCCGGCAATGCAGGAGCTTTTTGCGGCAAAATTTCAGTGAATGAAGATAATCCCGGAGCAATCAATCCCCCATGATATACACTCTCCTGATCCATGAAATCAATAGTCAACGCGGTACCAGCATCAATCACTACCACCGAACCATTCGTTTGATTGGTAGCTCCGTAGCATGCTAAAAACCGATCTATTCCCAGGGTTTCGGTAGTCTGATAATCAAGTAATTCACGGGGAATGTCGTCTGTACTTAGCTCAACCAGTTTGACATGACTCAATTCTTTGCGTATTGCATCCTGTACGTCCTTCCGTACGCTCGCCAATACTATATGTGAAAAAGACTCAGGATGCTCATCAATCCAGTGCACAAGCTCGGATGCGGTGTAGTTCTTCCTGGCATGAATGGCTTCCCAGTTCACTCCGTTTTTGTATGCACCTTTAATAGATGAATTTCCGGCATCCAGATACAGAGCTTTTTTTGATGAATTGGAATCGATTTTGCTCATCTTTTTGTAGTACTTTTAACAATTGAATGTAAACAAAATACCACTTTTACCATGAATCTTGATTCTAAAGTCGCCATCGTAACCGGAGCCAGCAGCGGTATTGGAGCAGAGTTTTGCAAAATGCTGATTGAAAACGGAACCGAAGTGTATGGACTTGCGCGCAGAGTTGATAAACTGAATAAGCTTCAAAAATCTTTGGGTGATAAATTTCACCCGGTTAAAATGGATATCACAAATCCTGATGACCTTGAAGAATGGGTGAATGATACTTTTAATTTGAATCACCTGCCGGATATACTGATCAACAATGCCGGAGTGATGTATTCTGCCAACGTGGATGACCTTTCCATGGATGAGTGGCATACCATGATCAATGTTAACCTGAATGGGATTTTTTACCTCACACGCCTGATCGTCCCGCTGATGAAAAACAATGAAAATACCTGCCATATTATCAATATTTCTTCTATTGCCGGATTATTAGGAAACCCAACCATTTCAGGATATAACGCCAGTAAGTTTGGGGTACGTGGATTTAGTGAGGCTTTATTTAAAGAACTTCGTTATGATAGCATCAAAGTTACCTGCGTTTTCCCGGGCTCTATAAACACCGACCTGTTTGATAAAATTGATGGTATAGAGAATCATCCCAACATGATGAAAACCACCGATATTTCAAGTACTGTGAAGTTCCTGCTCGAAACAGATGATAACTTCCTGATTAATGAAATCACCATGCGCCCTCTTAACCCTAAAGATCCTACCAATTAAGGAATGAAAACTCCTTTTAAACAAGCTGCTTGCTTTCTTTTTTTAGTAGTAACTGTATTTGGTTGTCTGGGCCCTGAGGAAACTCCCAAACCCGACAACCTTATCGATGAACAAAACTACATCGATCTCTTGATTGAGATGCAGCACATCTCGACTTATCGGGATGCCCGAATAGAAGATGTGAATGCCGATTCTTTAAAATCTTTGATATACAATAAGTTTAACATTACCGAAGAACAGTTTTTAGCCACTCATGAATACTATCAAAAGCAGGTAGATCGACAAATAAAACGGGTTAATGAAGCCATTCGTCAACTTGAAAATGAAGAGCAATACATTCAGGCTCACATCGATTCCGTAAAAGCAGCCAGAAGGGATTCAACTGAGAAATAGATTTCAGAGGATGGGTTCTCCTAAAATCCATCCTCTTATATTTTACAATAATATCCCGGTTTAGATGGTACTGTAGTCACTTTTCCTTCCCTGATCAAAAACTGAACAGCTTGTTGAACCTTTTGATTAGACTGTTTGGTTGAACTGCAAAGTTGATGAATATTCTGCTCTTCATTTTTTAGTTCTGTGTAGACTGCGGCGATTTCCTCATCGGTTGGCTTTACCTCCTGAACAGATCCATTCTTCAGACAATTATCACAATGACCGCAAGGCTCAGCATCGGTATCACCAAAATAGTTTCGCAGATATACTTCCCGGCAATTTTCTGTTAGAATAAATCCATGCATATGCTCTAGTTTCCGGAACAAATTATTACGGTGCGACTCAACCTCTTTTTTTGTGAGAGGTAACTTACGGGAACGGGCCTCCAGAACTTTTACCAGGTTTCGTTGTTTATGCATTTCGAAAACCAATACCTGATCATTTTGCATCAGCACATTTAAAGCTTTGACTAATACATTCCTTCGAATTCCTAACTTCTCAAGCACATACTCTTCATCCAGCTGCACCATTTCATTAAACGCCAATGTTCCAAACATGCGCTCCAGCTTATCCGTGAATTCAGCCTTTTCATCATTCTTACATTTCTCACGGAATGTTTTCATAGCGTTTTGACTAAGCGTAAACTGCAGGCTAACAGCCGGCTTCACCTCTTCCTGCATAGCAATAATATCAAACTGATCCAGAAGCCGCATAGCCGCTCTTGCTTTCCCGTATTTAAGTTTCCCCCGTTTTTTAATTTGTTCAATATCAAAAGGCATGGATTCTTCCATTTCAGACCCAACGGCAAGGTGAAAACTATCGCACAACACCTGGTAAACATGATCCAGTTCATCAAGTTTAGGATAGCCCTGATCAATACGGTCATCAGCTTTATGATAATCCGATTCTCTGTACAGCAAAATCGGAAAACTTTCTTCCCCATCCCTGCCTGCACGACCGGCTTCCTGATAATATGCTTCCAGTGAATAAGGCATTTCTTCGTGAATCACATATCGGCAATTTGGTTTGTCGATTCCCATTCCAAAGGCATTGGTCGCAGCTACGAGTGGTGTTTCTCCTGTAATCCACCGCTGTTGGATAGCTTTCCGCTCTTCAGATTCAATTCCTGCATGATAAGCCTCGGCTTTAATCCCTATTCTGGAAAATCGCTCAGCCAGCTGTTCACAGTTTTTCCGGGTCCCCCCATAAATCAGGCCATCTCCTTTTTGAGCTCCTTTCTTTACCGATTCTTCCAGCTTCTGTTTTTTATTGGGAGCTTTCACTACCCACCATTTCAAATTCGGGCGTGAAAAACCGCGGGATATTACATTTGGCTGCTCAAAACCCAGCGAACCGACGATATCCTTTTGAACTTCCGGAGTAGCTGTAGCCGTAAGGGCAACCCATCGGGTTTGATCTTCAATAACGGCCAATGATTCCCTGATATCCCGGTAACTCGGGCGAAAGTCATGCCCCCATTCACTAATGCAATGCGCCTCATCAATAGCCACAAGGTCAATATTCAGGTTCGGCATTTCCGCTTCCCAGAGTGAAGTTTTTAACCGTTCCGGTGCACAGTAAAGCAATTTGTACATTCCATTTCGGGCATTCACCAGGCGTTGCTCTACTTCATACGAAGGAATGGTGCTGTTGATAAAGGTAGCAGATACTCCTTTAGATTTTAACTGCTGCACCTGATCCTGCATCAATGCCACCAGTGGGGAAATGACCAGCGTCATGCCTTCAAAAACAGTAGCAGGCACCTGGTAACAGAGCGACTTCCCTCCACCCGTTGGAAAAAGAACAAGCGTGTCTTTCCCCTCAAAAACAGACTTGACTACTTCATCCTGACCGGGCCGGAATCCATCAAATCCCCAAAATTTTTTTAAATTTAATTCTGCTTTGTGAAAATAATCCTGCAACTTTCGCCTTATACGTTTATCTCTGTTTTACTTCAAAATACAAACCAATGCGAACAAAATTTCTATTCCTGTTTTTAATTATCGCCACCTTATTTTCTTGTGGTGTAGATTTCAATGATGACAGTATTGATTATCGTGAAGAGATGCGCATTTTTGTTCAGGAAATTTCTGAGTTCGCCAAAGATCAAAACCCTGATTTTTCCGTCATCCCTCAAAACGGACATCCATTGATATTAAGAAATGGAAATCCTGCCAATGATTACCTCAATGCCGTGGATGGACTCGCCCAGGAAAGTCTCTTTTTCGGCTATAGCAAAGACGATCAGCCTACCCCCGCTACTGAAACCAATCAGTTGCTTAAATTATTGAACATGGGCAAACAAGCTGGTAAGACCATTCTGGTTACCGATTATTGTTCCACTTCATTTAAGGTAAATAATTCGTACAACCAAAATAATTCATTGGGCTATCTGTCCTTTGCCGCTCCTGAACGGGATTTAACGAAAATTCCCTCCCGCCCTATTGCTTTACCTGGTGTTAATGATGAACAGATTTCAAGACTATCAGAAGCAAAGAACTTTTTATACCTGCTGAATATGTCTGAATTTGAGTCCAGAGCTGACTTCATAAATTCCGTCCAGAGCACCAACTATGACCTCATTGTAATGGATGCTTTTTATGGAAGCCGTATGTTTACCCCACAAGAGGTAGAACAGCTACGGCAAAAAGAAAATGGGGGCAAGCGGATGGTCATCAGCTACATGAGCATCGGAGAAGCGGAAGATTATCGCTACTACTGGCAAGATGAATGGTACACTGGCAACCCGGAGTGGCTGGTACAGGAAAACCCAAACTGGGAAGGAAATTACAAGGTAATGTACTGGCATCCTGAATGGAAATCCATCATATATGGGAATGAAGACTCTTATCTGCAACAAATTATAGACGCTGGTTTTGACGGAGTATATTTGGATATCATAGATGGATTTGAATTCTTTGAATAATAACTACTGTCTCTTATAGGTTACTTTCTTAAACACCCTCACTATGAAAAACCTGACCTTTATTTTACTCAGCGTTTCATGCCTGTTATTTGCCGGCTGCTCGCAAAACGATATCCTCGAATCTGATTACGTTATAAGATATGGCACCTCCTTCGGTGAATGTATGGGAGATTGTTACAGAGAAACCTCCATCACAAAGTATCAGGCCACACTCAGAGTTCAGGAATATCAGCAGGGAAAACAAACCGAACTTGAAGTAAGAGCTGAGAAAGGCCTCACGGTTCAGGACTTCGAACAAATTAACAGTCTTGTTGATACTGATATTATCCAGGCATTACCAGAAGCCATTGGCTGTCCTGATTGTGCTGATGGTGGAGCAGAATGGATCGAGATACAAAGTCCTGGATTGCACAAAAAAGTGACTTTTGAGTATCTTAATGAACCTAATTCTGTTAAAGATTTGGTTACCAAGCTTAGAGAATTACAGAACAACCTTTACATTCAAGATTAATAACGAGCTATTATGAAGAACTTCCTTACAACCATTCTTTTTGCTATGGTGATGATTTTCACCGGATGCAATCAAGGAAATATCATTGAGTCAGAATATACCATCAAGTCCGGGTCTTCTTTTGGAATGTGTATTGGGCCCTGCTATCAGGAAGTTTCACTAAATGAGTCTCAGGCTGTTCTCAGAGTTCGGGAAACAAAAAGTGAAGGTGGACAAACCGATTTAAAAGTGGTAAACAAGCGTGCCGTTACATCTGAGGAATGGAATGACCTAACGGCTCTTGTTGATCAAAATGCAATTAGTGCACTGCCAAAAGTAATAGGTTGCCCTGATTGTGCCGATGGTGGAGCCGAGTGGATTGAGATTCAAAGTCCCGGTTTTGTAAAAAAAGTAACTTTTGAATACAGACAACCACCGGCACAAATCGAAGAACTGGTTAACAGGCTCAGAGAAACCCGGGAAGATCTGAATCCTGACAATAATTAATTAACGTTAGTTCGAAATAAGAAATGAGTATAACAGACTCAAAAATAGCGATTGTGGTCATTCCCGCGAAGGCGGGAATCTAAATAGAGTCCTAAAATCAGCTGTTGATTCCTGGAAAACAATTAGATTTCGGGCATTCGCCGTAAAATGACCTCTTAACGTATGAAACGGTTATCTTTATATCAAACTGACTATAATCAGATCACAGGCAGCTTTCCTTCAAACATATTCTCGAAACGTACGTCCGAAATATTTTGGTCGAGTAACAGGCTTAGTGCATCTCCAACTTTTGAACATGAAATAAAGTTTCGGGAATGCAGATCCTGAGTCACCAGTCCTTTACGGATCATAAAGTCGATATTGGTATTAATTAGCTCAGCTTCTTCGTAGAGACCAAAATGCTCCAGCATCATCGCTACTGATAAAATGGTTGCTATTGGATTGGCGATATCTTTACCGGCTGCCTGAGGATAACTTCCATGAATCGGCTCAAACAACGAAGTCTTCTCTCCAATCGAAGCAGACGGTAATAAGCCAATAGAACCGGTTATGACACTGCTTTCATCTGAAATAATATCCCCGAACATGTTTTCCGTCAGAATCACATCAAACTGATTGGGGCGCAAAATGATTTGCATGGCCGCATTATCTACGAACAGATATTCAACTTCTACATCCGGGTAATTTTGAGCAATCACCTGTACGGTTTGTCGCCACAGGCGGGAGGTTTCCAATACATTTGCCTTATCAATCAGCGTCAACTTTTTACGACGACTTTGAGCAGCTTCAAAGGCTAATTTCGCGATTTGCTCAATCTCTTTTACAGAATAGGTACAATGGTCATAAGCCGATTCGCCATCCTCACTTCGGCCTTTATCTCCAAAATAGATTCCTCCTGCCAGCTCCCGATAAATCACCAGGTCGGTTCCTTCCACATGTATTCTTTTCAGTGGTGAACGATCAACCAGTGAATCATAGGTTTTAACGGGACGAATATTTGCATACAGTCCAAGCTCTTTTCGCAGCCGCAACAATCCCTGCTCTGGCCGAACCTTTGCATTCGGATTATTATCATACTTGGGATCACCAATAGCGCCAAAAAGGATGGCATCAGCTTCCAGGCAGGTTTCCAGCGTTTCTTTTGGCAAGGGATCGCCGGTTTCTTCAATAGCGATAGCGCCAACTAATCCCTTTTTATATTCAAAGTCATGTCCAAACCGATCGGCAATGACTCCAAGTACTTTCTTTGCCTGTTTGGTAACTTCCGGCCCAATTCCATCTCCGGGCAATACGGCTATTCTTTTTTTCATTCCCTAAAACTCCACGTGTTGTTGTTCAAATGCTTTAATTTTGTCTTTTTGGCTGAGTAGAAAGTCGATATCATCGTATCCCTTCAGCAGGCACATTTTCTTAAACGAGTTGATTTCAAATGTCTCACTGCTTCCGTCTTCCAGGGAAATCCGCTGATCTTTCAAATCTATTTTAACAGGTGTTGATGGCTTTTTTTTGATGTCGGCCAGCATCTTTTTCAAAAACCCGTCACTAACCTGAACCGGAAGAAGCCCATTATTCAGTGCATTTCCCTTAAAGATATCTGCAAAAAAACTTGAGACAACTGCCCTGAATCCATAATCATACAAAGCCCAGGCGGCATGTTCGCGGCTTGATCCACACCCAAAATTACGACCGGCCACCAGTATTTCTCCGGAATATCTTTCATCATTCAGCACAAAATCTTCTTTAGGATTGCCTTCTGAATCATACCTCCAGTCCCTGAATAAATTTTCCCCAAATCCTTCCCGTGAAGTAGCCTTTAAAAAACGAGCAGGTATAATTTGGTCCGTATCTACATCTTCTGCAGGCAGAGGCACAGCTGGTGTTTTTAGTATTTTAAATTTTTCCATTGATTTACACTGCTACTTTTTCAAGTTCAAATTCCCGCGGATCTACCACTTTTCCTTCGATAGCTATGGCAGCTGCGGTAAGAGGACTCACCAGCATAGTTCGGGCACCGGGCCCCTGCCGCCCCTCAAAATTTCGGTTCGATGTAGAAACACAATATTCGCCTTTTGGAATTTTATCCTCGTTCATTCCAAGACATGCTGAACATCCCGACTGTCGTAATTCAAAACCAGCCTCGGCTAATATCTTGTCAATTCCTTCTTTCTGTGCCTGCTCTTGAACCTGTCTTGAGCCCGGTACAATCATCGCATTAACATGATCGGCTTTCTTTTTGCCTTTCACATAGTTCGCTACAATCCGAAGGTCTTCAATGCGGCTATTGGTACAGCTTCCTATAAATACGTGATCGATTTTCTTTCCCTGAAGTCTTTGACCGGGTTCCAGCCCCATATATTCAAGCGACTTTTGCAATCCCTCCGGGTTTGCGACTTCTTCTGGTTTTGGAACCGTTCCGGTAATCTTGATGCCTGCCCCGGGATTGGTCCCATAGGTAATCATCGGTTCAATGTCTTCAGCCCGGAAATTGTATTCTGTATCAAAAATAGCTTCATCGTCTGAAAAAAGTGTTTTCCAATGATCTACAGCTTTCTCAAATCGTTCTCCTTGTGGGGCAAATTCACGGCCTTTCACATATTCAAAAGTCGTTTCATCCGGAGCAATCATCCCGCCACGTGCACCCATTTCTATACTCATGTTGCAGATGGTCATGCGAGCTTCCATAGAAAGTCCCCAGATGGCTGTTCCCGCATATTCTACAAAATGGCCGGTTCCTCCGCCGGTTCCCAATTTCGAAATGATATACAGGATGATGTCTTTGGCATAAATCCCGTCCCCCAGTTCTCCATCTATAGTAATGCGCATAGTTTTAGGACGCTCTACAAGCAGGCATTGAGTAGCCATTACCTGTTCTACCTGAGAAGTCCCTATTCCAAATGCAATAGCACCAAATGCCCCATGAGTTGACGTATGGCTATCACCACAAACGATGGTCATGCCCGGCTTGGTTATTCCCAGCTCCGGACCAATTACATGCACAATACCCTGATAGGGATGTCCTAATCCATAAAGCTCAATCCCGAAATCTTCACAGTTCTGCTGAAGAGCATCCACCTGTAATTTGGAAAGCGCATCTTTAATAGGAAGATGCTGATTTTTGGTAGGCACATTGTGATCTGCCGTTGCAACAATCTTATCGGTTCGGTGAATATCTATTCCACGGTTTCGGATACCACTAAAAGCTTGTGGGCTGGTAACCTCATGGATAAAATGCCGGTCGATATATAAAACTTCTAAACCACCCTCTACCTGCGCAACTACATGATGATCCCAAACTTTATCAAATAACGTTTTTGGCATAAACTGATTTATACTTCTTCAATACTATTAGTAACTCCAATTTCTTTGCTAAATAAATAATGTTCGCTCCGACGCAGAGCGAATAAACATTACAAACATTGACCCTCCCCTTTATCCCCTCCCGGGAGGGGAAACTCTTTGGCAAGAGTTTGAGTTGGATACGACCTCATTATTTCAATTATGTATCTGCCTGAACCTGATTCCGAACGCTCTGCGTCGTAACCAAACACTTCAGCATTCAACGTTCCTTGTTGAATGTTCGATGTTCTTTAGCCTGTTGCAGCAACTGAAAACAATTGAACCAAGTCCTGATCCTGAATCACCTTTTGCTGATCAGCAAGATTCAGAAATTCCTTGTAATAACGATCCAATTCTTCTTTACTAAACTCAAATCCCAGTTTCTGTGCCCTGTAGTGCAATGCAGCACGACCACTCCGGGCAGTAAGCACAATAGATGACTCCAGTGCGCCAACTTCTTCAGGGTCTATAATTTCATAAGTTTCCCGCGATTTAATCACTCCATCCTGGTGAATACCTGATGAATGTGCAAAAGCATTCGATCCAACAATGGCTTTATTGGCCTGAACCGGCATATTCATTTTAGCTGAAACCAGCGCACTGACTTCACAGAGATACTTGGTATTGATGTTGGTATCAAAATTCAAGTCATGATGCTTACGCATAATCATCACCACTTCTTCCAATGATGCATTTCCGGCCCGCTCACCAATTCCATTGATGGTACATTCGATTTGCTGAGCTCCATTTTGTATTCCGGAAATTGAATTTGCTGTGGCCAGGCCTAAATCGTTATGGCAGTGCGTGGAGATAATGGCTTTATCAATTCCCTTCACGTTTTCTTTCAGGTATTTGATCTTTTCACCATACTCCGAAGGCAGGCAGTAGCCTGTTGTATCCGGAATATTTACTACCGTTGCTCCAGCCTTGATCACTGCTTCGATTACTTTTGCGAGATATTCATTATCTGTACGCCCGGCGTCTTCAGCATAAAATTCTACATCTTCCACATACTTCTTCGAAAGCTTTACGGCTTCCACTCCCCGTTCAATTACTTTCTCACGGGTAGTTCTGAGTTTATTAAAGACATGACTGTCAGATGTTCCAATTCCTGTGTGAATACGAGGACGATTAGCATTTTGAACAGCTTCAGCTGCTACTTCGATGTCGTTTTGAACGGCGCGAGTGAGAGCGCACACCGTTGAATTTTTGATGATTGCAGAAATCTGTTTTACGGACTTAAAATCTCCTGGGCTGGAAACCGGAAAACCGACTTCCATTACGTCTACTCCAAGACGTTCCAATTCCCTGGCGATTTCAATTTTTTCCTGGGTATTTAATCTGCACCCCGGTACTTGTTCGCCATCCCGGAGAGTTGTATCAAAAATCTGTATTTGTGTGTTTGGCATTAGTCTGAGGATTTCTAACTTAACTGCCGAATCAATTACTGTCTCTGGTCAAAGTTCTAGTAATTGGGCTGAATGTATTGGCATACAAGGTTTTCCTAAAACCAGAATCTTAGGTTATTACGATACCCAAACATTTGGCATAAATAATCATCTTACTGATTATTAATTACTTAACTCACTTTTACTCACTCATTTAGTACAATGGCCAATCAACCGAATGATTATCTTTATCAACTGATTAAATCGTTGACAAAGGCTGAAAAGCGTGCATTTAAGATTTATGCAACCCGGAACAGCACGCCCGATGCTAAATTCATCAAGCTCTTTGATGCAGTGGATAAAGTGACCGACTATGATGAAGAAGCTATTATCAAAAGCTTAAAAGGAGTTAAGAAGCGGCAATTTTCAAACCTGAAAGCTCATCTGTATAAACAGATTCTCACCAGTCTTCGGCTTACCAATATCAACCACAATGTAGACATCATGCTGCGCGAGCAGATTGATCATGCTCGAATTTTGTATAACAAGGGACTCTATAAGCAAAGCCTGAGACTGCTGGACAAAGCCAAGTCTCTCGCCCACCAAAATCACCGGCATTCACTGGAATATGAAATTCTGACTTTTGAACGAATCATAGAGTCGCAATATATCACCCGGAGTCTAAAGAACAGAGCCGATGAACTGATTGAACAAGCTGAGGAAAAGCTTCAAACCCTTTCCAACTATAACCGACTTTCCAATCTGTCGTTAAGGCTTTATGGCATATACATTAAGGCTGGCCATGTTCGGGATCAAACCGATTATGAGAACATCAGCCGATATTTCAAAAAGGAACTGGACGATATAGATAAGGAAAACCTGGGCTTTTTTGAGCAGCTTTATCTCTATGTTTCCTATGCCTGGTACAGCTTGATTGTTCAGGATTTCTTGCTTCAATATCGCTATGCCCAAAAGTGGGTCGATCTATTTCACGACAATCCGGATATGCTGGAACTGGAACCTATTTGGTATCTTAAAGGGCAACATGTGCTGCTAGAAGCATTGTTCATTCTGGGCCATTACAAGAAGCATGAGGAAGTAAAAAGGAATCTGGAATCCTTTCTGGATAATCCTCCTATACGGAGTAATGAAAACCTGGAAACGCTCGGCTTTATGTACCTATATACCTCAAAAATTAACGGACATTTTATTGCGGGTACGTTTTCAGAAGGGGTAAAGATGGTTCCGGAGTTGAACCGGAAAATAGAAAAATACGCACAGCAGGTGGATCCACACCGTATTCTGGTCTTCTACTATAAAATAGCCTGTTTGTATTTTGGCGCCGGAAATAATGACAAAGCCATCGATTACCTCAATAAAATCATCAACTATCCCGACCAAAAGCTGCGGGAAGACCTTCACTGTTTTGCACGTATTCTGAACCTTATTGCCCATTATGAATTAGGAAATCAGACCCATGTAGAGTATCAAATAAGATCTGTTTACCGATTTCTCAGAAAGATGAATGACCTGAATCTGGTTCAGCAGGAAATACTGAACTTTCTTCAGAATTTAGGCAAGGCAAACGGTTCATCCCTGAAAGAAAAGTTCATAAAACTGCGCGAGCGACTGCTCGAAATCAATGAAATGCCTTATCAAAAACGTCCTTTTTTGTATTTGGACATCATATCCTGGCTGGAGTCCAAAATTCACAATAAACCCGTTCAGGACGTTATAAACGAGAAATTCACTCCCCGTCATTAATAGAATATTTATTTGGGCATCCCATCAATTAAAAAGATAGCACCGCT
The DNA here is from genome assembly GCF_040218225.1 of Gracilimonas sp. Classification (NCBI taxonomy): domain Bacteria; kingdom Pseudomonadati; phylum Balneolota; class Balneolia; order Balneolales; family Balneolaceae; genus Gracilimonas; species Gracilimonas sp. The sequence continues at coordinate 18,778 of NZ_JAVJQO010000003.1, forward strand.
GTTTAGTTGATATTATAGCTAAGTCAGCTTTTCTTAGGAGCGAATTAAACGTTCAATTATGCTGTCTATCATTATTTCTCTGGTCATTATTCAAGTCATTGGTATTCCATACCAACCAGGGAAAGTTTTGTGATGGCAACTTGATTATGATTACACAAAGCCTTCCCTAATCCGGAAGGCTTTTTTTTTTGAACTTAGTTTTTTGGAAACGACTCACACTCACTCATTACATGGCGGAATTAAATAAATACAGTAAACAAGTCACCCAGGACGACTCTCAGCCTGCAGCCCAGGCTATGCTACATGCTATAGGCCTTACTGACGAAGACCTACAGAAACCTCTCATTGGTGTTGCAAGTACTGGTTATGAAGGCAATCCCTGTAACATGCACCTCAATGATTTAGCGGTTCATGTGAAAAAAGGAATTGAAAATGCCGGATTAAACGGACTGATTTTTAATACTATTGGTATCAGCGATGGCATTTCGATGGGAACGCCCGGAATGAGGTATTCTCTGCCCTCCCGGGATTTAATTGCAGATTCAATGGAATCGGTAGTCAAGGGAATGTCTTATGATGGTTTTGCGGCTATCGTAGGCTGTGACAAGAATATGCCCGGCGCTCTGATGGCCATGATTCGTGTAAACCGGCCTTCCATTCTGGTTTATGGTGGAACCATTGCTCCCGGTTTTCATAACGGACAAAAACTGGATGTGGTTTCCGCTTTTGAAGCCTGGGGTCAAAAAGTAAGCGGGAAAATGTCGGAAGGAGATTTTAAGGATGTGATTCAGCATGCTTGTCCCGGTGCCGGTGCCTGTGGCGGGATGTATACCGCCAACACCATGTCATCAGCTATTGAGGCTCTGGGGTTAAGTCTTCCCTATAATTCTTCGAACCCGGCTATGAATGGAGTAAAAGCCATTGAATGTGAAGAAGTTGGACAACATCTCTACCACCTGCTGGAGAACGACATCAAGCCACTGGACATTCTAACCAAACAATCATTTGAAAACGCCATCCGCCTGATTATGGTTTTAGGCGGATCAACAAATGCGGTTCTTCACCTTATTGCCATTGCCCGTACTGCGAATATCGACATCGGGCTGGATGACTTTCAGCGACTGAGCAACAACACCCCTTTTCTGGCAGACCTGAAGCCAAGTGGTAAATATGTAATGCAAGACCTACACGAAGCAGGAGGTGTTCCGGCTGTAATGAAATATATGCTTGAACAGGATCTCCTGGATGGAGACTGCATGACCGTGACCGGAAAAACATTAGCTGAAAATCTTGCAGAAGTTGATGCATTGGATGACAAACAGGATGTCATTCACCCCTTTGAAAACCCCATTAAGAAAAGCGGCCATATTCGCATCCTATATGGAAATCTTGCAGAAGAAGGTGCTGTGGCTAAAATAACCGGGAAAGAAGGAGAACTTTTTGAAGGAACAGCCCGTGTTTTTGAAAGCGAGTTTGAAGCCAACGATGGAATTAAGAACGGGGAAGTAAAAGCCGGAGATGTAGTCGTAATCCGATATGCCGGCCCCAAAGGCGGTCCCGGAATGCCGGAAATGCTGAAACCCACTTCCGCAATTATGGGCGCAGGCTTAGGGAATGATGTGGCTCTTATAACCGACGGTCGGTTTTCCGGAGGCACCCATGGATTTGTAGTAGGTCACATAACTCCTGAAGCACAAACAGGCGGTGCAATTGGACTGATCAGGAATGGAGACACCATCAGAATTGATGCCATAAAAAATGAAATCAATGTGCTGATTTCTGATGAGGAACTAGCTGAACGAAAGAAACAATGGAAGGAGCCGCCACTTAAGGAGGCCACTGGCACTCTGTACAAATACGCCAAAAGCGTTTCATCAGCTTCACAAGGCTGTGTAACCGACGAGTTTTAACCTATATAATCTCACTCATTATGGGAACAGTAGAAGTACCTGAATTAACATCACAACCAAAAACAACGGCAACCAAAAGAATGACCGGCGCTGAAGCAATGGTCCGGATTTTACTTGAAGAAAATGTCGATATGGCTTTTGGTTACCCCGGCGGTGCAATTATGCCGGTTTATGATGCACTTTATGATCATCAGGATACCATCCATCATGTACTTGCCCGACACGAACAGGGAGCTATTCACATGGCTCAGGGTTATGCCCGGGCAAACGGCAAAGTCGGTGTCTGCCTTGCCACTTCCGGTCCCGGAGCAACTAACCTGATTACCGGTATTGCCGATGCCCAGATTGACTCTACTCCCTTGGTATGCATAACGGGTCAGGTTAATTCTTCTTTACTGGGAAGCGATGCTTTTCAGGAATGTGATGTACTTGGCATTTCCATGCCGGTTACCAAATGGAATTATCAAATCACACGTGCCGAAGAAATACCCCAGGCTCTTGCTAAAGCGTTTTACCTGGCCAGAACCGGCCGGCCCGGGCCTGTGGTCATCGATATTACCAAAGATGCCCAGTTTGAGGAATTTGATTTCGCCTATCAGAAATGTACTTCTCTCAGAAGTTATACTCCTAAACCAAAGCTGGATCTTTCTAAAGTTGAAGAGGCTGCTGAGTTGATAAATAACGCTGAGCGCCCCTATGTTCTTTTTGGGCAGGGAGTGTTGCTGGCGAATGCCGAAAAGGAATTCAAACAGTTCATCGAAAAAACAGGCATTCCCTCTGCATGGACCATCATGGGGCTTTCCGCGCTCGAAACCGATCACCCCTTAAACGTAGGGATGCTGGGCATGCATGGCAATTACGGACCGAACCTCCTCACCAACGAGTGTGATATACTTATTGCTATAGGCATGCGCTTTGATGACCGGGTAACCGGAAACCTTTCTACATATGCCAGGCAGGCAAAGGTCATTCATCTTGAAATTGATCCTGCCGAAATTGATAAAAACGTATCGGCTGATGTCCCTGTTCTTGGCGACGCCAAAGAATCTCTAACCGAGCTCATAAAACACGTGAAACCAAACAGCCATGAAGAATGGCTTCAGCGATTTCGTGATTGCGACAAAGAGGAATGGGATAAGGTTATTGAGGAAGAACTCCACCCCACTACTGATGTATTGAGCATGGGGGAAGTGATTCGCATCATCAATAAAAAAACCAACGACGACCATATTCTGGTAACCGATGTAGGGCAACACCAGATGGTCGCCTGCCGCTACACCAACTTCAGCCGTTCGAAAAGTAATATCACTTCGGGCGGACTCGGAACCATGGGTTTTGGTCTGCCAGCTGGAATTGGAGCAGCACTTGGCGCACCAGACCGAACTGTAATAGCCGTAGTTGGCGATGGTGGCTTCCAGATGACCATGCAGGAATTGGCGACCATCTACCAGACCAAAGCCAAAGTTAAAGTATTGCTGCTGAATAATGAATTTCTGGGGATGGTACGGCAATGGCAGCAGCTATTTTTCGAAAAAAGATATTCATCCACCGAACTTATTAATCCTGATTTCCAGCAGCTGGCCAAAGGATTTTATATCCCCACCAAAAAAGTCACAGAGCGGGAAAATCTGGATAAAGCGATTGAGGAATTCATCAACTATGATGGTGCTTATTTCCTCGAAGTGATGGTGGGCAAAGAAAATAATGTATTCCCGATGGTACCTAGTGGCTCGGGAGTCGCAGAAATACGATTGGAGTGATCCTATGCAATCTGAACTACAAGAATTTACTATAACCGCATATACCGAAAATCATGTGGGACTGCTGCACAGGCTTACCATCATTTTCACCAAGCGGAAGATTAACATCGAAAGCCTGACAACTTCCGAAAGCGAAACCGAGGGCATTCACCGGTTCACCATTGCGGTAACCGAAACCGAGGAACAGGTTATAAAAGTAGTCAAGCAAATTGAAAAGCAGGTGGAAGTGCTGAAGGCTGACTACTACACCAAAAAGGAGGTCGTTCAACAGGAACTGGCACTCTATAAAATCTCGACCAAGTCCCTCACCAACGGACTCGAAGTTGAGCGGATTGTCCGCGAGCATAATGCCCGGTTTCTGACTATCGAAAAGCACTTTGTGGTGATCGAAAAATCCGGTTTTCGCAGAGAGACTATGGCTCTTTTTGATGAACTCAAACCTTTTGGCATCAACGAATTTGTACGATCCGGACGGATTGCCGTGTCCCGGGAACGGGATGGTATCGGGAAAGATGTAGAAAAAATACTGGCTGAAGCAGCTTTATAAACCATTTATAGAAATCTACCACCTCGTTCCGCACGCTCAGCGTCGGAACGAACAACGAATGTAAATCACTCATAAAAACACACAGAAATAAATTATGGCAACACTAAATTTTGGCGGCGTCGAAGAAGAAGTAGTTACCCGGGATGAATTCCCCCTTGAAAAAGCACTTGAAACCATGAAAGATGAAACCATTGCGGTGATCGGTTATGGTGTTCAGGGGCCGGGACAAGCACTAAACCTAAAAGACAATGGCTTTAATGTGATTGTTGGCCAGCGCAAAAATTCCAGCACCTGGGATAAAGCTGTTGAAGATGGCTGGGTTCCCGGCGAGACTTTATTTGAAATTGAAGAAGCAGCTCAGCGCGGAACCGTTGTACAGTATCTGCTTTCTGATGCCGGACAAATAGCTGTTTGGCCAACCGTCAAGGCAGCCCTTAATCCCGGCGATGCCCTCTACTTTTCGCACGGATTTGGTATTACTTATAAAGATCGTACAGGCATCATCCCTCCTGAAAATGTGGATGTTATTCTAGTAGCTCCTAAAGGTTCGGGAACCTCCCTCCGGCGCATGTTTCTGGAGGGACGGGGCCTGAACTCTAGCTATGCTATCTTTCAGGATGCCACCGGCCGTGCCAAAAAACGGGTAACTGCCCTCGGAATTGGAGTCGGTTCAGGATATTTGTTTGAAACCACTTTTAAGAGCGAAGTTTACAGTGATCTAACAGGCGAGCGGGGTACACTCATGGGTGCTATTCAGGGAATATTCGCTGCTCAGTATGAAGTGCTCCGGTCAAACGGCCATTCTCCTTCTGAAGCCTTCAACGAAACGGTTGAAGAGTTAACTCAATCACTGATGCCGCTTGTTGCAGAAAATGGCATGGACTGGATGTACGCAAATTGCTCTACCACAGCTCAGCGCGGTGCTTTGGATTGGTGGAAAAAGTTCCGTGACGCGACCAAGCCTGTATTTGAGAATCTATATGATGAAGTAGCTGCCGGACGCGAAGCCCAGCGCTCTATCGATTCAAACAGCCAGTCTGATTACCGGGCAAAACTGGAAGAAGAACTCAAAGAACTCCGTGAATCCGAAATGTGGAAAGCAGGTTCGACCGTGCGCCAGCTTCGTCCGGAAAACAATAAGGTTGAAGAAGAAGTAGTCGCCGGAGAATAGCATACCCGTTCCGACGCAGAGCGTCAGAACGAGTTGGGCTTGTTGAACGCCTGGTTCCGACACAGAGCATCAGAACGAGTTTTTTGCTTGATGAATGCCTGGTTCTGACGCTCTGCGTCGGAACCAAATGATGTAGCTAATTCAATTCAAAATTTCCAATCCATAATTTCCAAATTCTACATGCCTGAAGCTAAAGTATCATCAACCGTCTCGGTTCAAAATATACAGGAAGCCGCTCATGTCCTGAAAGACGTAGCCGTTCGTACACCGCTGATGTATAACCACCAGCTTTCAGAACAAACCGAAGCTAAAATCTGGCTGAAACGGGAAGACTTACAGGTAGTTCGTTCCTATAAAATCCGGGGAGCTTTTCACAAGATTCAAAGTCTTACTGATAAAGAACTGGAGAATGGAATCGTCTGCGCCAGTGCCGGAAATCATGCTCAGGGTGTGGCCTTTGCCTGTGCGCAAAAGCAAATCAGGGGGACTATTTTTATGCCGGTTCCCACTCCCGAACAGAAAGTGAAACAAGTGAAAATGTTTGGCAAGGAATACGTCGATGTTCGTTTGGTGGGTGACACTTTTGACGATTCTTTTGACGAAGCCATAACCTTCAGCAATCAACAAAAAGCCGCCTTCATCCCTCCTTTTGATGATCCTAAAATTATTGAAGGCCAGGGAACCGTGGGAAAAGAAATCCTGGAGGATGCGGAAGAACCGATTGACTACCTGGTTGTACCAGTTGGTGGAGGCGGACTTTCCGCAGGCATTGGCTCCTATTTCAGTGTACTCTCTCCTTCCACAAAAATTATCGGGGTTGAACCGGCTGGCGCTCCCGCTATGAAAAAGTCACTCGAAGAAGGCAAGCTCATCACCTTAGACAAAATTGACAAGTTTGTGGATGGAGCTGCAGTAAAACGGGTGGGCGAGCACACGTTCAACATCTGCCGGGAAGTGCTGGAAAAAGTAATTACCGTGCCGGAAGGGAAAGTATGCAGTACCATTCTCCAGCTGTATAATGAACAAGCGATTGTAGCAGAACCGGCAGGATCATTAGCTGTGGCTGCCCTCGATTTTCTGAAGGAAGAAATCAAAGGAAAAAACGTGGTTTGTGTTGTCAGCGGAAGCAATAACGACATCACACGAACGGCCGAAATTAAAGAACGGTCGATGCTGTATGAAGGACTCAAGCATTATTTCATTGTGGATTTTCCCCAACGGGCCGGTGCATTACGTGAGTTTCTGGATAATGTACTCGGACCTGAAGATGACATCGCTCACTTTGAATACTCTAAGAAAACCAGCCGTGAACAAGGTCCGGCCTTAATCGGGATTGAAGTGAAAGCCAAAAAAGATTTTGAGCCTTTAGTCGGGCGTATGGAAGCAGCCAACATCAACTATGAATACGTCAACAACCAGCCTCATCTATTTCGGTTTTTGATTTAAAATAGCTTAATAAAAAAAGGCCGACATCTTTCGATATCGGCCTGGATGGTCCTGTCTGGTTTCTAACTTACCAGTCTTTGTCTTTCTTTTCTTTCTTCATTTGCTTGTCAGCAGAAGCCAGTGCCTTTTGAATACTTGGAGGCAGAATCACTTCATCAATCACGTGTACCACACCATTTGAAGCATTGATATCAGCCATTGTTACGGAAGCGCCATCAACCCACGCTTTTCCATCTTTAAGCTTGATCTTGGCTTTACTTCCCTGAACCGTTTCTGCCATCATACCATTTTTCAGGTCGCCCGACATTACTTTCGCAGGTACTACATGATAAGTAAGTACTGCTGTAAGCTTATCCTTGTTTTCTGGTTTAAGAAGCATATCGAGTACGCCTTCCGGCAGGGCTTCAAAAGCTGCGTTTGTGGGAGCGAAAACAGTGAAAGGACCGTCACTCTGTAGCGTCTCAACCAACCCGGCTGCCTGAACTGCAGTTACGAGGGTTGAAAGTTCATCGGTAGCAACAGCCAATTCTACAATATTACTGTCTTGCGCTTTTACGTTTGTGGACAGAAGCAATGCAAAGGTTAATGCAAAAACTCCTGATACTCTCTTCATGAATTCCATAATAATTAAGGTTTGTTATGATTGAATAGTCAGTCTCTAAAAGCTGAGACTTATTACTTTCATTCCAAATTGAAAGAAATAGTTTCCTTCATTTACAACCTTTTAAACCATTATGACTGCCTTTTTTACCCTTATTTCTTAGCCCCATCCGCTAGTAGACTAGCGCTCAGTGACTTACAGAACATCCTGAAATTCAACCCTGAAAATCACCGAACACGTTTGGCAATTTTGGCTGCTTTTTCGGCATCATTTAAATCTTCAGTTTCCTCATCGTCAAGATGTAACCGAATATCATGGTCATTTTCCCCGTTCTTGATTGCCTCCCATGCTTCACTGGTCACAATAGCTTCCAGATTCTGAAGACGTTCTACCAACTGTTCATTCTTTGCTTCGCTCTTTTTCAATGCTTTCCTTAATTCTTCATTGCTTGAGCCCAACTCCCCGGCGTTTTGCCTGATCTGCTTTTCCAATTCTTTCATCTCTGAAGTCTTACGGGTGCCAAATATAATCACCCCCATTAAAACAACCAGGCTCACCATTGCCATCCCAAGAAATATTACTGTCGACCACTCCATACTTTTCCCCTTTTTTTGATAACCTACAAAATTTTAAAAACCAATGCTCAGCTACGGCAGTTACCTGAAAATGTTACCCTAACAGCATACTCCCAAACAGACTCATATCTCCATGGCCATCAGAGCCACTCTCTTTTTACCATTTTCCGTTTCTTGTTCCGCTACCTTTTTGAAACCCAGCGATTTGTGAAAGGCCAGCGAATTTGGATTTGGCGGCTGAAGATTCACTTCACAGGTAATCAACTTTTGATTGGAGTTATTTGATAAATACTCATATAGAGCCGTTCCAAACTTTCTGCCCCGAAAATCTTCTGAAATCACGATACGGTCTACATAATCAAAATCATCATAATTAGTACAGAAAAACGTATAGTTCAGGCTTGGGTAATCCAGTCCCTTTTGAAGTACGATTATGAAGCCGGCCAGCTCCCCCTTTTCTTCTATCACTAGGAATGGATTTGCCTTTTCCAGATAGTACTCCATCTCCGAAAGTTTCACACTACTTACATGGGGAAGAGAAGCCTCATTCATTTCAAGAATTTCGGGAAGATCTTTCTTCAGGGCTTGTCTGATATTCATCAACAAAAAATTTGGTAATTGATAACTGAAATTTCGACGTTCCACAACCTAATTCAAACTAATTGTAATCGCCACCCATGGACTGTAAAAAATCTCACTTCCAGCTTGATACATCTGTTACTTACCTGAACTGTGCGTACATGTCGCCCCAGCTAAAAGTGGTTGAGGAAGCCGGAATTTGGGGAGTACAACGAAAACGAAATCCGTTTCAAATTTCTCCGGAAGAGTTTTTTGGTGAAACGGATCAGCTTCGTAAGGAATATGCCAAACTCATTAATACTGATGACCCAAAACGAATTGTCGTTATTCCTTCAGCCTCCTACGGAATGGCCAATGTGGCTAATAATGTGCCGGTTAACAAGGGGGATAATATCATAGTGATCGGTGAACAATTTCCAAGTAATGTATATCCATGGCGCTCGGTGGCTCAGGAAAAAGGGGGTGAAATCATCACTGTAACTCCACCAAAAGAACATAAAGACCGTGGTAAAATCTGGAATGAGAAAATTCTGAATGCCATCAACGACCGAACCAGGCTGGTAGCTGTCGGCAATATTCACTGGGCAGATGGCACTTTATTTGACTTAAAAGCCATCCGGAAACGAACGCGGGAAGTAGGAGCCTGGCTTGCCATCGACGGAACTCAATCCGTAGGCGCTCTCCCCTTTAATGTATCTGAAATTCAGCCCGATGCCCTCGTTTGCGCCGGTTATAAATGGCTGATGGGACCTTATTCTATCGGGCTGGCCTATTATGGTCCCGCACTGGATGAAGGAAAACCGGTAGAAGAAAACTGGATCAATCGGTATGAAAGTGAAAACTTTGCAAACCTGGTTAATTACAACGATGACTATCAGCCAGGAGCTTTACGCTATGAAGTAGGCGAACACAGCAACTTCATACTGATACCTATGATGCTTAAAGCGGTTCAACAGCTGAATGAATGGGGCGTCGATAATGTCCAGCAATATTGCCGGGAACTGATAGCTGAACCTGTTGAAAAACTAAAATCAGCCGGATATAGAATTGAAGATCCTGATTTCAGAGCCGCTCATCTGTTTGGAATTCGTTTAGGCGAAGAACATGATATGGACCAAATTAAAGCTGAGTTTGATAAGCAAAACATCCTGGTGTCCTTCCGGGGTGATTCCATCCGGGTTTCACCGAATGTGTATAATACTGCTCAGGATTTCGATAAGCTTGTTGACGCGTTAATCTCCTGACATAAAAAAGCCGGCATTTATAGCCGGCTTCAAATTTATTCAAATGATCAAATCAAAGATTCATCAATCTCCGCTCATCACCGCTTTCATGTAATCGCGGCGCATTTCAGCAATAGCTGAAATGGAGATTCCTACCGGACAAACCGCTTCACACTCTGCGAAGTTAGAGCAATCGCCAAAGCCTTCTTCCTTCATTTGATCGACCATAGCCACTACGCGATCTTTACGCTCAACTTCACCCTGTGGCAGCTTATTAAGGTGAGCAATCTTGGCTCCGGTAAACAACGATGCAGAAGCATTTGGACAAGCCGCTACACAAGCTCCGCAACCAATACAGGTGGCGTAGTCAAAGGCCGCATCGGCTTTTTCTTTTTCAACGGGAATAGCATTTGCTTCGGCAGCAGAACCGGTTTTCACGGAAACATATCCGCCAGCTTCAATAATTCGGTCAAAAGCGCTGCGGTCTACTACCAAGTCCTTAATAACCGGAAAGGAAGCAGCTCTCGGCGGTTCAATCGTGATACGATCTCCATCGCTGTAGTTACGCATGTGTAACTGACAAGCAGCTACCCGTTGTTTAGGTCCGTGTGCACGGCCATCGATTACCAGATTACAAGATCCGCAAATTCCTTCACGGCAGTCATAATCAAATTCAACGGGCTCTTTGCCTTCCAGCATCAGCTCTTCGTTGAGCACGTCAAGCATTTCCAGGAAAGACATATGCTCATTGACATTATCGAGTGTATACTCTTCAAAATGCCCCTGTGCATTCGGGCCGTTCTGCTTCCAGTATTTAAGATGAATGGTCATTTCTTTACTCATAGTGCAATAATTTTTGCCACAAAAGCTCTAAAACACGAAGGGTATAATTTGTAAGAAATCATACTTTGAATCATGTTATTGCTCTTCCGGTTTAACATTAAATTTTGTGTTTTCGTGATTTAGTGGCTCTATTTATAACTACGTTGTTTTAGCTCAACGAATTCAAATTCTAGATTTTCTTTGTGAAGGGTTTCTTCCAGTTTGCCATTCAGGCCTTTGTATTCCCAGGCAGCTACATATGAAAACTCTTCATCATTACGCAAGGCTTCCCCTTCCTCAGTTTGATATTCTTCACGAAGGTGACATCCAGCAGATTCTTCACGCTGTAAAGCATCTTGTGCCATCAGTTCTGCCAATTCAAAGAAGTCAGCAACACGACCAGCGAATTCCAGATATTTGTTATAATTATTTTTCTCGCCGGGTACTTTCACGTTCTTCCAGAATTCTTCCCGGAGTTCGCGAATTTCCTCGATGGCAGATTTCAAGCCTTCAGCATTTCGGGCGATCCCAATTTTATCCCAAACAATCTTACCTAATGATCGGTGGAAGTCAATAATTGTACGGTCACCGTCAATATTCAGAAGCTTATCAATTTGAGACTGAGCAGCATTTTCTGCTTCTATAAACGCCTCGTGATCGGTTCCATAGCGTTTGCCGGGCTCTTGTTTTGCCAGATAATCACCAATGGTATAAGGGAGAACGAAATATCCGTCTGATAGTCCCTGCATCAATGCACTGGCACCTAATCGGTTTGCACCGTGATCAGAGAAGTTAGCCTCTCCGGCAGCGTACAATCCAGGAATGGTTGTCTGCAGGTTGTAATCAACCCAAAGGCCACCCATGGTATAGTGAACAGCCGGATAGATTCTCATTGGCCGTTCGTATGGGTTTTCACCGGCGATGTTTTCATACATATCAAATAAGTTGCCATATTTTGCTTCAATAGCCTGGCGTCCATCACGTTTAATGGCATCACGGAAATCCAGGTAAACGGCCAGTCCGGTTTCACCAACACCCAATCCGTCATCACAAACCATCTTGGCATTACGGGAAGCCACATCTCGAGGCACAAGGTTACCAAAACTTGGGTAGCGCTCTTCGAGATAATAATATCGTTCGTCTTCGGGAATATCGTTCGGATGGCGATCATCCCCTTTCTTCTTCGGCACCCAAACCCGGCCATCATTTCTCAAACTTTCACTCATCAGTGTCAGTTTAGACTGATAGTCGCCGGAAACCGGAATACAGGTTGGGTGAACCTGAACGTAACATGGGTTTGCAAAAGCAGCTCCTCGTTTGTGAGCTCTCCATGCAGCAGTTACATTTGAATTTTTTGCATTGGTGGAAAGATAGAATACGTTTCCATAACCGCCAGTGGCAAGCACTACAGCATCGGCTTCATATCTGTTTAACTCACCGGAAACCAAGTCACGAGTAATGATTCCTCGGGCTTGTCCGTCAATCACAACCACATCCAGCATTTCATGGCGCGGGTGGTATTTGATATTCCCGTTGTGGACCTGACGCATCATCGCCTGGTAAGCCCCAAGCAACAGCTGCTGACCTGTTTGTCCGCGGGCATAAAATGTTCGGGATACCTGTGCACCACCGAATGAACGGTTAGCCAGGTTACCTCCATACTCACGGGCAAAAGGAACACCCTGGGCTACGGCCTGATCTATAATTTCGTTGGATACCTGGGCAAGGCGATACACATTTGATTCGCGAGAGCGGTAGTCGCCGCCTTTAATGGTATCGTAAAAAAGCCTCCAGATGCTATCTCCATCATTTGGATAATTCTTGGCAGCGTTAATTCCACCCTGAGCCGCAATACTGTGTGCACGACGAGCTGAATCCTGAATACAGAAGCTTCTTACATTGTAGCCCAGCTCAGCAAAACTAGCTGCTGCAGCTCCACCGGCCAGCCCGGTTCCCACTACAATAATTTCATATTTCCGCTTGTTATTGGGTGCCACCAATTTGATGTCCTTGATGTGCTTATCCCATTTTTCTTCTAACGGTCCGCCGGGTACTTTTGAATCTAATTTCATAATCAATTAATTCGCCACGAAAGCTCTAAAACACGAAAGTTGTATGTCTGCATAATCACACAACAAAACGGTTTATACCTCTTCCGATATTTTTAACATTAAAGTTTATCAAATAGCCTAATCTCTTATTTGTCAATTTCAGGTGGCTGATAATTTGCGCTTCCCAAACCGGATTTGCTTTATCAACAGCCTTTAATTCACAAATTATTTCATCCTCTACTAAAACATCTAATCTAAGTCCTTCATCAAATTTTAAATTATCGTATGAAATAGATATGGGAACTTGTCTTTCTGCTTTTAATCCTTTCTTCCCAAGCTCATGTACTAAACAAGCTTCGTATATCTTTTCCAATAAGCCAGGCCCTAAATTTTTGTGCACTTTATAAGCAGCATCTACCACTTCTTTTCCAACTCTTTCAAGTCGGTCAGGAATGGGGCTAATTTTATCTGCTTGTAAACTCATCATTAAAATTTAGTGATTTAGTGTTTTAGTGGCCCTTAATATGTGATGAGTGAACCTTCTCCGCCAGTCAGGAAGATATATAGCGGAATGAAAATAAAGCCTAGCATCAATACGATGGCAAAGATGTAAGCTCCTATTTGTACTTTCTTGGAAGTATCTCCATGCTTCATTCCCAATGATGTAAACGCACTCCAGGCACCGTGAGACAAGTGCAAAATCACCAATGCAAGTACCGCAATATACCCAAATGCTACAAGCGGCTTCTGAAATTCTGCAATTACCAATGCTCTTAAATCACGGGCGTCTGTTGCTCCAACCGATTCCAGCGCCACCGTTTCTGTAGGGCCAAATTTGAAATGCCAGATATGGAATACCAGAAATACCAAAATGATAATTCCTGTCCAGATCATGCTTCTGGAAGCCAGTGACTGATGGCTGGGTCCGCCTTTGGTTTGATATTTGTCGTAGCCTTCCGGACGGGCTTTTCTACGCTGCAACCAAATGGAAATCCCCAAAATAGCATGATATAAAAAGAAAAATGCCAATCCGGCCTCGATTACATAAAGTAGCGGCCCAAGGCTTTCCAGCGTGTACGTGTAAACGTTAAATGCTTGTGATTCTCCAAAAATTGTGAGGTTACCAGCGAGGTGTCCGATCAAAAATAACATGAGCCCGATACCTGTGATACCGGTCATGATTTTACGGCCCACCTGAGAGTTCAGAGCTTTAATAAGAGAAGGCATGTAATTACGTCTTAGATAATTTCAAATTGTGGTAATAAAACAGCTGCTTGCTATGCTTAGTTTCAATTCATATTGAAACTTTAAACAAAGCTTTACTGCGCCGTGAAAATCGCTTTTTCCGCTCTGAATAACAAGGCAGATTACTTCTAAATAAAGCTTTTGATTATTCGGCATTCTTCTAATACCCTAAAGCGCATTTGTTTGCCTGAGGCCAATCCCTGAAATTCTGAAATTCATTTTTCATATATGACTTTCGTCTGCACTCCTGCTACCTTAACATCTATAATTCTTCCATGATGATGTTTAGCATAAAAAAATCTTTTGAAAGCAGTTTCCGTGAGCGTGGATCCAAGTTCCTTGGATACCTTTTCCCTATTGATTCTGAAAATAAGTTTTCAGATCAATTGGATCTGCTTAAATCCAGATATCCTGACGCCACACACCACTGCTATGGCTGGCGGATCAATCCGGCTCAACCCAAAGAATTCAGCACTGACGATGGCGAACCTTCTGGTACGGCCGGACTTCCTATCCTGAATCAGCTGAAATCCTTTGAAGTTGTGAATGCAGGAATTGTGGTCGTACGTTATTATGGAGGCACAAAATTGGGAAAATCGGGCTTAATAGAGGCCTATGGGCTCGCAGCAAAACAATGCCTTGAAAAAGCCACGCTGATTTCCATCAGACCTGTTCAAATGTTTGAAATTCAATACCCTTATTCCGAAGAGAATACCATTCAGAAATGGAAAAACGACTACGAACTGGTGGTTCAGGAATCAGAATATCTTGAAATCATCACCCTGAAAATTGCCTGCCCTAAAGAAATGGCTGCCCAATTCGAAAAAGAACTTATCGGAATGAAACACCTTAATATCACTTTTGAAAAGCTGGAAGAACATTTCATGGCTAGTTAAGTAACTTATCAAGCAAACCCCTATTTTCTGAAAAAAGGATGTTATGAAAATTTACACCAAGAAAGGCGACAGCGGTAATACCTCCCTCTTTGGCGGGCAGCGTGTTTCTAAAAGTTCCAAACGTATCGATGCCTATGGAACTGTAGATGAGCTTAACTCTATTTTAGGAATGGCTGCATCATTTGGTTTATCTGAGAAGGGCGCTGAACTTATCGAAACAGTACAACAACAGCTTTTCGTACTGGGAGCCGATCTGGCAACCCCTCAATCTAAAGAAGTTCGCATTGAACGCATCGGGCACTCTGAGGTTGAGTTTCTGGAAAAAGCCATTGACGAAATGGAAGAAACCCTGGAGCCACTGAAGAATTTCATCCTTCCGGGAGGCGCTAAAGCTGGGGCCACACTTCACTTTGCACGAACCGTTTGCCGAAGGGCTGAACGCATTACCGTAGAGTGCCGGCATGAAGAAGAGATTTCGGAAGTAGCAATTATGTATATCAACCGGCTTTCTGATTTCCTGTTTGTGCTTGCCCGGTATGAAAACAAAGATGCAGGTACTGAAGAAAAAACCTGGATTCCAGCACGATAAGTATGTCTCTGACAAATAAGGCCAAAGATTACATCCGAAAGCATTACAAAAAGAAAAGTGCTGCAGAAATAGCTGAGAATTTGAATCAGAGTAAAGAAGACGTTCAGGCTTTTATTGATGAAATCAGCGAGCCTTTGCCCTTTAAAAAGAAAATGGCCTTCTATGCTATCACTTTTTCCATACCGGTTCTTTTCTTTGTGATTTTGGAGGTTGTACTAAGGGGTGTAGACTATATGGGTAATACCGAGCTGTTTATAGACCCGAATATTCCGACCGATGAATATTACATGCCCAACCCCAACTTTGCAGCCCGTTATTTCTTTTACACCAAAACAATACCCAGCCCTTCCTCTGATGTTTTTTTGCAGAGCAAACCTGAGAATGCATTTCGGGTATTCGCAATGGGAGGATCAAGTGCTGCGGGTTACCCTTATGGATACAATGGCACCTTCTCCAGGATTGTAGATGATATGTTGTCTGACGCCATGCCAGACCGTGAAGTCGAAGTCGTGAATGTGGCTACTTCTGCCATTAGCACCTACACCTTGTTCGACCAGACAGATGAGCTTTTAGAACAGAAACCAGATGCCATTATGATTTATGCAGGACATAATGAATTTTATGGCGCACTTGGAGTAGGTTCCAATGAGAACCTGGGTGGTTTCCCAGGATTCGTCCGCTTTTATCTGAAGTTGCAGCGGTTCAAGACGTTTATGTTGTTGCGGGAGATTATTGTCGATTCCGGACAATGGCTCTCTTCTGCAGTTAGTGACGAAAAACCGGCTACAGGTACGCTTATGGAGCGTATCATCAACAACCAGTCTATAGCGTTAAATGGTCCGGAATATGAGCTGGCTATGGTGCAATTCAAGAGTAACATGGAAGCCATTATCCAAAAGTTTGCGGACGAAGGCATACCGGTTTATATCTCTACTATTGCCAGCAATGTAAAAGACCAACCTCCTTTTGTATCTATTGAACAAGAGAAAAACCCTCCGGCTGATGATGTTTACCAGGAAGCGCTATCTGTTTACCAAAACGGCGATTCCGTTGTTGCAAAAGAGCAATTCGAATATGCCAAGGATCTGGACGGGCTAAAGTTTCGGGCTCCATCCGATATCAACAGGATTATACAATCGCTTTCCGATTCATATCCCAATACAAAGCTGGTTCCGGTTCATGAAGCCTACGAAAAAGCATCCGCTAATGGAATTATTGGAAACAATCTGATGCTCGAACACCTGCACCCAAATCAAACAGGGTATTTTATTATGGGGCGAAATTTTGCTGAGTCTTTACTTTCAGACTTAGAAGAACAAGGTCAGATTTCTACAGATGATTTAGAGCCAGAATCATATTTTGGTCAGATGTACATCTCCGAGTTTGATAACAGAATTGTACATCACAGGCTGCGCACCTTAAAACAGGGATTTCCGTTTATTATGGATGGAAGTGTAACACCGTACCAGTTTAGCTATAATCCGGATGGTGTTTTGGATAGCCTGGCATTCGGAGTTGTGCATAAAGACATACGATGGGATGCTGCAAAGGTAAAACTGGGTTCTTATTATGAAGATCAGGGCAACATTGAAAAAGCCCTCCTTGAATATAAAGGACTCATCCGAAATCAACCGTGGAATGATTCTCCCTATGTTTACGCAGCCCGCATGCTAATCAACCAGAATGATTATGCTGCCGCCGAACCTTATTTGCGAAAAGCCTATGAACTGGCACCACGTGAGGCCTTCATTACCAAAATGCTGGGCTCTATTGCACTGAATAGTGGGAACATAAATGATGCTATCAAATTTCTGGAAGAATCACGGCAAGTCAATCCCAAAGACCCTCAGATGTTATATAACCTCTCCGGTGCTTATGGAACCAATCGTGAATTTCAAAAAGCGATGGAGATTGCTAATGAAGTAATTGAACTAAACCCGAATTATCCGGGTATACAACAGTGGAAACAGCAACTCGATAGAATTTTAAACTCAAGAAGAAACTAATTCAACATGGCACTAATGATTTCCGTCTCGGGCATCCGGGGCATTTTCGGTACCGACCTCACCCCTCAAAATTTAACCCGCTTTACGGCCGCTTATGGAACATGGCTGAAGGGAGGAACCGTTGTTCTGGGCCGTGATTCAAGAGTAACAGGTAAAATCTGTGAAGATATAATAGCCGCTACATTGGCCTCAGTGGGTTGCGATGTTATTAAAGTAGGCATAGTCCCTACCCCAACTGTAGCTATGGGAGTATTGAAACATAAGGCTGCGGGTGGAATCATCATTTCTGCGAGCCATAATCCTGCTCAATGGAATGCTTTGAAGCTGCTCAACAACAAAAGTGAGTTTTTGGATGCCGATCAGGGAAATGAAGTTATTCGTATTTCTGAAAGTGAGCAGTTTGAATATCAACCTTATGACAAGATTGGTGTAATTCGGGAAGATAAAGAACTACTCGATCACCATATCGAAAAGATTTTAGAATTACCGTATATCAATGCTGAAGAAATAGCCGCTAAAAACTTCTCTGTGGCTGTGGATGCTGTCAATGGCGCCGGTTCTGAGGCCATTCCTAAGTTACTGGAAAAGCTCGGGGTAAAAACGGTTCATAAAATACATTGTACCCCAAACGGACTGTTTCCACACAACCCGGAACCTCTGCCCGAGCATCTCACCGAGATTTGTGAACTGGTTAAGGAAAGCAAGGCCGACCTTGGAGTCGTCACCGATCCTGATGCCGACCGGCTTGCCCTTGTTGATGAAACCGGCAAACTGTTTGGGGAAGAATACACCCAGGCCGCGGCATTTGATTTTATACTGAGTAAAAAAGCTGGTTCCTGTGCTACTAATCTTTCTTCATCCCGAATATCTGATGATGTAGCCCGGGAGTACGACCAAATTTGTCATCGCTCGGCTGTTGGAGAAATCAATGTAGTTAAGGTAATGCAGGAACAAAATGCTGTGATTGGCGGTGAAGGAAACGGCGGGGTGATTAGTCCTGATTTACACTACGGCCGGGATGCTCTGGTGGGAATTGCTATGGTATTGCAACTGCTTACTGAAAAAGACATGAGTTCATCCGAATACCGTGCTACGCTTCCCGATTACTACATGAGCAAAAATAAAATTCAGCTGGATGAACTGGGCAAAGATGCCGATGAAGTACTCGAGATGGTCAAGAACCATTTTTCCAGCCTTGAACCCAATACCGTTGATGGCGTTAAGGTTGATTTCGCTGAAGGGTGGGTGCATCTCAGAAAGTCTAATACAGAACCGATTATCCGGATTTACTCAGAAGGGAAATCACCGGAAGCAGCAAAGGCTTTTGCAGGTAAAATTTTTGATTTACTTAAGTAAACCTTTTCGTACAATAATTTCTTATTGAAGTAATTAAAATCACTGTAAGCGCATCAAACTTAAAACCTGATTTGATATCGTGAAAAAAATACTCTCGTACATATTTCTACTTGTTCTCTTTCAAAGTGCCTGTGCACAGGAAACCCCGAACCTTCCCGAAGATGTGGTTTACTCCCAACAGGATGTTGCCATCTTTTCGAACATCATTCAAAAGTTTGAGCCGAAGAAGGATCAACCCATTAATAAACTCATCCCGGATATAGGACGGTATTTTTTGGGGGATGAATATGTAGCACATGCCCTCGAAGTTACAGACCAAGAAAAACTGATCGTTAACCTCAGGGACCTTGACTGTACTACCTACGCTGAAAACTTGCTGGCTCTGGCTCGCACGTTAAAATCTGAAGAAATCACTTTTGAGAGATATACGCAGGAACTTGAGAAAATTCGTTATCGCGATGGCCAGCGTGGTGATTACCCTACCCGCCTGCACTATTTCAGTGATTGGATTTATAATAATGCTGCCAACAACCTGGTAACAACACCCGCAGATAGTTTTGGGAGCCCACTGGACATTGAAGTTAATTTTATGTCTACCCACCCTGATAGCTACAAGCATTTGCAACGAAACCCTGCTTTCATTTCTGTTGTTGCAGATCAGGAGAAGGAAATCTCCGGTAAGGATTATTTCTATATCCCAAAAGAGAACATTGACGAAAAAATGCACCTGCTCCGTGAGGGAGACATCATCGGACTAACGACCAGCATTGAAGGGTTAGACGTAGCACACGTAGGTGTTCTGGTGGAAGTGAATGGCAAGTTGCACCTTATGCATGCATCTCAGTCAAATTTAAAAGTTGAAGTATCTGATGAACCGCTGAGTTCCTTCCTTAAGCCAAATTCAAAAAATACCGGCATTATGATTGCACGTCCGGTTGATACTATAAATTGATTAAACATCCGTTTGCGTATGCTTACCTGGAAAGACCTTAAAGATTTTGCTAAAAATGGAAATCCTGAACCACCCCGGCGGGTTGAAAAATCTAAAGAGGAATGGAAACAGGAATTAACTGGCGAGCAGTATACAATCACGCGCATGAAAGGAACAGAACGTCCTGGCTCCAGCGATATGTGTTATCGTTTTGACCCCGGTTTATATGCTTGTGTATGCTGTGGAACAGAACTTTTTGATGGAACCACAAAATTTGAAAGCGGATCAGGATGGCCTTCATTCACCCAGCCGGTAAAAGAAAATGCTGTGAAATATGAAATGGACACCTCACACGGCATGGTACGTATTGAAGCACTTTGTAATGTGTGTGATGCACACCTGGGGCATGTATTCCCGGACGGACCAGAGCCCAGTGGGTTACGCTATTGCATGAATGCAGTTAGCCTCGAAAAAGTTGAAACCCCCGATTAAGAAAAAACCTGCTTAACTAGGCGGTATATAATCTCTGGGCAACATTTTGCAGACTGTGGTATAATTCCATACCCCCTGAATTTCAAGTGCATCTTTATCCTTCAGCATTCCATTTTCAGAAAACTCAATGCTTTCCTTATTCAATGTTATCCATGAAGTCTGGTTCAAATATTTACTTAAACCCATAATGCTATTTGGGTCATCCACACCCTTCCTGATATATTCGACCCTGATTTCCCCATCAAATTCAAGCAGATTCTTATCTGGCTTTTTTTTGACAAAATATTCTTTCTTTACCTCACGATCCTGCACCGTTGAGGATGTAAAACCCAGCCCGGACACACTTTCTACATTATTGCCAGAATAAAATCTGTATCCAAAATAAATGGGTGGTTTCTCACTGGCTAAAGCAACCAGTAAATGCTGAAATGATCCTTCAAACAACTCTTGTCTGTTTCTTTTCCACTTTTCCCGCTGATTATTGTTCTCTGCAGTTAATTCTTCGAAAAAATAATCGGCATCAACATTGGTTCGAACTACTCTTCCATAATCTTTAGCATGAAAATCATTTAGTTTTATGATGACCCGATACCCTGTATTATAATTCTCCATAATAAGCTCAACGGGTTCATCTATAGAAATCACCCCAGGCTCATCACTATCAGCAAACTTAATATCTCCGGGATTTAATACATCACAGCCGGGAGCATCGCCGATATAATAGTCGGCAAATTTATCTAATCTGGAATCATCGCTTTGTGCTCTAATGCTGCTTTTTAGTGAGTTTACTAACTTTTCCAGGGAATCAGTTTTCTGCTCTAAATACCGAACACGTTTACTAAGAGATTCTATAGAAGCGGGTTCTTCCTGCTTCGTTGAAAAGGAATTCACTACAGACTTGTTAAATAGCCTGAACGTTTGAGAAGTAGCACTTTCAAAGCCAACTAACCGCCTCATGGATCGATATCCATCTTGAGTTACAATAACTTCATAAAAACCCTTTGGAATATTCAGGCTAAATTCACCCAATTCATTCGTGCTTGTCTTAAATGAAGTGCCTTCCAACATAACTTGAGCCCCGGATAAAGGCTCACTCGTTTCTTCATCGGTGACTGCGCCTCTGAACTCATATATGTTTACGGATGCGACCTCATTCAGCACTTCATTTGTACTTTGGCAAGAAGGCAGAATCAACACAAGCAAAACTACTACCACCAAAAAACCATGTTTCGACAACGTCTTATTTGTAGACACTAAAACTATAATATTGACAGGTTAAAAAATGTTACCGTGAAACTAGGTAATTCTGCCGATTGGTAAAAAACGATAATATATGATTAACGATTTTTTATAATCAGAACGCTAAGACATTACCATGGATTTTCCAGGTCTTCGCTCTTGTAAGTATGATCCCTGAAGTGAAACATGCTTCCTTTGGTATCTTTCAGAAGCAGGGGGTCATTCCCAAATAAGCGAAACAAAAGCGCAATAGGAGTAACAATTAGATAATAGACCAATGAAAGCAGCACCCTAGAGTTAAACCATCCCAGCCCTTCAGCCAGCTTATACCATCCCCAAACAATTCTATTACCAATGGGTGGAATAAAGGATAACAGCCCAACTATTAAAGCCAGATAAGCGATGTTTTCGCTATCAAAAATAGCGGCTAATACCAGCAAACCCGTTACTATTACCAACTGTGTTTTTGCTGTTGCCGGGTCTTCTTTTATGAATTCCAATGAACGCGGTTCTAACATCTTAAAACAGGGTATAAATGAATGGTGCGATAGACGAGCCCCCGCCAATCACAATTAAAAATCCCAGCAAAAGCAACACGACAATTACCGGAGCCAGCCAGAATTTCTTCCGCTGCTTCATGAAGTTCCATAAATCTTTCAGTGTTTCCATAGATCAATCTTTTTCAAACGTACGTTTCTTTTCCCATTCAGGCTGTTCGGTTTTCTCAAAAACATAGTCACCGATCACAAGATAATCCATTTCTGTATTCATGAAACAACGATATGCATCTTTCGGTGTACAAACAATCGGCTCGCCACGCACATTAAAACTTGTATTTACCAGCATTCCTATTCCGGTTCGTTCCTTAAAAGCATGCAGCAACTTCCAATACCTTGGGTTTGTTTCTTTATGAACCGTTTGGATCCGGGCTGAAAAATCAATGTGCGTGATAGCCGGAAACCCGGATCGTTCAACTGCGAGTTTTTCTCTGAGTGGTAATTGGTGATAATTTTCTGGCAATTGTTTACGGTGATTCTTTTTCACTTCCTGCACCAACAGCATGTACGGCGAATCTGATTTCAAATCAAAATATTGGTCAGCATCTTCAGCCAAAACAGAAGGGGCAAACGGCCTGAACGATTCCCGGTACTTGATCTTCAAATTCAGCTTCTTTTGCATATCAGGGTTACGCGGGTCCCCCAAAATCGAACGAGCTCCTAATGCGCGGGGTCCAAACTCCATCCTTCCCTGAAACCATCCAACTACATTTCCTTTGCCCAGCCATTCTGCAACATTATCATACAGTTCTGATTCATCCTGTTTTTTGTACACGGGCTTGTATTTCTTGATTTGCTGGAGGATTTCAAATTCATGAAAATCAGGCCCTAAATAAGCTCCCTGCATCGCATCAGGCTTTTCCGGTTTTCTAGTCTTTCCAAAATAGATGTGATAAGCAGCTAAAGCAGCACCAACGGCTCCACCGGCATCCCCAGCTGCGGGCTGAATAAAGATCTCGTCAAAAACACCTTCGTTCTGAATAATACCATTTGCCACACAATTAAGTGCCACCCCTCCGGCAAGGCACAGGTTTTTGGATTCCGTAAGTCTTTGTGCTTCCTTCGCCATTTTCAATACAACTTCTTCAGTCACCTTTTGAATGGCTAGCGCCAGATTGGCTTCATGCTGCTGCAGTTCCGCTTCTTCTTCTCTTTTCGGGAAGCCAAATAGCTCCTCCCACTTTTTCTCTTTCACCATTTTGAGACCGGTAGAGTAATCAAAATAATCCTGATTCAAATAAATGGAACCATCGCCATTCAACTCAATTAAATCTGTTTTAATTTTGGATATATATTCGTCTACCATTTTGGAATTCGGATTTCCATATGGCGCCAATCCCATCAACTTGTATTCTCCGGAGTTAACTCTGAAACCCAGGTAATAGGTAAAAGCTGAATAGAGCAAACCCAGCGAGTGCGGAAAGGTCAGTTCCCGGTGGATGGTAATATCTGTTCCTTTTCCTGAACAGATAGATGCCGTTGCCCACTCTCCAACACCATCGATAGTCAGGATTGCAGATTCTTCAAATGGAGATGGATAAAAAGCACTGGCTGCATGACTTAAGTGATGTTCGGGAAACAACAACTTAAGTTCTTTTCGATCATAATCTCCGATTTTACCTAACTCTTCATGCATTACCCTCTTCATGAACATTTTCTCTTTCAGCCAAACCGGCATTGCAGTCATAAAAGACTTAACCCCGCGAGGCGCAAATGAAAGGTAAGTCTCAAGCAAGCGCTCAAACTTTAATAAAGGCTTGTCATAAAAAGCGATAGCATCCAGCTGGGCAAGCTCAATTTCAGCAAAATCCAGGCAATAACGAATGGCATTGGATGGAAAACCCTCATCGTGTTTTTTACGGGTGAACCGCTCCTCCTGAGCAGCAGCTAAAACCTTTCCATCCCGAATTATACATGCGGCTGAATCGTGGTAAAAAGCTGAAATTCCGAGAATAGTCATAAGCATCTTTAACTGGCTGTGAAGATAATAAAACTATCGCTTCAATCTTCAGGTTTCTGATGGAAAGCAAAGACAAGCATCCCAAAGTTTTTAAAGGGACTATACTTTCGTATTTTCTCGCTCAATTTTCATCATCAAGATTATCATGATTATATCAATGACCGGCTTTGGCCGCGGAGAAGCCTCTGAAAATGGCATCACGGCCACGGTTGAAATCAAATCACTAAACAGCCGCTACCTCGATTTAAGCATTCGTTTACCCCAACGTCTTCAGGATAAAGAACTGGAAGTTAAAGAGCTGGTTCAGAAAACGATTAATCGTGGAAAATTAAACATTACGGTCTACCTGTCAGAATCAGAAACGGGTGAACCTTCCATCAGAATTGATGAAAAGAAAATTAAGGGTTATTCCAAAATCCTGAATAATCTTCGGGAAACAGCCGGAATTTCTGACCCTATCTCAATTAAAGATATCACTCAATTTGGTGATGTATTTATCAATGAAGAAGAAGATGAAGAGGTGCTGGAGCAGAAGTGGAAAGTTGCTGAAAAGGCTTTATCCGAAGCAGTTGAATCTCTTCTGAAGATGAGAACACAAGAAGGAAATCAGCTTAAAAAAGATTTGGTAGATCGTATAGAATTTATTGAAGATAATCTGGAGATCATTACCAAAGAAACAGCTGGACGGGCTGAAGAAGCTCGTGATAAGCTTTTAGAGCGTATCCATAACCTGATTGAAGAAGACAAAATTGACCCTGAACGTCTGGAGCTGGAAGTGGCTATTCTTGTTGATAAGATGGATGTGACGGAAGAAATTGTGCGACTTCGTTCACACTTGAAATTCTTTATTGAAGCTGTTGAGCAACCCGATCCGGCAGGCCGAAGACTTAATTTCCTCACCCAGGAAATTAATCGTGAACTCAATACCATTGGTTCCAAAGCAAACAACTCTGATATTGCCCAGTATGTAGTGAAATGCAAGGAAGCACTGGAACAAATCCGCGAACAGGTTCAAAACGTCGAATAAAAATTAGATTTTAGTAGTGAGTATTGAAAAGTAACTCTAAATACTCACTACTCATTTCTCACTACTCATTAGTATGAAAAAAGGTAAAGTCATCATATTGGTTGCACCCAGCGGAGGCGGAAAAACGACCCTCGCGCGCCGGCTTTTTAAAGAGTTTGACCAACTTAAATTCTCAGTCTCTGCAACTACACGTCCGGCCAGAAAAGGCGAAGTGGACGGAAAACACTATTACTTCCTTTCTGACGCCGATTTTAATCAAAAAATAGCAGACGGTGAATTCCTGGAATGGGAAGAATTCTATGGCGGAAAGAAATACGGCACACTGCGTTCTGAAGTTGATAAAAAACTAAATTCAGGCTATTTTGTTGTGCTTGACATCGAAGTAAAAGGTGCCGTAAATATTAAAAAAATTTACGGGGATGAAAGTCTCAGTTTATTTATTCAGCCGCCTTCAATCGATGTTTTGAAACAGCGCCTTATTGACCGCGGAACAGAAGATGATGAAACACTGGCTCTGCGACTAGAACGCGCTGCAAAAGAACTTACTTACGCTGATCAATTTGATCAGGTTATTATAAATGACAATTTGGATACGGCTTATACAGAAGTTAAAGAGGCCGTTGTCAAATTCATGAATCAAAACTGATACCATCCATGGCAGTCCAAACATTAGACATTGAAAAACTGAAATTCAAAACAGGTAACAAATATGAGTTACTTGTGATCCTTTCCAAGAGAGCCCGGCAGATTGCAGCTCAGGAAAAATTGGAGCTGGACGAGAAACTCCAATATTTCGAAGGATTTGAAGAAGAAGACGAGTTTTCTTTCAACGAAGAGCAGGAGAACATCTCTAAAGCATTCGAAAAACTTCCACACGCAACTCAGCGCGCTATTGTGGAAATGCAGGAAGACCAAATTTACTACCGACATCCTGAAAAAGAGGATTAATTATGCTCTCCGGTAAACGCATCATTCTTGGTGTTACCGGAGGAATTGCAGCCTATAAAGCTGCTTTTTTACTCAGAGAATTTCAAAAAGCGGGAGCCGAAGTCCGCGTCACCATGACGCCTTCAGCCACCCGCTTTGTTGGTTTAGAGACTTTTGCTTCCCTATCCGGCCATGAAGTAGCCGTAGACATTTTTCCAGATGAAGGAGACTCCAGCGACTGGACCCGCCATATAAACTGGGGCGAATGGGCCGATCTTTTTGTAATTGCTCCATGCACGGCTAATACGCTTGCCAAAATATCTACCGGATTATCCGATAACATGCTCACCAGCACGGTTTTAGCTGCCCGATGCCCGGTATTAATCTGTCCAACTATGGATGGCGAAATGTATGAATCGCCCGGGGTTTCTCAGAACCTTAAGAAAGTTGAAGAAAATGGATATCATATATTGGAACCTGAAGCCGGCTATCTCGCAAGCGGACTGGAAGGAAAAGGTCGTTTACCAGAAATCGAGTCTATTCTCGATAAAGCTTCTGAAATTATAGGATCCATTGAAGGTCCGCTAAAAGGTAAAAAAGTAGTGGTTACAGCCGGACCAACCCGCGAACATATTGACCCGGTACGTTTTATTTCTAACCCGAGCTCTGGTAAAATGGGTGTAGCCATGGCCGAAGCTGCACAAAGTCTTGGAGCTGATGTTACTTTGATTCATGGACCACTTTCCATCCCCAGCCCGGAAGACATTCACTCCATACAAATTACCAGTAGCGCCGATTTATTTGATGCCGTTAAGAAATATACCGACGCTGATGTCATCATTATGGCAGCAGCGGTTTCTGATTTCACCCCAACAGAAGTTCATCAAAGTAAAGTAAAGAAGGATAAAGCCGGTAATGAGATTAAACTGAAGCAAACACAAGACATTTTATCCTGGCTGGGTGAGCATAAAAAAGACGGACAAACACTAATCGGTTTTGCCATGGAAACTGAAAATCTTATTGAAAATGCGACGTCCAAGCTGAATAAGAAAAATGCTGACTTTATTATCGCCAATTCGTTAAATAACAAAGATGCCGGCTTTGAAGTCGATACTAATTTGGTCCACCTGCTAAGTAAAAATTCGGAACAGAAATTTCAGGGCGCCAAAAAAGACATCGCCATTGAAATCCTGAATACGATTTTCAGAAGTAGTGAGTGATGAGTGATGTCATATTGAACACGCCACCGATAGATCTACGCCTGAACAGATTAGCATACCAGATTCGATTTTTTAATTCTTAATATCACCATGTCACTTCATCACCTAATCACCCACACCCCCACTTGTACACACGATACGTTTTTGCTATTTCGCAGCCCAGCGCCTCCAGGCTTCTTCTCATAATCCAGTTTTTTTCACTGACAAAGCCACCTTCAAGTACTTTCAGATTAGGATAATGTTTTTTTGTCCATCTAAAACCTTCTATAAACACTAAAGCCTCCAGTCCTCTTCCACGATACTTTGGGTCGGTTCCAAAAGCCAGCGGACGAAACTTTTTCGCTCTTTTTTTGAAACCAAAAAGATGATAAAGCTGCCACCAGTTAAGGGTTCCTCCGGTTTTAGCTGATATTTCATGCAAATCCGGGACGCTCACCAGAAAAGAAGCCGGTTTCCCATTCACAAAAGCAATGGGGGAAGTTTCAGGCATAAGCACCGGTTTTAGCTTTTTGATCATCTGCCGGATGGTTTCCTGTGTGATTCCAATAAACTCTTCCTCCCTCTCCTCTACCACCTGATTGCTGAATGCACGGTTGTAGATTTGCCTGATCATCTCTCCGTCCCATTCAAGGTTTTTCTTATCAATCGGTCGAACTTCAATGTGATCTTTTGATTTCAGGCGGTCTGTAATTCTAAGCAATCGTTCGGGCAAAGGCTGTTCTAAATCCAATTGATACATGTACACATCATCAAACTTTTCAGGATTGGTCGCATCAATCAGTTCTTCATAATATGGGTGATGATACAGCATACCATACACATTGTGATCCTCAAACCCTCCGGTTTGAATGCCCCAAAAAGTGTCATTCTCCCCAAAGTTAATGGGGCCTCTGAATCCTGCATACCCTCTTTTCTGATGCCATTTTTTTGCAAAATCAACAATCGCTTCTGCAACTCCGGGCTTATTTTCCATTTCTATAAAGCCAATTCCACCCAGCTTTGGGTCGTATCGATCATCTTTTTCGGGATCTATGAAAACTGCAAACCGTCCAACAACTTCTTCATCTTCCAAAACCAGGAAACGCTCACATACCCCACCTTTTTGAAAGCGTTCGTTCTTCTGCCGATCAAATACATTCTCAACTTCAAACCTGAATGGCGGCCGATACCAGCTACACTCTTTATGCAGCCTTTCCGGAAGCTCATGAAAAGCGTTTATATGTTCTTGTGTTTTAATTTTTTGAATCTGAAAAGACATATCCTTTTTTCAGCAGAAGTTTATAGATTCAGCCTAAGGTAAATCTAAGAAGTTAAGAACCCAACCCGGTTTATGCTGGATAAGAAAAACGGAAAAAAAATAATCACGGCTTTATTGGTGCTGTCTTGTATTGTGAGCGGAATCATTCTGGCAGCTTCTCCCGAATTTAAAAGTTATCGTCTGGAAAATACCCGTGAGCTTGATTCCTTGCTTAATGTGCACATTCAGGATGCGCGTATCAACCCAAACCAAATCAGGGTTTCTAGTATCCGGATCGACACCATCTTCACCCGAAAAGAATATCGTATTGAGGTCCCGTCAAGATTTTCAAAAACACTCTTTCATGTAGATCTGCATAAAGACCTCTTCAAATACGATATGGAAGCGCCGGCAAAAGTGCATTTTCCATCTCATGACATGGATATCTATGTATACCATCAGGGAACCGTTTTAAGAACCATTCGTTTAACAACTAACCCCGAATTGGACAGTTTAGTCACCCCGGAAAATTAATATGCCAGACCGATCTACCATACTAAAGAGATTTGAACTAAAGGAATTTCCTCAGCCTGATTTGGTACAACTTAAGTATCCAATATTTATGTGTCACGGTTATGGGGCTATTGGCTCTGTGATAAAATCGGGACCGATGCACGACCCCTGCATGGAAATCAGGGCACATGGTGTTCCTGCAATTGCTCCAAACATAGTACCCTACGCCCGGATAGAAACCCGGGCTGAAAACTGGGTACTTCTCATTAAAAAATTCTGCGAAGAATACGGTTGTGAAAAAGTGAATGTTGTCTCACACAGCATGGGGGGGCTGGATATGCGTTGTGCATTATCCAAGATGGATATAGCTAATTATGTTGAAAGCCTGACAACCATTGCTACTCCCCATCATGGTTCCAGCCTGGCGGACTTGGTTCTGAAAGCGCCGGAACTGGTTACTGAAAAGCTTAGCGAAATGTTCGATTGGTTTGGAGATAACATGTATCCAAAAACGAAAAGTGACGCGCTTGGTTCACTGGAACAACTTACCTGCGGTTATGTGACCGATGTTTTCAATCCGGATCATCCCGATGCTGATAATGTAGCCTATTATTCGTATTCGGCTGCCGTGGGTAAAGGAACCAAATTCTCAATCAACCCAATGCTGAAGTTCCAGAATATTCAGATTTTTGAGAAGGAAGGCGAAAACGATGCTTTTGTTTCTGTTGAAAGCGCTAAATGGGGAAATCATCTTGAAACCGTTCCTCTATCGCATTTGGCTCAAATGCACCTTCAAATGAATAAGGATACCCAAAAGATCTACGACAAATTTTGGCTTAATCTTTTAAAAAGATTAGCTAAAAGTGGGCATTAATTTTTGACCTCTTCTGTCTTCTCCTTATCAAGGAGAAGAACGCTTTTAAAGATCCTTTCTTAAAATAATTATGAGGCTGTTTAGCAAACCAGAAGTCTCTCTCCTTGTGAAGGAGAGATTAAGAGAGGTCGGATGTATGATACAGAATTACGCCTATGTCTAATCCTCATTCAAATCTTCATCGCTGGTCTCATCCAGCAAATCATAAGCAGTGAGATCATATTGAATAGGTGTTACGGAAGCCAAACCTTCATTCAGTACATGAATGTCAGAGTCTTTACCCTCATCCAATAACTCGAACTTACCGGTAAGCCAGTAATAAGCACGGTTAAAAGGGTCTTTTCGACTCTCGTACTCTTCAACATACCGGCTATCGGCCTGCCGGGTCCATTTGATGCCGGTAAATTCTCCGGCTGGGGCGTTTACATTCAGGGTTACACCTCTTGGCAAGCCATTCTTCAATACATGCTTTATAACACGACGTGCTGCTTCCTGACATCCCCTGAGATTGGCATCCTCATTGAAATCTGTACAACTAACTGCAATAGATGGGTAACCCAGAATGGTTCCTTCGGTTGCGGCACTCACGGTTCCGGAATACATGATATTAATTCCGGCATTACTCCCATGATTAATCCCGCTAACCACTAAATCTGGTTTTCGGTCCAAAAGCTGACCATGAGCTAATTTTACACAATCAGCCGGAGTTCCGTTAACCGCTTCTCCTTCATACTTATCCGCAACGGTGAATTTACTGGAACGCAGCGGAACCTGGATGGTAATGGAGTGACCAACCGCGCTTTGTTCTTTATCGGGAGCAACGATATACACATCCCCAAACTCGGCAGCTACCTCTGCGAGTGCTTTTATACCGGGTGAGAAAATTCCGTCGTCATTACTTACTAATATAAAAGGTCGCTCTTTTGAATCGCTCATCCGCCGTATTGTTCTTCTTCGTTTGGAAAATCTTTGCTTTTAACGTCTTTGATATAGTTCTGAACTGCATCCGTCATAACAGAATACAAATCTGCATAACGGCGAAGAAAACGAGGATTGAATTCTTTATTGAGTCCCAGCATATCATGGATTACGAGAACCTGACCGTCACAGCCGGCTCCTGCTCCAATTCCAATGGTTGGAATGGAAAGTTCTTCTGTTACTTTTGCTGCCAGATTAGCGGGTATTTTTTCCAGCACGATAGAAAAACAACCGGCTTCTTCAAGCAGCTTGGCATCACGAATCAATTCCTCGGCTTCTTGTTCTTCAGTGGCCCGAACCTTGTAGGTTCCGAATTTATAAATACTTTGCGGGGTAAGGCCAAGATGCCCCATTACAGGAATTCCGGCCTCTACAATTTTCTTAACTGAATTAATGATCGGCTTACCGCCTTCCATCTTAATGGCATGAGCTCCGGCTTCTTTCATCATGCGTCCGGCACTAATCAAGGCTTCTTTGGTGGTTACCTGATAACTCATAAAAGGCAGATCAGCAATAACCAATGCACGATCAACACCGCGAACTACACACGAAGTATGATAGATCATATGATCCAGCGTCATGGGAACGGTTGTTTCATGTCCGGCCATTACGTTACTAGCTGAATCGCCAACAAGGATAATTTCTATTCCGGCCTGATCTATAATTTGCGCCATCGTAAAGTCATAGGCGGTAAGCATGGATATCTTCTCGCCTTTACCTTTCATATCCACCACCGTTTGGGTGGTGATTTTTACAGGACGGTCGGATTTTTTTTGAGTGCTCATGCCTTATCCTTCGGCACTAAAGCAGCCGATGCCTCCAGTTCGCATGCCACTTCGCCATCAACAGTAGCCTTACCTTTCATGGTAACAAAGTTGCGCCGCATAGATCCCATTTCTACTTCAAGAACCAACTGATCACCGGGTACAACCTGTCTTCTGAATTTGCAGTTATTGATTCCTGTAAATACCATCAATGTTTCATCCGGGTTTTCTGCTTTTTGCGTCATCAACATGATCGCTCCAGCTTGTGCCAATGCTTCAACCTGAAGCACACCCGGCATTATAGGCTGACCAGGAAAGTGCCCGTTAAAAAATTCTTCATTGGCGGTCACGTTTTTTAGGGCCTTAATTTTTTCTTCTTCAAGTTCCAACACCCTGTCTACCAATAAAAATGGATATCGATGTGGCAGAACTTTTTTAATGTCTTCTATCTTCATAAAAATTTGTTTGGTTTATTTTGCCAGGAATTACTGAATCTACAAAGCTGTCATCCTGAGCGCATACATGGCTTATTATGAACTATTGCTAAACGCGAAGGATCTCAAAATTTATAACCGGATGTTAATTAGAACCTGAGACTCTTCGCTTTAAACACAGACATTTAACATATCTTCTGAGCGCTCAGAGTGACAACATTGGCAAGAATATACAATTATTGAACCACTCCTACATAAACGTATGCGATACCACCGGTTAGCTTAATCGCTCGCTTTTCTTTGAAAGCCCCCGATTCATCCATCAGAGCTAAAAACTTATCTCCGGCCGGAAACTCAGCGCTGGTTCGCGGTAAATAAGTATAGGCTTCCCGATTTCCACTTAGCCAACCGCCTATGGCTGGCATAATATGCTGACTGTAGAGTTCATAGGGATATTTCATGAGTCCTTTGGGTTGGCCAAACTCTAGTACCGTTACTCTCCCGCCAGGTTTTACAACTCGGGCTAATTCCTTCAAAGCTACCACCGGGTCGTCTACATTTCGGATACCGAATGCGATACTGGAGATATCAAACTTATCATCCTCATAGGGAAGGTTCATGGCATCAGCCACTTCAAAATCGATTTTCAAGCCCTCTTTCTCTGCTTTCGCAGGCGCCGGTTCAATCATAGGAGCACAGAAATCAGTTCCTAAAACATACCCTGAATCTCCTACTGCCTTCTTGAACTCGATGGCCAAGTCTCCGGTTCCGGTCGCACAGTCAAGCACATGGTCACCTTCGTGAGCCCCGCTTTCCAATACCGCTTTTTTTCTCCATGCATGATGTACTCCAAATGACAACACACTGTTTACGCGATCATAATCATCGGCGATATCAGCAAACATGGATCTTACTTTTTCACTCATAAATATCGGTTGATTTTGCTTTTGGATATAAAACCCAAAGCAGGCTGAAATGGTTCTTTTAAAGAATTGGAATATAAAGAATAAATGTAACCGGTTGATAAGAATAAATTGTTCAGACCAGCTCCATAAGGTGATCGGTTTTATTCAACTCCACAGCTTTGAACTTCCCATCATGCCACGTCAGATGATTGATGGCTCCGTTCTGATGCTCAATTTTGTGCATGTTCTTTAACCCGTGTCCCAGCCACTCAGATAGTAAAACACGGGTAAGCCGGCCATGAATCATGAATACAATGCTTTCTTCCGAAGATGATTCCAGTACTTCTTCAACCTTTGCATTTGCTCTGGCATAAGTTTGCCGCGGCGACTCACCGTTTTCAGGAGCATAATCTACATTCCCGCTTTTCCATTTCTCATGTACGTCCATCACCTGCTCTTTGATCTCAGTAAATACTTTCCCCTCGAGGATGCCAAAATCAATCTCATCCAGTTCGGGGTGTTTATGGATTTTCAGCTTTCTTTGATCAGCCAGCGGTTGGGCTGTTTCATGAGTCCGCCGAAGAGCGCTAGCTACAATTTTATGAACTTCATAAGATTCAAGAGCATCGCAAATAGCCTGGGCTTGTTGCCGGCCTAACTCATTAATAGAGGCATCCAGGCTCCTTCCCTGAATAATATGCGCTTTGTTATTGTCCGTCTCTCCGTGGCGAATGATGAATAATTGCTTCATTTATATGTGGTTTATACCTGAACAGATGAATGTATAGATTGTAATAAGCTCTTCTTAGTGCAACTATATAATTGTGATACTGATACTCAGTGTTCCTTTTTTCTTCACGGTTCATCCAGTATGCTACTTTATGGCTGAAATTTTCCCAGGCCATATTTGCTATGCTTCTGGCTGTGTAGGTGTATAACCGACCATCTTTTTCCCGGATGTTAACTTCTATTTTCATGTCATAAAGGGGACCAATGTGGAGAAAATTAATGCTGTATATCCTTCTTCTTAATCGAATTTTTGATACAGTGACTATTAAATCAGCTGAAGCAGAATCATCCGTTATTTCATACCTGGTAAGTTTTGGATAAGAAATAATGAGCTGATTGAGTATGAGTTTGGAAACTGAGTCTACAGCAAGTGTTTCATTTACTTTTTGCTCTGATACCTCCGAAAAAAAACCTGTTTGATTCTCAAAATTGTAACCTTGGGTTGTTAAAAACACTTTTTTTTGATCAATATCGGGTTTCAACCCATTTTTGAAGCCAGAGCATCCGCTTACCAATAGAAAAATTACAATCAGGATATTGATATCCCGAACAAATACTATGGTCACTTCTTCTTTTCTTTATGATAATTGGCAATACGAATGAGCTCTTTTTCCATATCCGCAATTTTACCGGTTAGTATTCCATGCTTCATTCCATAACGAATGAGCAACATGTTCAAAACTCTGTCCGGTTTGCTGACCTTTGGTTCATCTAAAAATCTATTTCTTATGTACTGTATAGCCAAACCCAGCAAGCCAACTTTAAAAAGAAAGAATAAACCCAAACCGTACCATAATGCAGCAAACTGCACATTAATCCCCATTCCAGTAATTAGATCATTGAGGCTTATCCCAATCAGAAAGACGCCTGAAACCGTGTATATGAATCCATCTTTATTCAACACCTTGGCTATTGGCGTTGAAACAACATTCACAAAAACGCTGGTATTGAAGTACCAAAAAAAATAAACTCCCAAAGAAATAATAAAAGCCCATAAAGCATCTACAGATGCGTAAACGAGAATAAAGAAAAGCATCAAAGCCAGCCCGTTCGAACTTTTGACCCAGGCATCAGCTTCTTCAATTATTTGCTCAAGAGGTTTCTCCTTAAGCAAACCCGGTACGTATTTTTCGATACCTTCTCTCGTAATATGATACCAATTTCCATTGCTGGTAGTAATACCATCCGGAAGTTCCAGCATCTGCCACTCAAATCGTCCTCTTTTAAAATTTTCCATATCCAAATATAGGCTTTAATAAAGAAGGATTCAGGCCTGTGCAACTGTAGCAATCATAATTTCTTTACAACCAGCTTCTTTCAACTCAGAAGCCAGTTCAAATGTGGTTGCACCTGTTGTGAATACATCATCAATAATAATGCAAACTGAGTTTTCAATTGCTTCATATTTCTGAACCTGAAAAGCACCCGAAATATTCTTCCTTCTTTTTTCAAGAGAAAATCCTGTTTGTGTGCTCGTATTCTTGTTCCGAATTACAGCTTCTTGTTCAATAACAGGTAAATTAATGACCTCAGCCACCCCCTTGGCAATATGGAAAGCCTGATTATATCCTCTCATTCTTCTTTTCTTTTTGTGAAGCGGAACCGGGAGCAGACCGACTTTATTATTCTTTATCCTTTCTGTAAAAAAAGGGTTTGCCAGCAGACTTTTCCCTAGTTGCCTCCCCAAATCTTCTCCAACCCCAATCAACCTCTGATACTTTAGCTGGTGCAAAAGATCCTGCAAATGTCCCCCCTTGTCAAAATTCCAAAGCGCGTGCTGTAAACTTATTCCTTCCGGCAGCATAATATCGCTGGAAGCAGTTTTACCCTCTCTAGAGGCTTCTTCAAATTTCTCGTTTAAACACAGATTACAGACAAAGTTTTCGTTGCTGGTTAACTTCAATCCACAAACTGTGCACACTTTTGGAAACAGAACCTCTAAAACACCCTCTTTAAAATTTTTAAAAAGCATAATTTTTCCGCATCAATTAAAGCTAAAAGTTTGCTTTTCCTATCACATTTAATTACTTAGCTTCTTATAATTTTGTAAGCAGACCTAAATTATTTTATATGTCTCTGGGAAAAGACCTCGCTTCTATACGCAAAAGCCAAAACCTCTCTCTTGAGGATATACAAAATGCGATTAAAATTCCTCTCAATACCCTAAAAAGCATTGAGAACGATAGCATTTTTTCTGATGCTACCAAGAACAAAACCTATGTGCGCAGCTTTGTAAGAAGTTATGCCAAGGTATTGAAGATCGATGATGAAGAGATTGTTCAGGCGCTCGATGAAGTCGAAGAGGGAAATTATTACGGAGGTTTGATTAGTGATTCAGCGGAAGAAGTCACAGAAACTGAATTCAAACTGGAACCTAAGGATACTCTCCCTTCCGAAAGTCAGGAAGAGGAGAATCCCGTTTTTCAGGAAGCCAAACCGGAACCCAAGAAACCTAAAAGAACACCCCCTCCCCTCGAAGAAGATTCCATCAACTGGGCCGACATGGGTCGTAAATTTACAACCGTAAGCAAAAATTCCAGAGTATGGCTTTTTGTATTAATCTTAGTGATTGTTGGCTCTTTGGGAACTACAGGCTATTTATTTTGGGATGATATCGGCTCATACTTCCAAAATGAATCCGTAGCAAATGAGCCTGCGTCAAATGACCAAAACGCCATCCCGCCTGCTCCTATAGATTCTTCTGCTTTGGTAGAGAATAATGATCTGCAAACCGGAGAAACGACAAATAATACAAATGAACAAGAAACACCTTCCGGTCCAATCGAACTTGGCGATACACTGACTGTGTCTCTGTACGCTGCTTATGGTCAGCTTGAACCTATTCGTGTTACCAGCGATTTAAACTGGCGAACTAATCCATTCTGGATGGAACAAGGAGAATCGTATTATTTTGATTTCAATGATACCCTATTGGTTCGCGGCCAATACAGCCGTATGCTTTTGATGTTCAATGGTCACGTAATTGAAAATCCACGGCAGAATTACTTTAACTCTGCATTCAATTCCATTATGATAACCCGGGATATTTTAGACCAAGACCGTTATCTGGCTGCTCCTCCAAGCGAATTTCCTCTTAGCGTTGGCCCTCCCGACAGCACAGTTTACAGAATCAGATTTTAGCAGTATTTCCTAATGAATAAGAAAGAAGCCCAGGAACGCGTAGACGAACTTCGTGATCTTCTTGAACAAGCCAATAAAGCCTATTATCAGGATGCTCAGCCTTTTATAAGTGATAGAGAGTTCGATGAAACACTCAAAGAGCTGGAAAAGCTGGAAAAAGAGTTTGATCTCCACGACCCCGAATCTCCTACTCAAAGAGTTGGAGGCGACGTTTCTTCTGTATTTGAAACCGTTCAACATCCGGTTCCGCTACTTAGCTTAGATAACACCTATAACGAAGAAGAGTTAAATGATTTTGATGGACGGGTAAAGAAAATTCTCGGCCACGAAGATTACGAATATATGGTGGAGCTCAAATTTGATGGAGCTTCCCTCCGGCTCCGATACGAAAATGGAAGTTTGGTTCTGGGTGCTACACGCGGTGATGGTGAACAGGGAGATGACATCACAAACAACGTAAAAACCATTCGGGATATACCACTTACATTACAAGGTGATTACCCTGAGATTGTAGAAGTTCGGGGCGAAGCCTATATGGAGCGCGAAGCTTTTGCCCGAATGAATCAACACCGGGAGGAAGAAGGGCTCTCCGTTTTTGCCAATCCGAGAAACTCAACAGCAGGTTCCTTAAAAATGCAGGATCCTAAAGCTGTTTCACAACGCCCGATTCGATTTTTTGCCTTTGATATGCTCTTGGATGAGGAAGACGATGCTCTGACTCAATACAGGAAAGCAGAATTATTGGAAGAATTTGGACTCCCCGTTTCAGAATATCATAGAGTTTGCTCATCGGTGGATGAGGTTCACAAAATCATAAAGGAATGGGATGATTTACGCCATAAACTGCCTTACGAAACAGACGGTGTGGTAATCAAGGTAAATCAGAGTCACCTTCGGGAAGAGCTTGGAACTACTTCTAAATTTCCCAGATGGGCTATCGCGTACAAGTTTAAAGCCGAACAAGCTACTACCACTATCAACGAAATCACCCTTCAGGTTGGCCGGCTAGGCACCATAACTCCGGTTGCAGAACTCGAGCCTGTTGAACTAGCCGGGACTACTGTGAAACGTGCCTCCCTCCATAATGAGGATGAAATTCAGCGCAAGGATATTCGTATCGGTGATACGGTAGTGGTTGAAAAAGCGGGAGAAATTATCCCTCAGGTAATCAGTGTCATAAACCCCGACCGTAAAGACCGGAATAATCCGTTTAAATTTCCAAAAACCTGTCCCGCCTGCGATTCCGAACTTATTAAATACGAAGATGAAGTTGCCTGGCGTTGCGTAAATCCAACTTGTCCTCCACAAGTACGCATTCGTATTGAACACTTTGCTTCGCGTGATGCTATGGATATCGAAGGACTGGGAGAATCAGTAGTTGATCAGTTAGTGTCTGAAGGACTTATCAAAACCTACGCCGACCTTTATGATTTGAGTAAAGATCAAATCATTGAACTGGAGCGCATGGCCGACAAGAGCGCTCAGAATTTAATCGATGCAATCGAAAAAAGTAAGGAGCAGCCTTTTGAACGGGTTATTTATGCTTTGGGAATACGATTTGTAGGAAAGACCGTAGCAAAGGATTTGGCTAAAGCGTTCAAAACGATGGAAAAGCTTCAGTCGGTTGATGAAGAAGAACTCACAGCTGTAGATTCCATAGGCCCGCGTATTGCAGAATCGGTAGTAGAGTTTTTCAGTAACGAAAAAAACCTCGCCATTGTCCAACACCTCGGAGAAAAAGGTCTTCAGTTTGAGCAGGAAGAAGAGGAATTAGCTTCCCATATTTTTGAAGGAAAGAAGTTTGTGCTGACCGGCTCTCTCCCAACCTATACCCGTAAAGAAGCTTCTGACCTGATTGAAAAACATGGAGGTAAAACAGCCTCATCGGTGAGCGGAAATACCGATTTTGTATTAGCTGGAGAATCGGCAGGAAGTAAGCTTGATAAAGCCCGTGAGTTGGGAATTACCGTATTGGATGAAGCCAAATTCCGTGAGTTAATCGGTGAATAATGGATGATATGGTGACTAACTAATCATAAAAACGAACACTATGTCGCTTAATCACCCACCACTTTATCACTCCCTAAAATTCATTATCTTCTCAAAAATCACCTAAGCCCTTCGTTACATGGACAT
Organism: Gracilimonas sp.; assembly: GCF_040218225.1. NCBI lineage: Bacteria > Pseudomonadati > Balneolota > Balneolia > Balneolales > Balneolaceae > Gracilimonas > Gracilimonas sp. The sequence goes on from NZ_JAVJQO010000003.1 coordinate 57,679, forward strand.
AAAACCACTGGATACGGAACAAATCGGATTGAAGACGCTGGAGAAGCATCTGATTCGATCAAAAAGTGAAGTTTCCCTGAAAATTGGTTTACCCAGAGAGATCTCCAACGATGAACGTCGCGTTACTTTAACACCAGGGGGTGTATCGATTTTAAAGGCGAATGGCCATGATATTTTTATAGAAAAAGGGGCTGGTGAAGATGCAAACTTCCCCGATCGTGAGTATGCTGATGCAGGTGCTGAAATTGCTTATTCTGCCAGCGATGTCTTCAAAAAATCTGATTTGATCCTCAAAATAGCTCCCCTCACAAAAGAAGAGTTTGAGCTTTTGGAGCCAGATCAATCTCTTATTTCAGCCCTGCATATGGGCAGCCAAACCGAGGAGTACCTTAAAGCTCTCACCGAGAAATCTATTACCGGAATTGGTTATGAATTCATCAGAGGCGAAGATAAAGAGTTTCCCATAGTGCGAATGATGCATGAAATCACGGGGTCTATGTCCGTACAAATTGCCGCTCACTATCTCGAAAGCATGAGTGGCGGACAAGGAATAATGCTTGGAGGTATTTCAGGCGTACCACCTGCAACAGTGGTTATTTTAGGAGCTGGAATTACCGGCGAATATGCTGCCCGAACCGCTCTTGGATATGGCGCCCAGGTTTTTGTAATGGATACAGACTTGGCTGCACTTCGACGATTAGAGAATGCTCTTGATCGGCGTATAATTACAGCTGTAGCAAATCATCAATATTTAAATACGGCTCTTAAGTTTGCTGATATCATCATAGGTGCTGCAATGGCTGAAGGAGAACGATCTCCATGTTGGGTAACCGACGAAATGGTTGCAGGGATGAAGGCAGGAAGTGTAATTGTAGATACCGTTATCGATCAGGGTGGATGTGTTGCTACCAGTCGTCCTACCACTCATTCAAACCCTGTTTACTCAGAACATGAGGTGATTCATCATTGTGTGCCAAATATACCGGCCAATGTGCCCAGAACGGCAACATATGCACTCAATAATGTGCTGGTACCTTATATATTATCTATTGGAAATGCTGGTGGGGTAAAAGAATGTTTGTGGGAAAATGTAGCTCTTAGAAATGGCACTTATACATATAAGAAGCACATTACCAAGAAGGCGCTGGCTAAGATGTTTGATATGCCCTACCGTGAAATCGAAATGCTGATCGCCTCCCAGATTTAAAATTTTGAATGGGAAATGCAGAATTTTGAATTACACCAGAAACCATTCAAAATTCATAACCCCTAATTTCAAATTTCCCCATGTCAGAACTAAACGAATCAAATTACAGGCGCATATCGATTATCAATTGGTTACTTACCGTCCCTATGATGGTGCTTTTTGCCTGGCCTTATTACTATGGAGCGGGATTGATAGGCATGGATATTCTGCTTAGATATATCGGAGCTTTTTTCTTTGCAGTCCCCTTTATGCTCACAATCCTGCATGGACATGTTACTATGGCACTTGGCTCGGTTCACCGTCACCATTATTACGATTGGATGACTAACGACAAACCCCTCACCTTTGGCCTATTTTTTCACCCTATGTTCGTCAGAACACGATTCCGTCTCATTATACTAATGATTAGCTTGTTTACCTTACCTGCAGGTTATCTGCTGAGTCTATAAAAAAATAGGGGCGTCCTACACAATACGCCCCTACGATTCCATTAGATATTTTGCAGATACTGCTTAGATAATTTCTAAATCAGTAGGCTGTTCCTTTCTTAATATCTTCAACTACGCTTGGATCAAGCAGAGTTGACGTATCACCAAGGTTCTCGAGATCATTAGCTGCAATCTTTCTCAAGATACGTCGCATAATTTTCCCTGAACGTGTTTTTGGTAACCCGGATACAATCTGAATTTTATCCGGCTTGGCAATCGGACTTATGATTTTTGTAACCAGATCATTGAGTTCTTTCTTGAAAGCTTCAGGATCTTTGATTTCTTCATCACAAATCATAAAGGCAAAGACACCTTGTCCTTTTATATCATGAGGGTAACCAACAACAGCCGTTTCAACTACTTTTTCGTGCTCATCCAGAGCGTTTTCAATTTCAGCTGTTCCCAAACGGTGGCCTGAAACATTAAGTACATCATCCACACGTCCGGTAATACGATAATAGCCATCTTCATCCCGGCGACACCCGTCTCCGGTGAAATAATACCCTTTATACGTACTCAAATAGGTCTGAATGTATCGATCATGATCTCCGTAGACTGTACGGGCTATAGATGGCCATGGATGCTTAATGCATAAATTTCCTGACACATCATTGCCTTCGATTTCATTACCATCCTCATCCATCAGCACTGGGAATACGCCGGGTAGTGGAAGTGTGGCAAAACCCGGTTTTGTTGGTGTGATTCCCGCAAGTGGTGAAATCATAATACCGCCCGTTTCCGTCTGCCACCAGGTATCTACAATGGGGCATTCCCCGCCTCCAATATGCTCGTCATACCAATGCCAGGCTTCCTCATTTATGGGCTCTCCTACTGTTCCCAGAACTTTCAGAGAACTCAGGTCATACTTTTTCACATAATCAATATCGTACGACATCAGCGCACGGATAGCGGTCGGTGCTGTATAGAAATGAGTTACTTCATATTTCTCTACAACTTCCCAAAGACGTCCTGCATCGGGATAGGTTGGCGTACCTTCAAAAATAATTCCGGTAGCTCCGTTAAATAGTGGACCGTAAATAATATAACTGTGCCCGGTAATCCAGCCTGCATCAGCCGTACACCAGTAAATGTCATCAGCCCCAACCTGAAATACCTGCCGGAAGGAATAGCTGGTATAAACCATATAACCGCCACAAGTATGGACCACTCCTTTTGGCTTGCCTGTGGAACCGGATGTATATAGAATAAATAGTGGATCTTCAGCATCCATTTCAACCGCTTCATGTTTTCTTGAAGCATTGCGGATGAGGTTATGCCACCATTCATCTCTTCCTTCTTTCCAGTCAATTTCACGGTTAGTCCGCTGACACACAATCACACTCTCAATAGATGGACTACTTTCTAAAGCTTCATCAGAAATATCTTTCAATGGAACATGCTTATCGCCACGGCGAAGCCCATCATTAGTAATCAGCATCTTGGCTTCACAATCATTTATTCGCTCTGACAAAGACTGAGCCGAAAATCCTGCAAAAACAATAGAGTGAACCGCTCCAATTCGGGCACATGCAAGAGCAGCAATAACAAGCTCAGGAGTCATGGCCATATAGATTACAACCCGGTCTCCTTTCTTTACTCCTTTACTTTCCAAAACATTGGAAAAGCGACAAACATCTTCATGCAGCTGCTTATAAGTTATTGTACGACGAAATGAATCCGGGTGATTTGGTTCAAAAATAAAAGCCGTTTTATTCCCAATAGTATTCAGGTGACGATCTAAAGCATTCTCCGTGATATTCAGCTTTCCGCCTTCAAACCACTTTATATTGGCATCTTCAAAACTTCCACTTTGGGTTTTATCCCATCGCTTCCTCCAATAAAAAGTTCCTGCCTCATGATCCCAGAATTTTAGCCGGTCTTTTTTACTTTCCTCAAAGTTCTCTTTGTACTCGTCGAACGATTTTATATTAAGCCACATTTTTTATTCAGTTTGGTTATTCAATTTTGCTGATGTTGAAGGTTTTTTTGCGGATAATCAAGTCAAACTCTCATTTTGAAAAGATTTAACCATTTTTAGAGTATTTAGTCAATGAGCAAAGGCAGAAAGATTGTTGAAAACTGGTTTGAATCTCGCGGCTGGGATATTTTTCCTTTTCAGCAAGAAGTATGTGATGCCTTTCTTTCGGGTAAAAAAGGGTTACTGAATGCTCCCACCGGAAGCGGTAAAACTTTTGCTTTATTTATGCCCAATCTTATAAAATGGATTGACGAGCATCCGGATGATTTCCAGGATAAAGAAAAAAATGGACTCAAAATTTTATGGATTACTCCATTGAGAGCTCTTGCCAAAGATATCCAAAAGGCGCTGCAAACATCGGTCAATGAAATGGGTATTCCCTGGGAAATCGGGCGCCGTACAGGTGATGTTTCCCAATCTGTAAAACAAAAGCAAAACCGTAAAATGCCGGAAGTACTTATTACCACTCCAGAAAGTGTGCATATCTTGCTGGCCCAAAAAAACTATAAGCGACATTTCAAAAACCTGGAAACCGTAATTGTTGATGAGTGGCATGAACTATTGGGCTCCAAACGAGGTATCCAGACAGAATTAGGAATATCCCGGCTTCGCGGAATTTGTCCTGACCTTTCTGTTTGGGGAATCTCAGCTACAATAGGAAATTTGGATGAAGCATTGGATGTATTAATTGGCCCCAACCAACATGATGAGTCAGTGATCATAAAGGCTGATATCCAAAAAAACATTGAAGCCACTTCAATTTTACCCGATGAAATGGAAAACTTCCCATGGCATGGGCACCTGGGGTTAAAGCTACTTCCTAAAATCCTGCCTGTCATAGATGAAAGTCGCTCTACCCTCATTTTTACAAACACACGGGCTCAATCCGAAATATGGTTTCAGAATTTACTGGAGACAAGACCCGATTTAGCTGGCTCTATTGCAATTCATCACGGATCACTGGACCGTAAAGTGCGGGATTGGGTAGAAGCATCCCTGCACGAAGGAATCCTAAAAGCTGTAGTCTGTACTTCCAGTCTTGATCTGGGCGTAGATTTTAGTCCGGTTGAAACCGTGATTCAAATTGGAAGTCCCAAAGGGGTGGCTAGATTTATGCAACGAGCAGGCCGCAGTGGTCATCAACCGGGTTCAACCAGCAGAATATACTTTGTCCCAACCCACGCTCTGGAATTGGTAGAAGCAGCTGCATTGAGATCAGCTATCAATTCAGAAGAAATGGAAAGCCGTGATCCAATTCTAAAACCTTATGACGTACTCATACAATATCTGGTAACGCTGGCTGTTTCAGATGGATTTTATCCGGATAAAATTTATGAAGAAGTACACAGCACTTTCGCCTATCAGACTCTATCCCAAAAAGAATGGAAAGATATCCTGCAATTCATCACGGTAGGTGGAAAGTCTTTAAGTCGATATGATGAATATTCAAAAGTTGAGGTTGATGAAGACGGACTTTATAAAGTAACCAGCCGAAAGATCGCCCGGCGTCACCGTATGAGTATCGGTACCATTGCCAGCGATGCTATGCTTAGAGTAAAATATATGAGTGGAAAATCATTAGGGGCCGTTGAAGAATGGTTTATAGCTCAGTTAAACATTGGTGACACTTTTTGGTTTGCCGGACGGAATCTGGAACTTATAAAAATGAAGGATATGACCGTTTATGTACGCAGGGCAAAGGGAAGCTCCTCAAAAGTCCCCAGTTATATGGGTGGGCGAATGTCCCTTTCATCCAATATGACCAATATCCTCCGCAACAAAATGCACCACGCAGTTTCAGGAGATTATGACGATGTTGAATTAAAAACACTGGATCCACTTTTCAATATACAGCGCGATTGGTCCATTTTGCCGGATGATGACCAGTTTCTCATTGAAAAGTCATTTTCCCGGGAAGGATGCCATGTGTTTTTCTTTCCTTTTGAAGGCCGGTATGTACATGAAGGAATGTCTGCCCTTATTGCTCATCGTATTTCACAAATGACGCCCATTACATTCTCTATTGCAATGAATGACTATGGTTTTGAATTGCTTTCTGATCAGGATATCCCTATCGAGACTGCCTTGAAAAATGATCTATTCTCTCCCAAAAACCTTATGGAAGATATTATGGCCAGTATCAACAGTGCAGAGTTGGCCAAACGCAGGTTCAGGGAGATTTGTCAAATCGCTGGACTCGTTTTTCAGGGATTTCCAGGGCAAGCTAAAACCAATAAGCATCTCCAAATGTCGAGTAGCCTTTTCTTTGATGTATTTATGGAACACGAGCCCGATCACTTATTAATTCAGCAAGCTTTTAATGAAGTGATGAGCATACAACTTGACGAAATACGACTCCGAAAGGCTCTTAAAAAGATTTCAGAACAAGAAACTGTTTTCAATCTGACAGAACGATTTACTCCTTACTCGTTCCCAATAATGGTAGACCGGCTAAGAGAAAAACTTAGTTCGGAAAAATTAACCGACCGAATTCAAAAAATGCAGCTTCAACTGGAGAAGCATGTTAAATGAGTTTTAAAAACACCGAAATATTCGAACTAAAAAATCAAACTTTAGAACTGCTCCCGGAAAAGGCTTTGTTTTGGAAAGAACAAAAAATACTGGTGGTTTCCGATGTGCATTTTGGAAAATCTGGTCATTTTCGAAAACATGGAATTGCTGTACCTAATTCAGTTAACAAATCAAACATTAGCCGACTCGATAAATTGGTTCTGAAAACACATCCTGAAAAACTAATCTTTCTTGGCGACCTATTTCACAGCGAATCCAACAACGAGGTCGATCAATTTAAAGAGTGGAGGCAAAAATATGCATCTGTAGAAATGGTTTTAACCATAGGAAATCACGACCTCCTCGCAGGCTTTGAATACGAAAAAATGGGCCTAAATTGTGTAAATCAATTTAAAGCCGAGCCCTTTACGTTTCTTCATGACGAATCCGATGATCATCAATCAGAATCTTATTGTATCTCAGGACATATTCATCCCGCAATAAAACTGAAAGGCAAAGGCCGTCAACAACTTTATACACCCTGTTTCTATTTCGGAACCAAATCCGCACTGTTACCAGCATTTGGAAGCTTTACAGGAAATTATAGAATCAGTCCCGCACAGAATGAATCTGTTTTCGCAATTGTTGAACAAAAAATAATTCAAATACCTGTCGATAATTAGCCAAAGCTAAAAATGTGTTACAAGCAATTTTTACCCATTCTATTCTTTTTTTCGGGAGCTCTTTTTTTCTTCTATCCCGAAATGTTACACGCACAAAACGACACATTTGACGCTCAATTCTACGCACAAAAATCATACGATTTACAAAAAAAGGGTATGATTGCCCTGGGAAGTTGGGCTGCTTTAAACATTTTTTCGGGCTCAGCCGGGTATTTTCTGAGCGAGAAATCAACTAAATATTTCCATCAGATGAATGCAGGATGGAATCTGGTAAATGCAGGAATTGCAGGCTTTGCTCTTTACAATATTTCTCAGATCGATGCTTCTTCTTTATCGTATTCACAATCGGTTATCGAACTTCAAAAACTGGATAAAATTTTGCTCCTCAATACAGGTTTAGATATTGGCTATATGGCAACCGGAGCATGGCTTTGGGAACGAGGCTTGAGAAAAAAATCAGAAAGACTGGAAGGATATGGAAAAGCTCTTCTTGTACAAGGCGGGTTCCTGTTTGCATTCGACATCATCCTTTACTTATTACACAGTCCTGTAACATCAGATCTAATACAGATTTCTGAAAGCATGACGATTACTGCATCAGGCTTCAGAATAGATTTCTAGTGTTACTGATTGGATTTGCGCTTGTAACAGTGATGCAGGCGACTTAGAATTCGATGCTTGCGGGTACGTACATTGGCATTGGACAAATCAAACTCCTGAACAGCATCATCGGTGCTTGCGTCCGGTTTATCCATAAAATATTCAATGAATTCCCGCGATTTTTTACGGAGCTCACTTAAGCATTCCTCAAGAATTCTCTGGCGTTCTTTGTCCAGTAAGTTTTTAAACTGCTCTTCAGGTTCATATACCTCATTAAATGCCTCATCATCATAATTAAACTTATGCTGACGCTTCACATAACGAAGATATTCATGTCTGCATGCTTTAATGAGATAACTAAAGATATACTTACTATTCTTGATATTATTCTTACGAACCTGTTCAAACACATCTAAAAAAGCCTGCTGAACACATTCTTTTGCTGCATTGGCTTCTGCACTCATCACTACCTGAAGATAGTCCTCAAGCCTGGGGATCACTTCCGATAAAAGCTCGCCAGCTTTCTCATCATCCCCCTTCTGGAGCGCTTCTACTAATTCCGAATAATCAACTCTGAGTTGTGCCAAACTAACCAACCACTAATTAAAATTTTCAGCACCATTTGTGCTTTTCTAAAACGCAATAATCTGTTGTAGACTATCACACCTTATAATCTGTCAAAATGTTAACAGCTTCAATAATAAGTGATTTTTTTTGAATTATTAATCCTTTTTAATCTTTTAGTGGCGGCTATAAATATTAAAATTTAGATTAGATGTGTAACAAATAGCTTAAAAAACACTCTTATACTGGAGTATAAGTATGCTTTTAAATAAAAATATTGACCTTTATAAAAATTGTAACAAATCAAGCTTAAAGTACTCTTGTACTTAACCCAAAATTTAATCTTAAAACCATTATATCCATGAAATCTCTTAAATCTCTTTTCGCCCTGATTGCTATCGTTTCTCTTTCTTTCGGATGTGCTTCGGTGACCGATGCTTCCCTCAACGATGAGCTGACCAGCGAACCTGCTGTCGAAACCACCACAACCGGCAACGGCGTATTCTCCGGCGGCAATGACGTGAAGCCTATTCTTGAAAAACCCTGGTAGTCACGACCTCAACAACCACTTAACTCAATCAACTACAAATCTATTACTATCATGAAATCTCTTAAATCTCTTTTCGCCCTGATTGCTATCGTTTCTCTTTCTTTCGGATGTGCTTCGGTGACCGATGCCTCCCTCAACGATGAGCTGACCAGCGAACCTGCTGTCGAAACCACCACAACCGGCAACGGCGTATTCTCCGGCGGCAATGATGTGAAGCCTATTCTTGAAAAACCTTGGTAATAAACAGGATTTCCTTACCTTAATACCTCATTCAGATGATTAGTTGTGATCCTACTTTATATAATATTTTTTGCTTTTTCATCTCCAGATACTGCCTATGTTGAAAAAACCCAACAACAGGTAAGTCGTTATGTATCCAATTTACAGGAAGGACATCAAATAAGTTTAAGCAGTTGGGCCATTTATGAGATTGCATCACAGAATTGCAAGGGGCTTAAAATTGTACAATCATATATACATGAGATACCTAAACAATCGGGTTTTTACAAAGATATAAACTGTGATTCATTAGACGAGCTGAGTGCTAATGCCAACGGGATCTCATTCTGGGACAAAAACGTCTCAACTCTTTACAATCAAATTATAGAAAGTGAGGATACAGTTTCTACAAGCATTCTAGGATATGATGAATATCCATTGATACATTTTCATATGCTGATGGGAAATAATCCGTTTAAGTATTACTCCCGAAATTATTTAGAGAAAGCATTAAAAAGCTGGACAAGTTATATAAATTCAGAAAATGAGAACGGTGGCTTTGAATATGCCATTATACTTTCCAATGTTATCAGGGTAGCTTATGTACTCGATGAATATAATATTATACAAGAAAATTACACTCTATTTGTCAACCAAAATTGGTTGCCAAATTCAATTTACAGGCTAAAGCTTTTGGGAGCTTTTGAATATACGTTTTATATCCATGGGCAATACGATAAATCACTACAGGTACAAAGAAACCATACATTGCCTCTTGCTAAGTTTATTGGGAATAATAATGAAATCAATTCTATAAAAAGTAGGCAAGGCGTTTATTTATTCTCCTTAGGGAAATATCAAGACTCAAAAAAAATTTATGAAGATCTATACAATGAGTCAGAGACTTTAGAAGAACAGTACTCTCTTTTCACAAACCTAGGGGCTACTTACCAAAAACTTGGGCAATCTAATAAATACATTTCTTTCCAGTTACGCGCACTGGAGCAAGACATAAAACAATATACCAGCCTGCTCAGTATTTATCGAAACCTCTTTATTTATTATACATCGATAAAAGATGTCAATACTGCGATGAATTATATCGAACAAGCAAGAGAGGTAGCTTTACAAAATTCTGATACAACAGAATTAGCTCTAATTAATTCTTATTTGGGTAGTTTTTACTGGACAAATTATAAAGATGCTGAAATGGCTTTAGCTAATTTAAATTCAGCAGCACAAATATTATCCCCGGAGCGAAATTACGATACGTATATTGATCTTCTGATAGAAAAAGGCGTTATACTCAGCAAAACAGACTCACTTCCTGAGGCAAGAAAAGTCTTTCAGAAAATAAAAGAGCTAACCCTATCTCGCTCTAATACTCCTGACTACCTTGATGCAGTTATTAACCTTACCGCATTAGACTTAAAACAACATAAATTATCTGAAGCTGGTAATAAGCTTGAGGAAATTACGCTTTATTCTCTTGACGACCTTGACTTTCAATTATCTGTAAAATATCAAACTATAAAAACGGACTATCTTAGCTTAACTGGAAATGATAGAGCTGCAATAGATAATTTGTTACCCATTATTGATCAGGTTATTGATCGCGCTAAGAATAATACTGACTCTCAGGAGGGCTATTGGTCTGTCGAAGATGAATATCTGGATGCTTTCGAGTTAATTGTTGAACTTCTTATTGAGAATAACAGAAATGCAGAAGCACTTTCTATTCTAGATCGTCTTAAAACAATCAATGATGCTACGCTTTATAACAGTCCTCTAGTGAAAGCGGCTAAGCTAACTGAAGAAGAATTGGCAGAAGAAAAAAGACTGAATCAACGAATCCAGTCTCTTAGAAAAAAATACTTAAATGCAGGTGAGGAAGAGAGGTTTCAAATAAAAACAGAAATCGATCGTATTTCCGCGACAAGAGAGCAAATTTTAGCACAGGTTAATTTAGCTAAAGAAGAACCACTACCTCCTATTTGGTCGATACAACGATCTCTGAACGAAAATGAGCTGTTGCTACATTTCACAGAAGTAGGTTCAAAGTTATACGTTAGTTATCTGACATCTTCTGATATTAGTATAAAATATTATGCCTTTGACAAGGAACGTCAGGCAGTTTTCACCCAGATTGGAGATCATCTTGCATCGGGAAAAACAAACTTATTTGAGCTTTACGACTTATATGAAATTCTGGAGCTAAAAGAGATCCCAAAAAACATACATCAGGTTTCGGTTATTCCGGACAATTACCTTTACCGAATACCCCTTGAAGTACTGCCAACAGAAAGGCCCGATTCACCTGTTAGTTTTGGAAGCAGCCATTATTTAATTGAAGACTATCACTTCCGGTATTTTACTTCTCTCAAAGAGTTTGATCGTAATCGGCGGTCTTTTACTACCTCAACAGAGAGTGACTTTACTGGCTTTGCAATCTCTGATTTCCAGAATTTCAGTGGCACAAATTTACCTTCCCTGCCCTATGCTACAGTAGAAACAAATAATATCTCCTCTGCTCTCTCTTCCTTTAAGAATAAGAAAGTATTTACAGGTGATGCAGCCACAAAAAACATTTTTAAACAGAAAGTTGGTACTTCCCGGCTTGTTCATGTGGCTACGCATAGTGAAGTTTCAGAACAAGATCCTTTATTCTCGACTATTTATCTGAAAAACTCTACTGACTCGGATACATTACAGTCAGATCAGGCTCTTTATGCCTATGAACTATTCGATACTCCATTGAATAGTGAATTTATCATGCTAAACTCTTGCAGCTCTGGATCGGGTAACTATATACAAGGTAGTGGAATAATGGGAATAAGCCGAGCCCTCAGATATGCCGGTGCCAAAAGCCTGGCTTTAAATTTATGGTCAGTTAATGATAAAGTAGCTTCAGAATTTGCAACCGACTTTTATGATTATCTGAATAAAGGTGAAACCAAAAGTGAGGCCATTAGAAATGCAAAGCTTAATCAATTAAAGAGAGCTAATGCCAATCCTCATTTTTGGGGAGCTTACATGATGATTGGCAACCCCTCACCTGTAACTGGAAAATCTGCAAATACCGCATTAATGTTTTCACTTTTAGCCATGACAATGTTGTTGACTGGATTTATTACTTATAGAAAAGAGAAAGAGTAAAAGCCGTCCTGTACTATTTGCTTCAAGGTTCAACTTTAGAGAGATGAGTAACAAAAAAAGACGCTTATCTTAATTAAAAGAAAGCGTCTTAAATAACATATTATTTAGTCTAAATTTCTATCTGCTTACCTTACATTTTCCAGGGCATCAACATAAGTCTTGGCGACACGGCTGTAAGCTCCATTAAGCTCATAAGCGTTTTTAAACGCTTGTTCTGCTTCTTCAAGCCGGTCTAGTTGGAAATAAGTATTACCTAAAAACCAATATCCTTTCTCCAGCGTAAGCACATCAATATTTTCCTGTGCTGTTACAATTTCGAAATTTTCAATGGAGGATATATAATTACCGGTGTTGTATTGGATTGAACCCAGACTCAATGCAATTTCAGCTTTCAACTGCGGGTCTGTAGTCTCTTCCAATTCTGCCTCAAGTAAAGAAATTGCTTCCTGAACTTCACCATCTGTAGCCATACGTATAGCTCTTCGAATTATATCACTTGTAACAGTGGCCGAAACACCTTCAGCATCACGCACAACATCTAAACCTATTTGAGCTATTGGACTTACCGAAAAATCACCATTGGTATTTAAATTCAAAACACCAATCACCGACGCTATCAAAATTACTGCGGCAGCAGCCGAATATTGAGCAACTTTTCGGAAAGAATATACTTTTGAGGAAGGTTTTGCTGACTGCTTACGATCAATGACTGCTTTTAAATTAGCAACACTCTTCATGTAGTCCATGTAATATTCATCCTGAATAAGCTCGGCCCACAATTCGTCAGTTTGCTCAGCATCAAGCCTGCCGTTCACATACAGATCAATTTTCCTCTCCAATTCTTTATTAATCTTACTTTCTATCATTTTCGTTGTTATAATAGTTATGATTACTAACTGTGGTAATTAAACGTTCAACATAAACCGCTTGGCGTTGCTGCTCCTGTACCTCACGCGTATGTAGCTTGCCGTCTTTGCACTACCCATATCAAATTATCTTCTGACAAGAGTAAGCACATTCTTTTTTGTTACACTTTTTTTTCAATTTTTTTGAAATAACTATTTTGCACTTTATTTCTTTTACTAAAAGAGAATTTCAAGCAATAATGTTACAGTATTTCCCTTTACCAATAAGAATATTAAACGATTTTAATCCTCGGAACTTTATGCCCTCTGTCTTTAGCCTTAAGTACTTGCCAGTACTCGTAATTATATTTGCTTCCTGTAATCAAAATAACACTACCATAAAAGGTAGCATTGACTATGTTGGAGATACTCATATTGTTCTGCAGCAACAGCCTGTCCACTACAAGTATTCTCCGATCCAAAGAGACACCTTGAACGTAACAGACCAGGGTGAATTTTCTTTTACCACTTCCCTGGGTTCTCAACAGATTCGAACTTTGCAAATCAATGATGAAAGTTATCCTCTGGTTTTGGAACCAAAAGTAAATTTAGATCTGGTAATAAACCGGGCTGATTTCCCACAGGGAGTGAAGGTTGAGGGATATTTAGAAAACTGGGATACACGATATAACAACTATTTGTCCGAAACGGAAGAAATTGAGTCTCAAATTCCAATCGAAGAGGAAAAAATTAAAGTTGGTCAAGAGAATAACCTGCTGGAACTCAGTAAAAGGAAATATAAAATTGCTGAGAATTATCTAAAAAGCACCCCTTTGCGTGATTATTACTTAAAAGCCATCGGCGAATACCTGGTTTTTAAAATAAGAGCTATTGAATATAATCAACGGTTTTATGAGGGTTTTAATGCCGATTCAGCCCGAAAAGAAGTTTTCAATGAGGCATATTCTCTTAACTTTTTCACACTTAAATCTCTGAAGGCTCAACGTGCCGGGATCCGTGACTTTGCGCATTATTATGCCCGTACATTTGGAATCTATGACAGTGTTAAAAAAGAGTATGGACAAGATTTATCTGAATACGACATAAAAAGATTAGCGTATGAAGAGCTTAATGAAAAAAGGCTGGAAGTGCTAAGTCATATAGAAAACCGGGATGCTCTGGCACACGCAAAGATGTATCTGGTTGCCGAGCGTATCGGAGAGCAGGACCTGGAAACAGCTACTCCAAGTTACGAAGCATATTTAGAGGAGTTTTCAGACTATCCAGAGTACACAAATTTCCTTGGCTATTTCTACAGAGAAATTAAATCCGTTTCTCCGGGTCAGCCGGCTGTTCCTTTTTCCCTGCCAGATATTGATGGGGATATCCATACCATGAAAGATTACAGAGGTAAATTTGTACTTCTCGACTTTTGGGCGGGATGGTGCCAGCCATGCCTGGAAGAATTTTCATATATGAAAGATATCTATAGCAATTATTCCCGTGATGAGCTGGAAATCATCGGAATTTCTAATGAAGTAGATAGCCTGGTTTGGGTTCAGGATATTCAACGATTCGAACTACCCTGGATTCAACTCTATGGAGGTAACGGGTTCAACGAAGAAACATTTAAAGCCTACAAAGGTGGAGGCATTCCTTTTTATGTTTTGGTTGACCCAGATGGAAGAATTTCAAGGTATAACGATGTTCGTCCTTCTTTTAATTTCACTTCTGTGTTAGACAGCTTACTTTCAGACTACAATAAACAACTCAATTAATGAACCGAATCTTAATCATCCTATTCATTCTGATTTCCGTTGCGGGTTGTCAGAAAAAAGAACAACCCTCTGAAGAAATTATCGAATCAAAAAAGCTGGGGCAGATGCTTATTGTTGGTTTCAGAGGCACCGAGGTCTCCCCGGATCATCCTGTCATCAAAAATCTGAAAGAATTAAATGTAGGCGGAGTGATCTTATATGATTATGATCATACCCTGAAAACCTTTGACCGAAACATCGAATCCCAAGACCAGCTGCTTAAACTTTCCAGTGACCTGATTTCTAATGCATCAACCCCTCCTATTATTGCAGTTCATCAGGATGGCGGACCTCAAGCTCCACTTAGCAAATTGTACAATGATTCAGGGAAATTCTCTGAAGGTTTCCTGCAAGATTCAGCATCTACTGTTTCATACTACAGAAAATTTGCTCAGGAATTTATGGTTCTTGGGCTTAATACTAACTTTAATCCTCGTTTGGATTTACAAACCCCGACTAATCAGGCTCCAACTCCGGGCATTATTTCATCTGATCCACAATTGGCAATTGAACAGGCCAATTATATTCTTGATGAATTTGATAAGGAGAGAATGTTTAGCGTCCCCAAATATTTTCCAGGCTACAGCAGTGACTATCAGCCCACAGATTCTGCAGATGATATTACAGGTGTTTGGTCAGAGGATTTCCTGACACCCTACCGTTCACTTCTCGCATCAG
Source organism: Gracilimonas sp. (assembly GCF_040218225.1). NCBI lineage: Bacteria > Pseudomonadati > Balneolota > Balneolia > Balneolales > Balneolaceae > Gracilimonas > Gracilimonas sp. The sequence goes on from NZ_JAVJQO010000003.1 coordinate 72,975, forward strand.
AACGGGATATTTGGGGTATTATGACTGCACACAGCTTCAACGCCAATATTGATACGACCTGGCCAGGCACAATGTCTGAAAAAACAATTTCCGGATTACTACGCGACTCTCTGGGTTTTGATGGTGTGGTTATTTCCGATGATCTCCAAAAACCCATCATTACCAGTAAATATGATCTCGAGACCGCTATTCAGCAATCTATTAATGCCGGGGTAGATATCCTGGTTCTGGGCAATAATCACACTTATGATGAAAACATTGCTGAACGTGCTATCTCAATCATACAGAAGCTACTACGCGAAGGCGAAATAGAAAAAGAAAGGGTGCAAGAATCCCTGGCTCGCATCGATTCGCTCAAAACAAATGTAATTGCTGACCTTTGCACTTGCTTTAATTTTTAGAATGAATAAATCAGACATCCTTTCCAGAACAGAAGACTATGTGCGCCAAAAACTGGAAGGCGAAGGCACGGGGCACGACTGGTGGCACATTCACAGAGTCAGAAGCACAGCTATTCAACTTGGGAAAAAAGAAGATGCTGACCCTTTTATTGTTGAGCTAGCCGCTTTGCTGCACGACATAGCAGATCATAAATTTCATAATGGTAACGAAGAGATAGGTCCTGAAACCGCCCGAAAATGGCTTCGGCAGTTAGAGGTAAAGGATTCCGCCATCCTCCATATTTGCGATATCATCCGGGATATTTCCTATAAAGGATCTGAAGTAGAAACCCCCATGAAAACAATTGAGGGCAAAGTAGTTCAGGATGCTGACCGGCTGGATGCCTTAGGTGCAATCGGTATTGCCCGTGCCTTTGCTTATGGCGGACACAAAGGCCGCGAACTTTATAATCCGGAAATAGCCCCGGAAAGTCATGCCTCATTTGAAGAATACAAAAAAAGTACAGGCCCCACTATCAATCATTTTTATGAAAAACTATTTCTACTCAAAGACCGGATGAACACCGAGGCCGGAAGAAAAGAAGCAGAAAAACGGCATCAGTTCATGAAAGAATTCATTAACCAGTTCTTATCTGAATGGGATGGAAGTTTTGAATGATGAATGTTGAATTAACGTAACCCAACATTCATCATTTTACATTTCTAATCTCCAATGTATGCTTCTCCTTCAGTAATCCATTCTGGTTCACCTACCCCCTTCAGATAGTAATCGAAGTATTCTTTCATTCGAATCGCATAATCCAGTTTATTTGAGAATTTTTGGGGGTGATGCGGTTCATCGTGATACTGTAGAAACACCACGTCTTTATTGAAACGCCGCATCGCCAGGTACATCTCTATACTTTGATACCAGGGAACCGCTCCGTCAGCATCACCATGCATAATCAGCATTGGCGTAGTAATTTTGTCGGCAAAGAAGACCGGTGAGTTCTCAATGTATTTTTCGGGAGCATCTACCAGGCTCTGTCCTATACGGCTTTGAGTTCGCTCATACTGAAACTGCCGGGCAAGGCCAGATCCCCATCGAATTCCACTATATGCACTGGTCATATTACTTACAGGAGCACCCGAAACAGCGGCATCAAAAATATCCGTTTGTGTTACCATAAATGCTGTTTGGTAACCACTCCAAGAGTGTCCGTGCAGCCCCAGTTTATCTTCATCAGCGATACCCATCTCAATCAGTTTCTGAATACCGGGAACCAAACTTTTGGTAGCAGCAAATCCGGGACGGCCAATTTCAAAGCGAATATCCGGAAGAAAAACCACGTATTCGTCACTGACATATTGGGCAAAAACCGGCCGGTGATTGGTCTTTGGTTCATTAAAATCATGCAGCCGATCCGTAAAAAATCGATAGTAATACGTCATAATTGGATAGCGCTTATTCGGATCATAGTTATCCGGTTTGATAACTATTCCTTGAATAAACTTTCCATCCAGACTCAACCAATCAATCAATTCAGCTTTGCCCCAATTCCATTTTTTGTGTAAGTCTTCATGTAGATTAGTGAGCTTATTCGTTCGCTTAAACTGCCAGTTATTAGACACCCAAATATTTGGAAATTCATCGTAAGCTTCACGCTTGTACAAAACGGTATTTGCTTCTTCCGCTTTTTCAACGAAAGTAAATTTCTTGTCTTCTTCCAATAACCTGCTTACTCCAGAACGATTCGCTTTTGCTGAATAGAACCCAAAGTTTTTATTCAAATGGTGATAGGATGTCAACAACAACTCTTCATTATCAGCATATGGTTCTCCCCAATCTTTATTCATTCTTTCGATACGGAATATTCGCTTGGCTTCCCGGCCGGCTCCATCCGTAATATTTGTCGGATCGCTGAAATCGGTTGGAAACCTCCAGATGTCATATTTGTCGTAAATCATAACAGCACGATCACCTTCGATCCACCCAGCCACGCCGTAATCAGGCACACGCGATGGATAATCATGATCTTCGTTGTAGAAAGGTACATCCAGATTCGAAGTAATATTTCTGGATGTGCCGGTTTCAATATTCCAGAGATACCAGTTTTTATTCTCATAAAAAGCCGCAAATTTGCCTGCCGGAGAAAGGTTCACCCCTTCTGATAACTTCTTCCCGATAAGTGTTCGCTCTCCCGTTTCTAAATCAACATAATACCAGTCATTAAAAAAACCTTCCCACGTCATTTCCTTCATATATGGAACCTGCGAACTTCCCAGCACTACATTCGGGTTATTGGCAATATTGATCTCTGGCATTTCATGGTCAGCCAGCTGCACCCACTCTTCTTTATCAAGATGATACACCGCCATATACAAATGGTTTTTTGTGGAATTCCAGGAAACTTTTTCATGCGTTTTGATTCGGGGGTCGTCTCCGTGCCAGATATCCAGTCCTCGACCTTCTACGATATCATTCACGTCGTAGATATCTACTTCATCGTTTTTGGCATCATCTTTCCTGGTATCCAGCGCCGCCATTTCAGCATCCATGAACCCAAAAAACAGGCGATCTCCGTCATGGGTAAAAGTCAGGCTATTATTCGAGCGGAGGGCAAAACCTTCGTTGCCTTCATCAGCCCTAAGAATCGTTGAAACGTTCGCTGATTCTGCATTCCAAATGTGTATAGAAGCGTTACTCTCTACGAAAGAAGTATCATACGTCGCTTTGGTGAAAGCCAGCTTTTGCAGATCATGGTCCCAGGTCAGGTTCGAATAATATCCACTTTTCGAGACATCCACGGGTTTAGATTCCCGATCGTTCAAGTCAAAAACATACAACCCATTTTCCTGATCAGATGTGTCTACAATGGAGTAGGCCAGATAATTAGAAAGACTATCAAATGCCATTTCGTGAACGAATGCAAGAGAAAACTCTATTCCAGATTCTACGTTTCTCAATGTGACTTCTGAACCCAGTTTTTTATTCTTTGATTTAAGGTCTTCTACCTCTTTGGACTGATAACGTTGAATAGCCAGCCAGCTTCCATCCTCAGAGAAAGTAAACGACTGAACACTATCAAATTCTGTGATTGAACCATCGTTCGTCGAAAGCAAAGATAATCCTTGTCGTGGTTTATTCTTTTTGGCTTTCAGTTCTTCTGCTAGTGGTACTTTTCGGAAAGCAGCTACCCAGCTACCGTTTGGTGTAATTTTAGGCGAAGCTCCCAAAGTAATGGAATACGTATTCCGGCCATTGGTACTTTTTACATCCACCCGGCCATCGCCCCGGTCGGGCCACACTTCATATGCCACCCAGTTTCCGTTGCCTGATAGTTCAATAGAGCCGATATCTTCAAACTTCATTACATCTTCGAAACTCAAAACACCCTGAGCCGTAGCCAATGATGGAAAAACAAGTGCAGCGATTACAAAAAGAAATAAACGATTTTTCAGTGAATACATGATTCTATACTTTGTTGAGAATGATGACTCAAATAAAATAGATTCAGGCATCAGATGAAATCCTGAATCAATTTGTTTAGGAATCTTTTACCTCACTTAAATTATTTGCTATGAAAAACTCAGATTACACCTATAATTACCTTGTCAATGCTTTTGCTGGTGCAAAAGAAACAGCCGAAGAGTTGGTACATGATGTAGATGATCAGGTATTTCTTCGCAAACCTGCTGAAGATAAATGGTGTATGGGAGAGATTTTGAGCCATCTTATACAAGCCGGAAACGAGTATTTACCTCAAATAAAAAAAGGATTGAATAAACCTCACGAAAATTTGGCAGCGGGTGGCGAACCTTTTACTCCCAACTTCCTTTTTCGGTGGTTTATTTATTTTGTGAGCCCGGAATACCAGCGACCTGTTCCAACTGTCAAACCTTTTGAACCCATAAATGCAGTTGATATTAATCGACAAAAAATACTAGCAGATTTTCTAAAACTTCAGGATGAGTTTATACATATTCTCAAACAAGCCAAGCTTGAGCAACTTGATTTAGACCGTATTAAAACCAGGAATCCCATCATCAAATTTGTTCCTATGTCTTTAACGGCCTGTTTCGCTATTCAGGAAGCTCATCAAAGGCGCCATTTTGAACAAATGAAAGAATTGAAAAAAAGGTTTGGTAGTGTCTAGCGTCATTTCTGTGCACGCAGGAATCTGATTCACTTATCTATTTCTTAGCTTTATACAAACAGGCGTCAGACATTCGCCGCAGATGTCATAATACATTTAATAAGTTACTCATCGATCACGTTTTCGCTCCCGCTCCGGATATTCATCATAAGGAAATAAAAATAATCCATACGGCTCGTGACCCTGCTTCCCCACACTCTGATGGTGACGCTGGTGAGCTCTTCTGATTAGTTTCATGATTGTATTGTCACTGCTGAAGGGTACAAACCGCTTGTGAGCAAACAAATCATGAATGATAAAATACAGTACGCCATAAATAGCTATACCTGCCCCAATTCCAAAACCAGGTGAAACAAACAATTCATTTGCCCCATCTACCATCAACCAAATAGAAATTCCAGCAAAAAACACTGAAAAGATATCATTCAGTTCAAACAGTTCATGATTGGGTTTGTGATGTGATTCATGGATGTTCCAGAGAATACCGTGAAATAACCATCGGTGCACACAGTATGAAATAACCTCCATGCCGGCAAAGCCCAGAAGAATAAACCCGATTAAATATAGCCAGTCCATTTTGCTGCTTTGTTTTATAAGAATTTGTAGTCCTGATTTCCGATTAGCAAACTAAATTTTTGAGATAATAGTTTACTCTTTCATACAATACACATATTTTACACATATAATATATGTAAGCAAAGAGGTACGCATGGAGGGACTTAAAATTTATCAGGGAGGATCGTCCAAAAAGCAGCGAAATGAGGTGAGGCTTTCTCAAAAAGCGGAAACCGGTTTCGTTTCTCCAGCCGCGGATCATCTCCAAAAACCGCTGGATCTGGAAGAGCTGATTGTACATCGGCCCGCCGCTACATTTTATGTGCGCGCTGAAGGAAATGCGATGCAGGCATCCGGGGTACAGGATGGGGACATTCTTGTAGTAGACCGCTCTGTACACCCTTCAGATAATAATATTGTGATAGCCGCGATCGAAGATGAGCCCGTGATTAGGAGGCTGGTTAAGAGAGGGTCGCGGCTATTTTTGATTTCAGATGATTCCCGTTTTGAACCCATTACCATTCATCCCGATACTAACTGGATGATCTGGGGTGTGGTTACCTATGTTATTCACCGGTATGAAATATGATTCTTAATCTGGAAAATTTTAATAATCGCAGTTCCATTGCATATGCAATGATTGACTGTAACAACTTCTATGCTTCTTGCGAGCGTGTGTTTAATCCGGCACTGGAGGGAAAACCTATTGTAATCCTGTCTAACAATGATGGGTGCGTCATTGCTCGTTCAGAAGAAGCTAAGGCTCTGGATATTCCTATGGGCGCACCGGAATTTAAGTATCGGAAAATGTTCAGGGAGAATAAGGTTGTGATTCGGTCTTCCAATTACCCGCTATATGGAGATATGTCGAATCGGGTAATGGAGACACTGCGACATCTAACTCACGACATTGAGGTGTATAGTATTGATGAAGCTTTCGCTGAAGTTTCTACCAACACCTATTCCAATTTGGAAGAATATGGGCGATACATTAAAGAGATCATTTATCAGTGGACAGGGCTTCCGGTTTCTGTAGGAATAGCACCAAGTAAAACATTAGCTAAAATTGCCAATGAAACTGCTAAAAGGAACATTAACTGCAATGGTGTTCTAAGCTTATGCAATAACCCTGGGGTAGATCACATTCTGAAAAACATGCCTTTGCAGAAAGTATGGGGAATTGGTCACGGGCTTACCGTTCGGCTCAACCATTTTGAAATAAAGACAGCTTATGACCTGAAGCAAAAAGTTGATCATAAACGATGGGTTCGTAAACACCTGAATGTAACTGGCCTGCGAACTGTATTGGAACTGAACGGACTCCCCTGTATGAAACTCAGTGATGCCCTCGATTCCCGTAAGGGCATCCTTACCTCCCGCATGTTTGGCAAACCACTTTATGATCTCGAGCCTATTCAGGAGGCTGTAGCTACATATATCAGTCGCGCCGGGGAAAAACTGCGCGCCCAAAAAAGTGTAGCTTCCTGTATGCATGTCACTCTGATTGGCGACAAATACGACAATCTGAAGGGCAAGTATAAATATAGTGGAGGCCATTTTTTTCAAGTTCCAACCGCTCATACACCTACAATGATCCTGGCTGGACAAGCAATAGCACGATCCATTTTCAAGGCAGATACCAAGTATAAAAAAGCAGCCGTTATGTTGACAGGAATTGTCCCAAATAGCGAAGTACAAATGGATTTATTTGATCCCGAACTGTATACTCAAAAACAATTTCGCTTAATGGATTGCCTCGACCAGATTAATACACGCCATGGCAGGAATACTGCTGCATTTGCAGCCACGGGTCAACACCGGAAGAATAGTGAAGAAGCTCCCTGGAGGATGAATCAAAACTTTCTAAGTAAACGCTATACGACAGAATGGAAGGATATTATGACAGCTAAAACGAAGTAAGGAGCAATGTATCTATAAGGATCTTATTTGATCACTAAGTCTGCAGCTTCTCTGCCAAGTTGCATACCTAACGCCACTCCCATTCCGCTGAGTCCTGCTATAACCGTTGTTTTATTACTAATACGCTTTAGCACAGGACTTTTAGTAGTTGTAAACCCCATTATTCCTGACCATTCCTTATCTATCTCCCATCCTGTTGGTAATCTCAAAACATCGTTTGCAAAGGATATGAGATGCTTTTTGATTTTCTCATTCGTACCAAACTCAGTTGTTGTTTCAACATCAATGTCCAAACTTCGGGCACCTCCGAGAAGCAACCTATTATCTTCAACTCCCCTGAAATAATAGTAACCACGGTCAAAATGATAGGTTCCTTTCCATGCTAAGTCTGATATAGGCTTGGTAACAAAAACAAATCCGCGTCCGGGTTTAATTTCAACATCATCCAGTAAAGCCGAAGTAAATGAATTTGTGGCTATGGCTAACTGATTACCTTTAAATTCAAACCCGTTTTCCAGCGTTAAGACTCCGTCTTCTTTATAAACTTTATTTACCTGAGATTGCCACCTGAACTCAACACCTGAAGCCAGGTTTTTTTCATAAAGAGTATGCATCATTTTTCCGGGATGAAGACAACCTTCATGCTGAATACTTATAGCAGGAAAACCGTTATGTTCAGTTTTTTGATAAACATTTTCCAGACCAGCAGCTTGCTGGAGCCACCGGTTACAAACATCCAACTGATCCAAAGCCTGCTCATATGCTTCGGAATCCGTAAAAATCTCGTAAGCACCAGGTTCACGATATGCAATATTTTCATCTCCCAGAGTCTGCCGTAGTAAGCTCAGACCATTTATACGTCTGCGAATTCGATCTATGATATTTGCCTCTTCTTCAATTTGCATATCGGCCATATGCTCAGTAACTGAACCAAAGCAGGCAAAACCGGCATTTCGGGTACTTGCTCCTATAGGATAGAACCCTCGATCTAAAACCAATACTTTCTTATCCGGATTATTTTGTTTGAAGAAATATGCGATAGACTGCCCCGTAAGTCCTGCCCCTAATACAATCAGGTCAAACTCCCGGTCGTATAGTTCTGACTCCCAAAAAGATCGTTCTGCGTGTATCATTTGTGATCAAAAACTAACGATGACATAAGTGGAGTTGCAACTTCAAAGAACCGGTCATCTACATTGTATTTTGGATGATGCCAGGGATACCTGGAATCTGAATCCTCGCTGCCACTACCCACAAAAAAGAAAGCCCCGGGGAAGTGCTTCTGATAGAAAGCGAAGTCTTCACCCGCCATAATAGGTCGTTTTAATTCGATGGCCGATTCTTCACCAAATAACTTGGTCATAGAATTCAGTACCGTTTTGGCTTCTTTTTCGGTATTGATAACAGCAGGATATCCTTTGTTCAGTTTGAAAGTGTAACTACCTCCAGCCGATTCGGTAATCCCCTTAAGCAATGCTTCTAGTCGGTTTTGTACTAATTCTGCAGTTTCAGGTGTAAGTGTTCGGGCAGTTCCCCAAAGTTTAACTTTTTCGGGGATGATGTTATGAGCGGTGCCCCCTTCAATTCTACCAATAGTCACTACCACAGGCTCAGTAGGATCAACACTTCTGCTGGCCACTGTTTGCACTGCATTTATGTATTGAGCAGATAAGACAACAGGATCTATAGCCTCGTGTGCACGGGCTGCATGTCCTCCTTTACCAATAATCTCAACCTCGAATTCATCAGGGGCTGCCATCAACGGACCTGCTTTGGTCGCTATAGTACCGGGTTTATGCATTGGAGACGTGTGCAACCCATAAATAGCCTGCACACCCTGATCCTGAAGAAATCCAGTTTCACTCAGAAGCCTTCCCCCGCCTGGCAGCTTCTCTTCTCCGGGCTGAAATACGAATAAGACCTTTCCCTCAATATCAGCCTGAAGCTCCTTCAAGATTTTTGCTGCCGTTAGTAAATTTGAGGTGTGAGCATCATGTCCGCAGCAATGTGCAACCCCATCATTTTTTGATATAAATGCCTGCTTAGCTTTTCCCTCTTCTGTAATGGGCAACGCATCAATATCTGCGCGAAGAGCAATCACTCTATCTGATTTCTTACCTCCTTCCAATATTCCAACACAACCCGTTTCTAATGGGCTTTCAAATGGAATATTCAACTTCTCCAACTCCGACTTAATAAACTTCGTAGTTTCAAATTCACTATAGCTTAACTCTGGATGCTGATGCAAATATCTTCGGGTTTCTACAGCATACTGAAAATACTTTTCAGCGAGTTGTTTAATTTTGGAATGCATGCTCAATAGTTTTGAAATTCAACCTTTAGCTGATGATAAGGATATTATCCGATTCAATGTAACCTTTGCAATATTGAATCGTACTTTATCGAGTACTTAAAATAGAAGGACATATGAAGAGAACATCGTGGGAAATAATTTTAGCTGGTCTTTTTTTTGTTGGCATAGCTGTCTACATAGTAGGGCAACACTCTGAACCAGAAAAACCAAAGAGATCTGCTTTTGCCACCGATAGCATACGTATCAACATTGATGGTGAAAAACTACATGTTATCGAGCTCAAGAAATTAGAGAACCTCAAAAATTTAGAAAATCTCAAGAATCTGGAGAACCTCAAAAACCTTGAGAACCTAAAGAATATCACTAATTTCTTACCTGTTGAGATTCAGGAAGAAGTTGAAGCTGAGATTAATGAAGCGCTTAAAGAACTGGAAAAAGAGGGGATTAACGTAAATATAAATCATGAAGAAGGTGTTGTTTCTATCAATAAAGAAGTCGCCACTAGTCCGGGGAACTGGACTGCCGTTTCTCCCGGCGTTTTTGCTTATGTAAAAGAATTTGATGGCTCAAACATCCAACTGACAAATATTGAATTACCCTTCGGCTCAATCACAATTAAGGGTGGCTCAGGAAAACTTATCAAATTTACAGTTGAAGCATCCGGACAGGTTTCTACCAAAGCGGATTTAGAATCAAGGATAAATACCACTGCAAGTATCTCATCGGGAGAAGCCGATTTCACAATTACAAGCCCGAAAAGTTTATCGAAAGACCAAAATATTCATTTACAGGCTACATTGGTTATTCCCGAAAATATGAGAGTTATCTCCTCTACCAAAGCTGGACATATTACTTCAGAAAATGTGAGCGGAAATCAGTCATATGAAACCCAAGGCGGGCATATAAGCCTGGAAAATATTACAGGAGATGTTAAGGCTAAAACAAGTGGCGGCCATATCACTGTAAATAATTCTAAGGGAACGTTAAACCTTCATTCTCTTGGGGGCCACATAAAAACACGTGAAGTAGCAGGCTCTGTCATTATGAAAACTTCTGGCGGTAATTTAGTCGCAGAAGGTCTTTCAGGTTCCGTTGAAGCAAATACAAACGGTGGAAACATTGAACTTCGTTTTGTTGAGCTCAAAAATACTTCTCAGGCTAAAACCGGAGCGGGAACTATATCGATCTGGATTCCAAAAGCAGCTGATGCATCCTTTGATTTATCCGGTAATACTGTTGAAATAGATGGCGATCTTAATTTTCAGGGAACACAATCATCAGGATCTGCCAATGGTAAAATTGGCTCAGGAGCAGCATCAATATCTGCTAAAACAAATTATGGGAAAGTAATTTTAAAATCCTCCGATTAAAGTTCTCACTTTTTTCTGCTATCGGATTTAAGGAATGTAAAATAGCTACCCTTTATCCAGGTGATATGTAATAAAAGATGATATAATATCACTGCTATGAACAGTAAAGCCACCCAAAAATGAATATCTCCCCATTCATGACGTGTTAAACCTAAGAAACTGCTTCCATGACTCCCGGGTGGTAATATATAATGAATCAATAAGCCCGTTAATAAAAGTCCAATAAGAAGAATAAAAGAGATTAAATCTATTGTTACGTTTTGGGTGTGTTTTCTGATTGATTTCATACTCCCTCCTTTACCACCTATTAATACAAGTTCAGATTAGCAACATTTTGTGAATTATTAGTGAATAAAACGATGAGTTTCTATATGATTGCTGATACTTTATCTTATTCTTTATGACTACAAAAATTCATAAGACAAAAGATGGTTCATCTACTCTTTATTCAGATCAGTTTGAACAATTTTATCACAATCCCAATGGAGCAGCCTCTGAAAGTCTGCACGTTTTTTTTGAAACCTCGGGATTGATTTCATCACTTGATTCTGCAGAAACATTAACGGTATTAGAGGTGGGTTTTGGAACCGGACTCAATTTTTTGTTGCTCCTCGATATCCTTCTACAGAAAAAGATTAATATACCTGTAGAGTTTTGGTCTGTTGAAGCTTTTCCTGTTGATCAGCAAACAGCATCGGAGTTTAACTTCAAAGATCACCTGAAACATCCTGAGCTAAATCAATTATTACCAAAAGTATTTGGGAAGCTTAAGCCAGGGCTCAATCAATATAAGCCTCTGGATGATCACAATGTAAGTTTAAAACTTTTTTACGGACAGTTTGATGACTTTGACCCAAAAGATCTGAAAGTAGACTTCATTTTCCACGATCCATTTTCACCAGAAGTAAATGAAGAATTATGGACAAGTAATACTTTTAAAAAGCTGTCTTCCTATTCTAAAACCAATACTGTCATCGCTACCTACTGTGCAGCATCAAAAGCCCGTGGAGCAATGTGTGCCTCAGGCTGGAAAGTTGCCCGCTCTCGAGGAGCTTTGGGTAAAAGAGAAATGACGATAGCTTCTCTCTCGGAAGAAAAACTGGTGAATTTTAAAAGAGTGAACGAAGAAAGATTAGCTGAACGATATCGAACCGGCGATTTTGGCTGATCTAATTTTGAAGTATTTCCTTTACTTCTTCAGAAGCCTTGCGAATACCACCCGGATGTTGCAACATACTTGCTCCAAGTAAAAAAATAGTATCCTTTCCATATTCTTTTATCCAGTTGGGAATAGTCTCCCGTTTCATCCCTCCGCCCGGCATTGGAAATATTGGCTTAAAAGGTGAGTCTAAGGTTCTTGCCGAATCGTTCAAATCATTGCATTCTTCAGGAGTGAAGGAAAACCTGCCTCCGGTATTCGGATATACCGTGAAATCTGCCCCAAAAGCCCTGTACAATTCTCCATATAAGAAAGAAGGTGTGAATCCGTGATCCGGATCGGTTACGAAAGTGCCTGAAAAAGCTGGGTGAGCAATGACAGGAAGATCCAATTTTGACTGAGCAAGCTCATGCATGCTTTCATATCCACAGAGCTCTGGTATTATCATCACACCATCGGCACCAAGATCAGCTGCCAGTTCATATTGTTGCATTAGTTTTGAGCCGGCTGTAGTAATATTTGGAAAATAACGGGTCAAAATACCCGTTTCGGTCATGGCTTTTTGGAGTACCTCTGCTACCCGGTTTACCCGTTCCTCAAAGGGAGCATAACTTTGGTTAGCCAACCCATGATCATCCTTAATCATATCAATTCCACCTAAAGCAAATTCTTTAGCCTGAACCGATAACTCATCTGCCGACAATCCCATTGGCTTTAAAACCCCACAAGCCATAGCCCGATCATGAATACCAAACTCTTCACGAATACCCGATATCCCAAATCTGGCTCCTTTCAATAAACCGGTTAATGAACTCCAATCAACAGATGTGATTTTTATCCCTCTCTTAAGTGAAATATTGCCGTATAAAATGTTTAGAAACTGGGTAGCATCGTTTCCAATATTTTCGACAGGCCAATCAATATGCACCTTAAACTGATTTTCGGATTGCTGTTCAACCTGTCCGACATTACCTGTAACCTTATCCAGAATTTTTTGCGGAACGACCTCTTCGGGAAGTTCCACACTTTGTTCAAGGCAGATCCATCGAAGTTTCTCATCGATGTTTTCACCCTCGTAACAGGTAATGTTATATTGAACAGTAAATCTATCCACGGCTAAAAATTTGGATGAAGTAACTCAGGAGCCTGACCTTGAGTGAGATACAAACTCAGTGATTAATTCTTTTATCTCAGAGATGCCCTCTCTGGAATCTGATGAATATGGTAAAATTGGAATCTCAATATTCATCTCTTTCAGAATGCGCCTGACACGGGCTTTCGACTGATTTACTTTATTTCTGGAGAGTTTGTCCGACTTCGAAAGCACCACGAAAAAAGGTTTTTCATTCATAGCCATCCAATAAAAGAAGTCCTCATCAAGCTGGCTGGGTTCATGCCGCACATCCACAACGTGCAAAATTAAGCTCAGAGACTCTCGATCCAATAAATAGTCCCGAATATTTTTCCCCCAACGCTCCCGTTCTTTTTTAGGAACTTTGGCATAGCCATAGCCGGGTAAATCAACCATAAAAAACTCATCCCCAACTTTATAGTAATTCATCTGCTGGGTTTTGCCTGGTACATTTGAAGTACGTGCAATATTCTTTTTATTCAGAAGAGCATTAATCAGTGACGATTTTCCAACATTTGATCGGCCTGCAAAACAAACTTCCGGCAAAGTTGCCGGCGGGCATTCGTCAAGTTGAGTAGCACTGGTAATAAATTTAGGCTGAGCGTTAAACATCAAACCAGCTCGTTTTCTTCTTTCTCAACGCCAAAATTGACAGGAACCGGATAATTACCTGTAAAGCAAGCTGTACAGTAATCATGGCCGGAAGGGTTCGCTTCTTTAACGGCATCTACAAGACCATCTGCAGACAAATACCGGAGACTGTCTACTCCGATTTCTTTAGCCATCTTCTCTATATTTCTGTCAAATTTATTGGCTATTAATTCATTCGGGCTTGGGAAATCCATTCCGTAATAGCATGGACTAATAATTGGCGGAGAGCTTACCAAAAAGTGGATTTCAGCGGGATTACATTCACGAATCATATCAACGAGGTAGCGAGATGTGGTTCCCCGTACTATCGAATCATCAACAATAATCACCACTCTACCTTCAATTACCCCACGAACTGGATTAAACTTAGTACGAACTTTCTGCTCACGTGATTTCTGTCCGGGCGAAATAAAGGTTCGACCCACATAATGATTTCTAATCAGTCCTATATCATATTTACACTCATGACCAAGCTTATTGCTTTCACTTGCATAACCAAGTGCGGCGGTGTTGCTTGAATCCGGCACCGAAATGACTACCGGCTTTTTACCGGTTTTATTATTCTTCACAACATCTGTAAGAGGATGCTCCTTTGCTAACTGCTTACCAAGATTTCGACGAATCTTATCTACCATTTCGCCAAATATCTTACTGTCGGGCCGGGAAAAATAAACGTACTCAAAAATACACTGACTGGTACCTGTACCCTCTTTCGGAGGTATAAAGTACGATTTGGGTTCGTTATGCTCGTCAGCATCTTTATCGATCACAACCACTTCACCGGGCTGCACATCTCGAATGTATTCCGCATTATTAATATCAAAAGCGCAGGTTTCACTGGATACACAATAAGCCCCGTCTACTTTTCCAAGTGCCAGTGGCCGAAATCCATTAGGGTCACGTACTGCAATTAGCTTGTCATCAGTCAGAATAACCAGACAGTAGGCACCTTCAATTTGTCCCAGCGCATCCATAATCTGGTCCATCTGATCTTCCTCATTACTATGAGAGATGAGATGCAAAATCAATTCTGTATCAGATGTACTTTGAAACAAGACTCCTTCCTTTCGAAATCGCTCCCTGATTTGTTTTGCATTGGAAAGGTTTCCGTTATGCCCGATTGCCAGATTTCCATTCCGGTAGTGTACTCTGAAAGGCTGGATATTAGCCGGGTTTTTTGAAGAGCCTGAAGTTGAATAACGGTTATGCCCTATGGCATTTTTACCTCTAAGGATTTTCTTAAACACCTTGGATTTACTGAATACATTTAAAACTAACCCAAAGTCTTTATAAGCAGGCATGGCATACCGGCCTTTATCATCATCAAAGTAAGAAGTAACTATACCAGCCGACTCTTGACCACGATGTTGCAAGGCATGCAAGCCATAATAGGTATGAAGGGCTGCATCAGGGTGATTATAGATACCGTAGATTCCACAATATTCGCGAGGCTTATCGCTCATATCTAAAGCTCCAAGTAATGAGTGATTAATAAGTGGTAAAGATAAGAAATGATTCCCGGTTTCGGGAATTAGAACTGCCAGAAGTTATCTACAGATTGTTCACATCTCGTGATTAGGTTAAACTTTAGTTTGAGGAGGCTTTGGGGAGCTCAATAAAAAATGTTGACCCTTCCCCTTCGGTACTTTCAAACCAAATTCTGCCATTCATACGTTCAACAAATTCTTTTGACAGGCTCAAGCCAAATCCGGTTCCTTTCTCCTTATTTGTTCCTTCTCTGGTCCAGGCTTTGGTTGCAAATATTTTGTCTGCAGCTTCCGCTGGTATACCTATGCCAGTGTCTTTTATAATCAGCTTGGTAAAATGAGAGTTAGGCTCTGTTTTTATCTCAATTTTGTCACCCTTGTTCGTAAACTTTATGCTATTGGAAATGACGTTACGAACAACCAATTGCAACGCATTATGATCAGCTAATACCTCTTCACTTTTAGAGACATATTGTTTTACATCTACTCCCTTTTTTGTAGCAATAAAAGCCTGACTTGAAACAATCTCCTCTACAACATCATGAATATTAACTGGATTGATTTCCATGTTCACACCTGAAAGCTGCTCTTTAGCCCACGCCAAGAGATCTTCCATAACATTTACGTTTTTCTGTATCGATACCTCTAGTTCAGGAATCAACTGAGCTAACTCATCTTTCGAAATCACATTATCTTTTATAAGATGAAGAAGCCCCTGCATAGAAGTCATAGGGGTGCGTAAGTCATGGGCAATGATAGCAAATAATTTGTCTTTCGCTTTATTGGCTTCTATGAGTTCCTCTTTTTGAACTTCCAGTTTTCTATTAATCTCTTCTCTCTCCCGGGCCGTTTTTCTCATCATGAACAATAGAACTACAATCAGTAAAATTACAACAGCACCTACAACAATTAGGATATACTGTATATGGAGCTGACGTTCTTGCTGAGCTTGTTTATCTTGTAATAACCGGTTTACCTCATTTTGCCGATCAAGCTCCAACTGGTTTTCAAGTTCGGCCAGTGCTTGTGTCGTCTCCATACTTGAAAGACTATCTGAAAGCTCCTTATATAACTCTAAATATTGCAAGGCGCCTTCGTAGCGATTGGCTTCCCGATTGGCTTCATACAGCTTTTGTCTTATATCCTGAATGAGAGGGGTGGCTTCAAGCCGCTCTGCTATTTGCCTTGCGGCCTCATAATACTGAATCGCTTCTTCGTACCTCTCCATCTCATAAAACAGGTTCCCAAGCCCAAAATTATTATAATAAGCACCCTGTATTATACCCATCTGCTCAGAATAACTGAGCGATTCTTTAAACTGTGATTCTGCCTTTTCATAATTTCCCAGCCTTCCATTCAATCTTCCAAGATTATACATAACAATTACTGGAGGAGAGTCAGGTCTAATTTGATTATTCAATTCTAAAGCCTGGTTATATAGGCTTAATGCTTCATCAAACCTTTCCTGTTCAGTGCGGGTATTAGCAAGATTAAGAGAAGTTCTGTAAAGCTCATTTTTAAGATTTTTTTGCTCCGCAAGAAACATAGCTTTTTCCAGATAAAAAGCAGCCCGCTCGTAATTGTTTTCACCATTATAAGCATTGCCAATGTTGTTCAGAGTAGTAGCCCAAAAAGCAGTGTCACGGGTCATTTCTGCAAACCGAACAGCGTCAACGTAGTATTCAAATGCTTTTGTTGTCTGCCCAAGATCGACATAAGCATTTGCCATATTTTGCCGAACAGCCGCATTGGTCCTGTCATAATGAACACTGTCCATTCGGGAGATATATTTGAGCGCTTGTTCGTAGATCTCAATTGCTCTGGCTTCTTCACCCTTATTCGAATAAGCAGCCGCTAACAAATTATAGAAATTAACAATCCGCTTACTTTCAGGATAAAGCCTGATAGCATTATTTAGAACTACAATAGCGGAATCGAGATTTCTTTCAGTTATTAAAATATCCGCATTGCGCAACATGGCAATTACCTTACCATCTCTGAATCCTATTTCATCAGAAAGGCTGTCTGCAAGTTGGGTCTTTTGACGAGCCAACATCAAGTTACCCTCTAAAATATCAGTTTCTACCTTATTTAGCAGCCCGCGCACATAGACACTATCTTTCACTACCTGATCATTTTGAAAAGCAAGTACAGGTTGAACAGTCGCCCCTATCAACAACAATGAGAGAAATAGATAAACTTTTAAAGGCATAATTCCTGAAAGTATGAAGCTCAATACAATAATAGTAAAAACTATTGCCTTTTGTGCTTATCGGTCTCTTTAATATTTAAATAAATGAAAAAGACCTGGGTAAAAAAGAAACCCGCTTTAAAACGGGCTCTGTCAAATCAGAAACTAGTTTTCTAATGTAGCATCTAACTCAATGCTTACACCTGTAAGTGCTTTTGACACCGGACATCCCTTTTTTGCTGCTTGAGCAATCTCCTGAAATTTCTCGTTATCGATATCAGGTACGTTACCTTTGGTTATAAGTTTTATGGTAGTAATTGCTCCAGCCCCGGGATCGATCGTCACTTCAGCATTGGTGTGTACTGAATTTGGTGTAAAACCAGCTTTGTCGAGCTCATTGGAAAAAGCCATTGAAAAACAACCTGCATGGGCCGCCCCAATTAGCTCTTCAGGATTGGAACCTGATTTATCCTCAAAACGTGTAGCAAAACTAAAAGCTCCCTCGTAAGAACCACTTTCAAGCTTCATGGTTCCATTACCAGATTTTAAATTTCCTTTCCAAACTGCTTCAGCTTTTTTTGTTGGCATAATGATTTTTTTTGGTTAGTAAGTCAATTGATTTAACAGCTTAAAACTGGATTACATTCCACATTTCAAAGTCAAACGATGTAATTATGAGAAAACTCCACGTAAACAAAAAAGGCAGCTAAGTTTCCTTAACTGCCTTTATGAGCGAGAGACGAGATTCGAACTCGCGACCCCGACCTTGGCAAGGTCGTGCTCTACCAGCTGAGCTACTCTCGCTTTTTCAATAAATTTCCCTCTTCTTAGAGAGCACCAAATATAAGAGTGTTATCAACTTTAATTCAACCTTTTTTTAAAATCATTGCTTAATTTTTTCTTTGACTTCAGGATTAGAAATATTCTTTGACAAATACTCGCGATCAGGAAGGGTGGGTTTGTCTCTATAACGGTCTACAATACAGATAAAACCTAATGACTCTCCGTTATCAGCATGAAATTGATGTAAAGTTTCCGGAGAGATAAATACCACATCATGCAAGCCGAGCTTATAGACTTCGTCTCCAAGAACCATAGAACCTGATCCTTTTATTATAACTACTGAGTGTGGGTGCCGGTGATACTCAAGAGAAGTAAACCCTCCCTTTTTCACTTCAAAATAGCGGGTTTGGAAATTTAACTCCTGTTCGTCGTTTTGCTCTCCCAGCAATGAAAACCGATGTACTCCCTGATAACAGGTTGTATCAGTCTTGTAATCCTTACGCTCAATTCCTTTCCAGCTATAGTTTTCACATTTTATGACCTTTGACATCAGACTAATCCTAGATTGATATTTTCTTTACCGAATGCAACAATCGTCCCAGGAATTTCTTTCCATAAACCCGCTCTACATGTTGCATATCAGCTATTATAACCAACAACTCTTTGCTTCGGGAAAAAGCTACATTTAGTAAACGAGGCACACTTAAACCATTTTTTGCTTCATCAAACGGCCGGACAGAGTAATGCCTCATACTCCCATTTTGCCACTCGCCGCTCATCACAGTATCGAAGATAATTACCGATTTTTCTCTCCCCTGAAAAGTATGAATCGTACCAACTTCAATATCCTTAAACCCTGATTCCCATAGATGATTTCTAACTTTGTATACACTGTTTCTAAATGGAACTATAATTCCAATATTCTCCGGAGCATAATTCCTGGTGAGTCTTTTCAGGCTTTCTTCTATCAGTTTGTGATGCACCTCATTTACTGGCTTAAAACCCCGCTCGCCGGTTTCCTGTTCCAGGTAAGGATTGTACTTTGCCGTGTCTACCAATGCAACAGAACCTGTTGAATCTGGCATTGATTTAACTTCTTTTTCAGGTTTATCAGACTTTAGTCTTCCTTCATAAAAAACAGAACTTATTACTCCTGCAAGATCGTCCTTCAACCGATATTGAACATCAAAAAAACAGGTGAACTCAGGATTTTCATCGTGCCAGTTGAACAGTGCCTCCGTGGTATCCGATTTTGATACGTAGGTAAAGATATCCTGCTCGAGAAACTCCCTGGCTTCCCGGTCGTTGGTAATGGCTATAGGTGGAAGCTGCATCGGATCGCCGGCAATAATCAGGTGTTCTTTGCTTTTAGCAGCCATCAACAGCAGGTAAGGAATTCCGGCCATCGATCCTTCATCAACAACCACGGCATCATAACTTATATTATAGAATAACTCCGATGTACAAACTTTTGCCATCGTTGTTGCCACAAGCTGTTTTTTCTTAAGTTCGTAGCGTTCATTCAAATTCATCAGCCGATCTATTTTGTCTTCCAGTGCTCCTACTCCGCCATGTTCATCTATCTTATTGCCCGCCAGCTGACACTCCAGATCTAACTTCTCGGGAACTTCCTCCCCATTACGCATCATATCATCAATTTTTTCCTGCAGCGACTCATACTTGCTGAGAGTATTACTCAATTGAACCGCATCAGCTTTCCGGCTGTCCAACCTTGTTTTTACCTGATGTTCAAACAGGATATCCTCAAGCCGGGGGTCATCAAGTGCTGCTTCTCCAAAGCGGGTAGTATTTTGAAGACTAAAACCCGAGTCTATTTCATAAAGCGCATCAATCGCACTTAACAAACCTACATCTACAGCACGGTTTGTATTCGAAACGAAAAGCACCCGTTTTCCTTCCTTCAGCAGGTTAGCAATGATAAACCCTAAAGTTGCCGTTTTCCCTGTTCCCGGAGGCCCCCAAACATATAGAATATTATTTTTCAGGGATTTTTCGATAGCCTCTTTCTGGGATGGGTTGCGCAGATCATCAAAAACCGGATTAAGTTTTACACCGCTTTCTTTGAAGTTTTTCTCAGGCTTAAGCAAAGCTTTCAGCTGTGGAATCTTCCCTGATTTTTCCTGCAGGGTAAACAGGTGCTCCTGCATTTTCTTAAGCACATAATCGTTCTCCCATTCCAGGTACACTTCATCAATTTTAGAGCCTTTGTTCTCTGGAAACTCCAACCGAACTTTCTTGTCTTTGAACTCTACGGGATGCACCTTGAAGTCTTTGCCATTCATTTTTGCCCGGATTTCCTCCGCAAACTTAAGCCCCTGATTTTGAGACTCAAATGTGTAGATATATTCTCCAGAAATTTTCTCGAGCTCTCCGTTCATCAGCACATCCGTAGATGGGGTTTCCCGAACAGCTTCAATTTCTTTATCAATGGCTTCCAGAGCCTGTGTTATAACTTTCTTTATCAAGACTTCTCTTTCAACATTCGAAATTCAATGTTCCTTGCCTGCCGGTAAAGGCAGGTTCTATATTCTATTGATCCCAGAGTTCGGCTCTTATCATTTCAGAACTTTTCTCTGATAATAAATACTCAAGCCGCAACCGGCTTCGCTCTGGCACTTTTTGCTCTACCAGCCGGGCACTTTCCGGTGTGTATAAGATAAGATCTGATTCACGAACAAAAAGCGGTAATGATTTTCCATAAATGGTTCCTGCTACAAATGATCCTTCAAAATGAATCGATCGCTTCAGCTCGTCAATAATTTTAGGAATCGTTTCTTCACTGCCCGTCACCAAACCAATTGTTGCAATTGCCGCACGGTCAACCATCGAGAGTAAAATATCAGGGTCATAGTCGTATACAATTGGGATAATAAGCAGGCTTTCCCTCAGGCTTCTGAAGTTGCTCATCAGATGAATCGGCACAAATAAAGCGTCGTACTTAGCAGCACTCTCATATTCATTTACATCAATAACCTGACTTTTTACACCAACCTGTTTTTTGATGGCGTCCGAAAGCATTTTACCCAACTCATGATTTTCTCCAACGCTGGCACAGGTTTGAATGCGGTCGGGCCATTCCATAAAACCCAGTTGCTCCTGAAATAACAGTTCTATCTCAGATTCATCCAGCCCATAACCAACCAGTTCTTCTACCAGAGCCTGAATCTTTTCACCGCCTACTTCCAGTCGTGCTGATTTATCGAGCAGTGGGGTTTGGTTCTTGACAGTAAATCCTCTTCCCTGCTCGCCCAAAATGAGGCCTTCTTCTTCGAGAATGTGATAAGCCTTACGAACGGTGTGGAAGCTAGCCTCCAGCTGTTGACCTAATTCCCGGGTTGAAGGCAACATTTCCCCAACCTGAAATTGTTTAGTCGCAATCATCAACCGGATACGGTCAGCGATATGTTTAGCGGAAGTTTTCAAGCTAAAGAATTACACCTTTGAATTTGATCAGGCATAATCCTCCATAATTTCAATATATGCCCTAACCGTTTTTTCCAATCCCCAATAAATTGATTTACTAATCAATGCATGGCCGATACTTACATCATGTAAATGTGGTACTGTTTCTAGTAAATCAGGAAGATTTTGGAGATTCAATCCATGTCCTGCATTCACCTTTAACCCAAGGTCATTCGCCTGATTTGCGGCTTTCCTCAATCGCGTGAGCTCATGCTGTTGCTTCTGTGAATCTGCATTGGCAAATGTACCCGTGTGTAGCTCGATAGCATCAGCTCCAAGTTCAGCAGCCAGTTCAATATCCTCAGGATTAGGATCAAGAAATAGACTTATTTCAATTTTAGTTTCCCGTAGTTTTGGGAATACACGGTTTTTATAGTCATCAAAAACCGTTTTCATCTTTAAACCACCTTCTGTTGTTAATTCTTCCCTCCCTTCCGGAACCAGGGTACATAAATGCGGATCAATTTCAGTACAAATTTCAAGCATCTCGTCCGAAGCCGCCATTTCAAAATCGAGCGTTCCTCTCACCGATTTCTTTAGACGATACACATCTTCATCGCGAATATGACGGCGGTCTCCTCGCAAATGAAAAACAATACCAGAAGCACCTGCTTTTTCACAGACTTCCGCTGCCTCAATCGGATCAGGGTATCCTTCACCCCGGGCATTTCGAAGAGTAGCTACATGATCAATATTGACTAATAGATTCATTGGATTGTGGTTGGTTTTCTGAAAATCAGAATTTGATATTTAAAAGTAAGCATATCCCATTATATTTACAGACTAGAATAAAAGATCATCTGGCTATGAAAAAGGGTACGGTAATTGTTTTTGCAATATTATTATTTGCAGGGTGTGGGGTCTCAAAAAGAGGTACTATTCCCTGGGAAGAAGATTCTGTAAATAAACCTGCTACAGTTGAAACAGATAAGGACGAAGAGACCTCAACCAAAGAGGCTGGCACTTTTGTAGAAGTTTCTGAACCACCCGCAGTGCAAGAAATGCAGGAGTTTCTGGAACTTGCCTACAACGACTGGAAAGGAACACCGTACTTATTAGGCGGATCCGGATACGACGGTATCGATTGTTCTGCGTTTATGCAGGTCGTTTTTGAGGATTATTTCTCTAAACAAATTCCCCGAACTACCCGAGAGCAATTACAAGCCGGAAGAGAAGTTAAAAAGTCGCAAACTCAAACCGGCGACTTGGTCTTTTTCAAAACAGGGCGAACAACTTATCATGTTGGAGTCATGATAAATCGTGGAGAGTTTTTACACGCCTCTACTACAAATGGGGTTAAGATTTCTACTTTGAAACATCCTTACTGGACAGAAACATATATAACTACAAAACGGATTCTTTGAACTACTGTGCTTTCTTTTCGTTTCAAAGGTCAATTTCTAAATCACTATTTTATGAAATTACTTATCAGCATTTTTCTGTGGGCAACCGTTTTTTCAGCTCACTCTGTTAATGCCCGGCAAAAACCATCAAATATGGAAAGAGTATATCAGGATTTAACCACCTATTTTCACAAACAAGCTAAAAATAACGATGTGGCAGGTAGTTCGTTAGCCGTAGTTCGTGACGGTGAGCTTATATTTCATCAAACATATGGGGTCGCAAATGTTATATCAAAAAAACCTATTGATAAGAACACCATTTTTCATTGGGCTTCCATCACAAAAACAATCACCGGAATTGCTATCATGCAGCTACAAGAGCGAGGATTGCTGAGTTTGGATGACCCTGTCACGAAGTATATCCCAGAACTACGACAAGTTCATAACGAGTATGGTTCTATGGATGAAATCACCATTCGGCATTTAATGAGCCATTCTGCTGGCTTTAGAAATCCTACATGGCCTTGGGGAGGCTTCAAAGATTGGCATCCCCATGAGCCTCAGCATTGGGAACAGCTGGTGGCTATGTTTCCTTACACAGATATACAATTTAAACCGGGCACCAAATGGATCTACTCTAATCTGGGGATTATCTTTTTAGGCAGAATTATTGAACTTACTACACAAGATGATTACGAGTATTACATTCACAAAAACATTCTCACTCCTCTTAAGATGTATAGAAGCTATTTTGACGGAGCCCCCTATCATCTCAAGAGCGATTTAGCCCATAGCTACTACCTGCAGGAAAATGGTAGTTACAAAGAGGCCCGTTTCGATCTTAACACAGGAATTACAGTTTCAAATGGAGGACTGAATGCTCCTGTTGATGATATGATGAAATACATCAACTTTTTATTAGGCAATGCCCATGCTGACGCCTATAAGTTCGTGCTAAAAAAATCCTCTCTGGAAAAAATGTTCTCCCCTCAAATCGCTATATCTTCAGACGGCAGTGATGCTCCGGAAAATGCCGGAGGGCAACAAATGGGGCTTTCTTTTTTTGTGGGAGAGCTCAATCAGACCAAATTAATTGGCCATAGTGGAAACCAAAACGGTTTCATTTCCCATATTTATTTAGCCCCGGAATATAATACAGGATACGCTATTGTGTTCAACAGCACGAATAATTCCAGAAAGGTTGACCGTAATATTTTAAGCTATTTGCTTGAAAAAGAATTCCTGTATTATCCAGATAGCAATTAGCGCTAAAGCATGTTGCCTCAGTGGCTTTAATGGCATTAAATTTTCATTATGATTTTTATTTCTGATTTCTCATTTTAAATCAGATAAAATTATAAAGTCATCGCTTTCATCAGTTTACAGATCAGTCATGCTTGACAGGAAAAAGTTCAAAATCTTTTTTGAGCAATATTTTGATGACATAATCTCCTTTATGTCTTACTACACTTCTTGTCAAAAAGAGTTGGAAGACTGGACTCAGGAAGTTTTTCTTAAAATTTGGGAAGCCAGAGATAAAATAGATCCCGATCACCCATCCGTTAAAGGATATATTATCAAGACGGCCAGAAACCACGCACTTAAGCAGTTAAGAAATCAAAAAAAATATGATGACTGGCTTCAGAAGCATATTCTTGACCTAACAAAAACCCATCCTCCCAAAGAACCCGTCATCAACCCTCCCAATTTTGACGATGCCTATCAAGCTGCTTTAGCAAAAATTCCAGATCGTGCTCAGCAGGCATATTTATTAAGCCGTGAAGAAGGGCTTAATTATAAGGAGATAGCTAAGACCATGAATATATCTCCGAAGACAGTTGAAGGACAAATTAGTCATGCCCTCCGTATACTTAGAAAGGAATTGAAAGACTTTCGATATTTATAGTAACTGCCTTTCTTTTATTAGAATTTTATTTTTTCAATAAGGGTACTACCTGATTATTGGATATTAGTAATAGAGCCAAATAATAATTACCTATGAAAGAAGCTCCGGAAAATCAGGTTTTGATAAACTACCTTTTGGGAATCTGTACGCCAAAAGAACTAGAATATGTTGAGCAATGGCTGTCTCAATCCTCCGATAATGTTCGTTCTTTAGAGAAAGTTTTAGAAGAGCTCCATAAATCAGATCACGCCCATATAAGTAAGAATCGGGTTAAACAGGAGGTTTTCAGGAAAATAGATTCCGGATACATTACCAAACCATCAAAAGGAAAAGAAACCATTTCTGCTTCTCCAAAAAGCCACCTTTTGGTAAAAACTGCTGTATTGGCAACGGCTTTTATATTAGCTGCACTTTTCACTCTTAGATTAAGTAATACAGAGAAATCGGCCGAAATTCCCCAAGCAACTTATCTGCAGGAAAGGCAACTATCTTATGGCCAAACTTCCACCTTTAGATTCAATGATGGATCTATCATAACCTTGAATGGCGGTAGCACACTTCGTTATCCCGAACAATTTGATCCTGCAAAAAGGGAAGTTTATCTCGAAGGAGAAGCCTTTTTTGATATCGCTTCTGACAAAAACCGCCCTTTCATTGTCCACGTGGGGAACACAACAACCCAGGTTCTTGGTACTTCTTTTAATATTAAGGCCTACAATAACGATGAAATGATGCAGGTTACGGTGGTAGAAGGAAAAGTGGGTGTTTCCGGGAGAACTGTGTATAAGAAAGAAAATATAACAGAGCCAGTTATTCTTAAGGAAAACCAGTGGGCCACTTATCACCATAGTGGACAACTACTTGAACAAGGTGAAGGAAATGTCTGGGAACAGATTGCCTGGAAAGATCAGGTTTTAATTTTTAATGACAAGCCATTCTCTGACGTAGCTAAGATGTTAGAGCGATGGTATGGCGTAGAAATAATTTTAAAAGGTGAACAGCTTCAGAATACGAAGCTCAAAGGTGAACACAAAAATATGAGTTTGGAAAGAGTGCTTGAATCAATTCAATTTATTTTGGGAATCGAGTATACCATCGAAGAAAGGATAGTTACAATTCAAGCTGCTGACTAATAGTTTTTTTATAAAAAAAGGCCCGAATTAATCACTCATGTTCGCGCATCGGATTAAAACGGACCTCTAATTTTAACAGGCATCTTATGCCCATTAACATTGGTAATCTATGAAAATAATAACCTTCAGAACAATCCTTTATATGTCTTTCTGTACTATTTGGGGATTTATATTCAGTTTCGTAACCGCAACGGCATTAATGGCCGGGAATACTTCAGCACAAAGTGTAAGTGAAGTTGATGTAACTGTTGAGTTTGAACAAGCTACTATCCAAGAAGTATTTGCTGAGATAGAGCAACAAACAGCTTTTAAGTTTCTCTATGAGACAACAGATATTGAATCCAATCGTAAGCGAATCACTATTCCAAGAATTACTACAACTGTAGAAGAAATCTTGATTCAAGTGACAAAACAAACCGGATTAAGATTTCGGCAAACCGATAACACCCTGGCCGTGCAGCTCCCTCAGGAAGAACGAGTAGCCAGCCAAAATACTCTTCCTGAAACGATTACAGGTACTGTAACGGATGCAGAAACAGGAGAACCCTTGCCAGGTGTAAACATCCAGGTCAAAGGAACGACCATTGGTACTTCAACCGATCCAAATGGAAGCTATGAGCTTGATGCACCTTCGTTGCAAGACACCCTGGTTTTTTCTTTTGTGGGTTATGAGACACAGGAAGTCCCCATTAATGGGAATACACAAATTGAGGTTGCAATGGTTGTTGTCCCTTTAAGTCAGGACTTATTGGTTACTGCACTTGGCATTAATCGTTCAGAGCGTTCTATCGGATATGCTACCCAACAAGTAAGTGGTGAAGATCTAAGCTATACCAACGAAAATAATGTGATTGGATCTCTTGCCGGGAAAATAGCGGGTGTACAAGTTAATGGCTCATCTGGTGCTAGTCTGGGTGGTACTCAATCTATAAAAATTCGGGGAGTCAATTCTATAAATGGAGAAGGCCAACCGCTGATTGTTATTGACGGAACTCCCATTTCTAATGCAAACTTTGCCGGAAGTGCCGGAGAGGACTATGGAAATATTGCTCAGGACATCAACCCGGATGATATTCAGTCATTAAATGTATTGAAGGGTCCTGCCGCATCATCACTCTACGGTATCAGAGGTCAATATGGGGTGATTATGATTACCACAAATAAAGGTAATAAAGATGGCATTGAGGTCCAGATTAATTCAAACGTATCTTTTCAGCGGGCTGGAAATTTCATGCGTTATCAAAATAAGTATGGTGGTGGTTCCTCTCAAACATGGAGAACATTACCAAATGGTGATAGATATGTTCAGGTGAATGTTGATGAAAGCTGGGGTCCAAAAATGGACGGCACAATGGTGCGGGAATATTTCAGTTTTTATCCGCAAGATCCTTTATATGGCCAATTAACTCCATTTGACGCTCATCCGAATAACATTCAAAACTTTTTTGAAACAGGATATACCGCTGATAATGGAGTCACCATATCTGGAGGAAGCGACAACACAGCTTTCCGTCTTAGTTTCAACGACACCAAAATAACCGGTGTATACCCAAATACCTTCTTAAATAGAAATAACCTGGGAGTTAGTGCTAATGTAGATGCTAGTGATAAATGGAAGTTTTCTACCAATATTAACTATGCCACCAATGAAGCACGAAGACCCCCTCAGGGATCAGAGTTTGGTTCGCGATATTTCCGGCAGTGGTTCCAGCGAAATCTAGACATGGGCCGGCTAAAGGATTATCAATATCCCGATGGCACCATTATGCACTGGAATATGAGATCTCCAAGTTCTTCGACCGGAGAAATCACCAACAAGTCTCCTTTGTACTGGGCCAATCCTTATTTCCAAGCTTATGAAAATACAAGCATGGACGATAGAGATAGAGTATTTGGTAATGCCGGTGCCCATTTTGAGGCCCTTCCTAATCTTGTTTTAAGCGCTAATATCCGGGGTGATATTTATGTGCAGAATATTGAAGGAAAAACCAACTTTGGTGGCACGGCAACTCCCGGGTACTCTGTAGCCAAATATGAGAACAAAGAAATGAATTACGAGCTTTCTGCTCAATATCAAAAAAGCTGGGCAAAGCTCTCCCTTGATGCAACTCTGGGAACAAATTTATACGACCGTAATTACTCCTACTTATCTCAGTCAACGGTTGGCGGACTTACATCACCAGGCTACTTCAACATAAGCGCCTCTGTCGATCGGCCTAATGTATTTAACTACCTGGAGCAAAAAAGAATAGTAAGTGCTTTTGGGTTAGTTTCATTAGGGTATGAGGATACATATTTCTTAGACTTAAGCCTGAGATCAGATAAATCTTCAACGCTGCCTAAGGACAATAATTCTTATCTGTATCCTTCCATATCAGGTAGCTTTGTATTTAGTGAAGTAATAAATTCGGATGTACTTACATTTGGTAAAATACGTGCCAGTTTTGCACAAGCCGGCTCGGATTTAAGCCCTTATTTAACTACCCCGGTATATAATGTAGGTAGTGTTTATGATGGGCAAAATACCTTGGATGTGCCATCAAACATCAATAACCCGGATATTAAGCCTTCATTCTCAACATCTTATGAAGCGGGTTTCGATGTGCGGTTTTTTGAGAGAGTTGGAATGAATTTTACATACTACCTCCAACAAAATAAAAACCAGATAATCCCACTTAATATATCAGGTACAACCGGATATGGTTCTGCAATTATAAACGCCGGGCTTATTGAAAATAAGGGGATTGAAGTGAGTCTGAATGGCACCCCAATCCAGCAAAAAGATTTTGTATGGAATTCAACATTTAACCTGAGTCGAAATACAAATCAGGTAGTAGAACTTCATCCTGATATTGATTTATACAATCATGGTTCTACCGTATACTCTTCGACAGCAAGTTACCTGAACTCATACGAAGGTAAAACCTACGGCAGCCTGGTTGGTCGGGCCTACCAAAGAGACCCCGAAACGGGTTTGATTCTTCTCGATGATGATAACCTGCCACTCTGGACCGATGCCACCCATAACTTTGGTTCTGTACTGCCAGACTTTACCGGAGGGTTTCAAAATTTATTTTTCTATAAGAATTTCAGCTTGTCTACTATGATTAGTTTTCAGGTTGGTGGACAATTTTTCAGCCGATCCGAAATGCTTGCAACCCGAACGGGATTACACAGGCAAACAGCGGCTAAAAACGACAAAGGAAATAATGTACGTGATCCCGTCAGTGAAGGAGGCGGGGTGAAAGTTCATGGTGTCTCTGCTTCAACGGGACAAGAAGTCACAGCTTACGTAGATGCTCACGACTACTTTGACCTAATAGGCGATGAAGTGTACGAGGACTGGGTAATTGATGCATCCTACATCAAGTTAAGCGAGGTTAAACTCGGTTATACATTTGGTGATCAGGTCATGTCAAAAACCCCCGTTAAGGCGATCAATGTAGCCGTTTTTGCTAATAACCCGCTCATGATTTGGCAAAAAGCCCCACAAGGCCTCGACCCATCCGAGCTATCATCAGGTAGTCAAGACATTACCTGGTATGAATCAGGACAGCTGAATACTGTTCGTTCTTATGGCTTGAATGTAAAACTAACCTTTTAAATCAGAGAACCATGAAAAAGTTATTAATTCCTATAGTACTGATTGTATTTATAATTAGCAGTTGTGATCTGGTAGAATTCAACAACTTAAATAATAATCCTAACCAACCCAGTGATGCAGACGCACCACAGCTTATTGCCAACGCCATGCTATCACTTCCGGGTTTAAGCTCCTCTCCAAATGCACAATTCATGGCCCAATATCTGGCCGAAACGCAATATGTAGATGCTTCATTATATCCTGAAGGTGGTACCAGTTTTTATGGATGGTATCAAGGTCCGCTGGTAAATCTCAAAACAGCAGAAGAAGTTGCTACCACTGAAAATCAGAAGGCGGTAGCCAGAATTTTGAAAGCCTACATTTTCTGGAACATAACAGACCGTTGGGGTGATATACCCTACTCCCAGGCTCTGCAAGGAACTGAAGAATTCACTCCCGTTTATGATACTCAGGAATCCATCTATGAAGATCTGTTTGCTGAACTTAAAGCAGCCGCTGATCAGATCGATGTTTCCGAGAGCCTAAGTAACGACATTATTTACGAGGGTGATATGAATAAGTGGGTTAAATTCAGTAACTCCATTCGTTTACTTATGGCTTTACGCCTGTCAGAAGTCAATCCAACTTTAGCAGAAACCGAGTTTGCTGACGCACTAAATGACGGAGTATTTGAATCCAATGAAGACACCTTTCTTTTTCAGCATTTAGCGAATGCCAATAATCAGAATTATTGGTACGGTCAGATCGCAGAACCTCCTATCCGGGAATGGTGGGCTTTGACAATTAGTTTGGTCGATTTAATGGATCCTTACAACGATCCTCGCCTGCCAGTTTACGGAAATGAAGTACGAAATGGTGGTGGCTATACAGGTCTCCAGTTTGGAGAGGAAGATAGTATAGGTACTGAAGATTTCTCTTTACTTGGTTCTGATATTTATGCTCAGGATGCTCCTGTATATTTGGTTACTTATGCTGAAATTCTTTTTGCAAGAGCAGAAGCCGCAGCTTTAAACTGGACCACCGAAGACCCTGCAACAATCTATAATGCAGCGGTTGAAAACTCCATCGCACAATGGACTGGCGATGCCAGCCTTGCAACAGCTTATTTAGCACAACCTGATATCGTTTATGATGCCGGGAACGCGGTTGAACAAATATCAACTCAACGGTACATTCATTTATTCATGCATGGCTATCAGGCTTGGGCAGAATGGCGACGAACTGGTTATCCGGATAATCTGGTACAACCAAATGGCAATGCGGTACCTCTCAGACAGAGTTACACCTCTGACGAGGCTCTCAATAATGCCGAGAATTATGAAGAGGCTATACAGCGTCAGTTTGGTGGACAAAATTCCATCTATGGCCAGCTATGGTGGGATCAAAATTAATTTATAAAGACTAAAAATAAACTATGAAATACGTACTGTATCCTTTAAAACTAGCTTTGGTTTTAATGCTGATGCTGGGAGCTTGTAGCGACTCCCAGCATCAGACCCTTCGGGGAATAATAGATAGTGTAGAACATACATTTGTCCCAGACTCAAGAGTTGATCAATTTAATGTGCAATTGGAAGACGGAAACCCTTTTCTTCTTACCGGAGAAACCACACTCCCCGAAGCAAAACAAGCACTGCTTGATTCTCTTTCAAAAACCAATATTTCATATATAGACAGCATCCGTGTTCTGCCTTCAGCTGAATTAGGTGAAAAAATATATGGACTGGTAAACAACTCAGTTTCCAATATCAGATCAGAACCCCGGCATTCAGCTCAACTCGCCACACAGGCTTTGCTGGGCATGCCTTTACAGATTCTTAAAAAAGACGGAGGATGGTATTATGTTCGCACCCCCGAAGACTATTTATCCTGGATTGACAGTGGCGGAATGCATCAAATGAGTAAGGCTGAGTACCTTGATTGGAAAGCCGCTGATAAACTGATTTACCTTTCTACATATGGGTTTGCTTACTCCTCTCCTTCTGGAAATTCCGAAAAAGTAAGTGACTTGGCTGCCGGCAACATTGTTAAACTTGAAGGCACCAGTGGGAGTTATTACAAAATTTCTTATCCGGATGGCAGGGAAGGTTTCATCCCAAAAAATGAAGCCACGTCTTTTGCGAAGTGGAATGAAGATCTGCAGGCCACTCAGCAATCTTTGGCGCAAACCGCAAGAACCATGATGGGAATCCCCTATCTCTGGGGAGGCACATCAACAAAAGGAGTAGACTGTAGTGGATTTACGAAAACTATTTACCTTATGAATGGATTGATAATCCCACGCGACGCTTCTCAACAAGTACATGCAGGTGTCAAAGTTGATGATGAAAAAAACTGGAGTGAGTTACAAACAGGAGACTTATTGTTTTTTGGTAGTCCTGCCACAGAAAACAGAAGCCGACGGGTTGTACATGTGGGAATGTGGATTGGAAATAATCAATTTATACATTCCTCGAGACAGGTGCGGATTAGCAGTGTGGATTCTACGGCTTCCAACTTTGATGCGTACAATACCAACCGATACTTAGAAGCTCGCCGGTATCTTGGTAACATGGAAGGAAACATCATACAAACCAATGCAATGTATGATGAAATAAATTTACCCTGATTATTTTAGCGGGAAGTGAATATATGTTTCATCATCCGCTCATAGTCATCGGTTAGTTCAACATCCCGACGCTTCATCATGGCCTGCATAACTTCTATTGCTTTTTCAAAACGATAGATTGCAGGTCCGCGTGGGCCTAGCCAGGTGAATGAATCAATGACTTTTGGAGAGAGCTCATCGATAAACACATTGGAGCTCACCCCACAAATGGTACCCGTATTCAGCATGGTGTTGATAGCCGTTTTCGAATGATCGGCCATTACGGTCCCCAAAAACTGTTTTCCCGTCTGTATCTGCTCTTTTGATGTCCAGTCTGTGACCTCGATATTCTTGTAATCGTTTTTCAGGTTCGAGGTGATTGTATTAGCACCTAAGTTCACCCATTGGCCAAAAATTGAGTTACCAGCAAAGCCATCATGTGCTTTGTTGGAATAAGAATGAAAGATGCATCCCGATACCTCTCCTCCAACCTTGCAAACGGGACCAATAGTTGTACCACCATAAATTCGAGCAGCCATTTTTACAGTAGCACCTTCCCCAACCACAACAGGTCCTCTCAATATACTACCTGCTTCGATTGTAGCTCCATCCTGAATTACCACCGGCCCATCTTTAGCAATAAATATACATCCGGGCTCAATCATAACATCTTCCCCAATAAATGTATTTGAAGGATGATGCACTGAATCTAATGTATAATTGGTCCTTTCAGAAACTGCTTTCAACCCCATAAGCTGAATATCTTTCTCAATTTCATAGGAATTCAACGATAACAAATCCCATAAATGTTCAATATGAATAGCTTTATCCAATTCAATTTTTTCTAAACCCTGCTCTGAAAAAATATTTTCATTAAATAATTTCCCGGAATTTTCATGACTAACCTTTGCCACAACAGAAACATTTTTAAACACCAAACGCTGCCCTACTTTTAACTCATTAATAGCCGACAATAAATCTTGTGATGGTAAAAACCTTGAGTTAATCCAGGTTACTTCATCGCTTTCGGTCATATTTCCCTGTTCAAACACCCCTTTTAGATGTTTTGGTAATAGTCGGCAATATGAAGTTTTATCTAATGCCCTCAACCACTTTTCTCGAATGGTCAAAATTCCGAGCCTAAGGTCATCCATGGGCCGCGTTAGCGTAAGCGGATAAAAACTCTCGACTTGCTTATCTTCAAAAAAACAGATTTTCATTCCGGAAATATATTTAGTCGTAAATTAAAATCGTCATTCTTTAAACTTCGCATTATATTTAAGGATTAAAAGCACCAAAAAAAATTTTTAATATTTGAAAATAATATGTGTGGAATCGTAGGGTACGTTGGTGATAAACAAGCCAGCAAAGTTATTATTGATGGACTCAAGAGACTTGAATACAGAGGTTATGATTCAGCTGGATTGGCTGTCATTAATGGAGAGCTGAGAATAAAAAAAGGTAAGGGAAAGGTAGCTTCTCTGGAAAAAATGATTACCGCATCGGAAAAGGGGACCATTGGAATTGGACATACCAGATGGGCTACTCATGGAGAGCCCAATGATGTAAATTCTCATCCGCATACAGGTCGTAATGGCAAATTAGCTTTGGTTCACAACGGGATTATTGAAAACTATAATACCCTGAAAAAGAAATTAAGTGATCAGGGATATACTTTTTATTCTGAGACCGATACCGAAGTTCTTACAAAGCTTATTGAGAGTTTTTTAGAAAAGGATTCCTCTGATATTAAAAAAGCAGTTCAGTTAGCCTTGCATCAGGTAAGTGGCACATATGGAATCGCTTTAGTTCATTCTGATTTTCCAGACCAGATTATTGTAGCACGTAAAGGTTCTCCCCTTTTACTGGGTGTGGGAGAAGGAGAAATGTTGATCGCCTCTGATGCTTCTGCAGTTGCGGCTTATACCGACAAAGTTGTTTACCTGGATGATGGTGAAATCGCTGTGATTAAGAAAGATGACTATACGGTAGAATCAGCAGATCAAATTGAGCTCTCCAAAGAAATCCACGAACTGGCGCTTAGTCTTGAAGAAATTGAAAAAGGTGGGTACGACCACTTTATGCTTAAAGAAATCTTTGAGCAACCTAAGGCTCTTTCGGATTGTTTGCGTGGCCGGATTAATGCAGAAGACGGAACAGTAACACTCGGTGGTATTGAAAGTGTCATGGACCAGTTGGTAAATGCCAACAGAATAATCATAGCGGCTTGCGGAACCAGTTGGCACTCGGGATTAGTCGGTGAATATCTGTTCGAATATCTCGCTAAAATTCCTGTTGAAGTAGAATATGCTTCTGAGTTTCGATACAAAGAGCAACTAATTGGAGAAGGCGATGTAATGATTGTGATTTCTCAAAGTGGAGAAACTGCCGATACTTTGGCCGCATTACGTGAAGCAAAATCCCGTGGAGCACTTGTTCTTGGGGTAGTCAATGTTGTTGGTTCCACTATAGCCAGAGAAACTGATGCCGGAGTTTATATTCATGCCGGACCTGAGATTGGTGTAGCTTCTACAAAGGCATTTACAGCACAGGTAACAGTACTCACTATGATTGCTATCAAGCTTGCACTCTATAAAAAGACCATTGATAGTAAGGAAGCAAAAAAACTGATTGGTGAATTATCCAAAATTCCTCAAAAAATTGAAGAAATCCTCAAGCATACTGACGAGATAAAAAATATTTCTAATCTCTTTTCTTATGCTCCGAATTTCTTGTACCTGGGACGATCCTATAGTTTCCCAGTTGCACTTGAAGGAGCATTGAAGTTAAAAGAAATATCATACATTCATGCAGAAGGATATCCTGCAGCTGAAATGAAGCATGGTCCTATCGCCTTAATTGATGAAATGATGCCGGTAGTTGTAATTGCCGCAACTCAACATACTAATGACAAAATGATTAGTAACATAGAAGAGGTAAGAGCTAGAAAAGGACGTATTATAGCCATCACAACACCAGGTAACAAAGAAGTTGAAGAACTTGCAGAATTTAAATCGATAGTGCCGGAAACCATGGATGTACTTTCCCCTTTGTTGACAGTCATCCCGCTTCAATTGCTTTCATACTACATTGCTGTAAATCGGGGATGTAATGTAGACCAACCCAGAAACCTTGCCAAGAGCGTAACAGTAGAATAATAGCTTGTGGATAATTCATCCTGTTTACTGATTAGAAATAAAAAAAAGCCTTAATTGTAGTCTGGAATAATTTTTTTACAGAAAAATTTATTCTTAAGAGTGTGGATAACTTGACTTTTACCATATAATTGCTTTCAATCCAATTCCTCTTTGGTTAGTAAATATTTTGAAATGAGAAATTGGAAATCTTTTATTCTTAAAATCGTTGTGCTTGTTTTGGTAGGCATTGTAATATTTACAGGCTGACCTACTCTTTCATTTAATCTATTCTTTGCTTTAATAAGCATGGGGTTTCTGCGTTTCAAAAATATTTTTTCAAAATTTAAGCTTCACATTTGTCTACTTTATTTGAGAAAAGTTAGCTACATTAGTTTCACTAAGCATAAAGAGACTATTGGTTTATGGGGAAAATTGATCTGAGTTATTTGGAAAACATTACGGGAAACGATAACGAGGTCATGATTGAGATGTTAGATCTAATGTTATCAGAAACGCCCAAACACATCTCAAAGATTAAAGAGGCTCATGATGAGAAGAATTGGAAAGAATTGGGAGCTGAATCTCATAAATTGAAGCCCATGTTTTTATATGTTGGGCTCACAGGTTTAAACGAAACAGCTCAAGATTTAGAAGAATATGGTAAGCAAGAGAATAATCTAAACTTAATACCTGCTTTAATAGATGAGCTGGAAAAAGGATATCTTGAAGTAATTGATGAGCTTAAAAATAAAAAAGAAGAGTTAAGCTAAGACCATTTGAAGGTGGTCGATACCATCAACAACATATATCTCCCCTTCCTCCCTAAACCCAAGTTCATTATAATACTTTTTCAAAGCAGCCTGAGCCTCAATTCGAATAGGTCTTTTTTCACACAATGAAATGCCTTTTTTGATAAGTTTTGTTCCTAAGCCTGTTCCTCTGAATTCCGGATCTACGACAATCCGTCCCAAATTTGCTTCCTTTTCATATTTCACCCCAAACGGAAAAACCCGTAAGTAAGCGCCGAGTTTACCGCCTTCATAAATCAAAAGATGGTTCGCCTTATTATCTGCCCCATCAATGTCCTCATAAAAACATTCTTGTTCTATTATAAAGACTCTTTGTCTGAGCCTGAACACATCTTGCAGTTGAGCTGAACTGAGTTCTTCAAACGACTTATATACAAATTCCATACCATCTATTTTTGAATTAATGTAACCATTTTGTCATCAGGTTCGTACAGCAAAGCCACTTTTAACAAAATTCCACCATTATGATCTGGGCCTGGTTATTGAATAGTGTCTCCATATATGCTACCGCAAGCTTACTGAAAGGAGTTGAAATTAAAAACTTTTGGAGTGCTATTTTTGTAGCGGCTCTGCTTGCCATCATCAATGTTTTGGTGAAACCGATTTTACTGATCCTTAGCTTGCCAATCACCATTCTAACTTTCGGACTTTTTGTTTGGGTGATTAACGCAGCCTTAATTATGTTGGTTGATGCTATGGTAGAAGGATTTAAAGTAAAAAGCTTTGGTTGGGCACTCGCTTTCGGTTTGGTTATGTCTATGATTAGCTGGGCGTTGTTTAAGCTTTTTGGCTAAAAAAAATAACGCTTTTACCAGTCCCTGTATAAAATAAAAAAGGCTGCTATAAAGCAGCCTTTTTGTATAATATTGAAATGTATTCAATCAAATATTGTCACACACTGCCTGTGTAAATGTTGAGGTTGTTCCTTCACCTCCGATATCCGGAGTGCAATACACCTTTTTCTCAACAAGGGTTTTATAAACAGCCTTTCGGATGTTCTCAGCTACCTGCTTCTGGTCAATATGCTCCAACATCATGAGAGAAGAAAACAAAAGCGCCATTGGGTTTGCGATATTCTTTCCAACTATATCTGGAGCAGAACCATGTACCGCTTCAAACATAGCTGCATCATCACCAATATTGGCTGCACCGGTTACTCCAAGTCCACCAACTAAACCTGATGCCAAATCAGATAAAATATCTCCAAACAAATTGGTGGTAACTACCACGTCAAATTGCTGAGGCTTGAGTACCATTTGCATCGCCATGTTATCAACAATCAGGTCCTGAAACTCAATTTCATCGTAATCCTTGGCAACCCTTTTCCCAACTTCTAAGAATAATCCTGTTGTTAGCTTTAGAATATTGGCTTTATGAACCAGGGTGACCTTCTTACGTTCATTCTTAACGGCATATTCAAAAGCAGCGCGGATTATTTTTTCACTCGCCTCTTCTGTTACAACTGCAATGGCCTCTGCATGCTTTTTGTTATCAGCCTCTTCTTTCCACTCTTCTTTTCCAATGTAAAGGCCCTGAGTATTTTCCCGGAAAAGCACCATATCCACTCCGCGAAACGGGCTATCAATACTTGGCAGGGTACGGGCAGGCCTGATATTACTGTATAAGTTGAATTTTTGACGAAGAGCCACATTCACTGATCTAAAACCAGAACCTACAGGCGTAGTAAGAGGTCCTTTTAAGGATATTCTATGTTCGTCCAGAGCTTCAATAGTCTCTTCGGGAAGTGGGTTCCCAGAATCTTCGTAGGCCTTTAATCCAGCTGAGCATTCAATCCAGTTAATTTCAGCTCCGGCTTCTTTCAGAATAGTAGTTACGGAATTAGTAATCTCCGACCCGATTCCATCACCGGGAATTAAAACAACATTTTTCATTTATTGATAGGTGTTTGTCTTCAAAATTTTCGAATGCTAAATATACCGATATAAACTCCCAAATGTGAGTTTAGGTTCATTTTCAAATTGTTAGTTTTCGTATGTAACCCGATAAATTTTATTACCATCATCATCAGATATAAGGATAGATCCATCCTTTAACTGAAGCAGGGCAACCGGACGTCCCCGCACATCTTCTTCACCTTGCAACCATCCATCAATAAATGGTTCATATGATATTGGATTACCACTTTTATCGAATTTCACCATCGTAACCCGATACCCAATTTTCTCGCTGCGATTCCAGCTTCCGTGCTCGGCAATAAACGCCTGATTTTTGTAGGATTCAGGAAACATCTCACCTGTATAGAACATCACTCCTAAAGGTGCAACATGTGGACCTAACTCACGAACCGGAGTTTTAAATTCCGTATCCATTTGCTTTCCGGTTTCTCCAAATTCAGGGTCCCAAACATCATTGGCATGAAGAAAAGGAAACCCAAAGTGCTGCCCCTCTTCAGTTAGTTCATTTAGTTCCCCGGGTGGCAGGTCATCCCCCATCCAGTCGCGATTATTGTCTGTAAACCATAGATTTCCGGTTTCAGGATGCCACGTAAAACCAACTGTATTCCGGATTCCCTGAGCAATAATCTCCCGACCAGAACCATCCGGGTTTATTCGTGTGAGAGATGCAAAAATCGGGTTCTCTTCATTACAAACATTACAAGGGGCTCCAACGGGTACATACAACTTTTCATCTGGACCAAAGGCAATGTGCTTCCATCCATGGTGACCTTCTGTAGGATAATCATCTGTTACTAAAACCGGTTCAGGCGAGTATTTATAATTGTTATCAATGTCATCAAAGCGCCAGATTTTACTGACTTCAGCCACGTACAAATCGCCGTCTTTTAAACCTACCCCGTTCGGTAAGCGAAGGCCAGAAGCAATGGTATAAATGGTGTCTGCCCTAAAATCATTATCCCGGTCTACAACTGCATGAACTCTGCCATCTCTCCGTGTACCTACATAAAGAATGCCGTTTTCACTCATTGCCATTTGCCGGGCATTAGGCACACTATCAGCGTAAATGCTAACCTTAAACCCTGCAGGAGCTTCCAGGTAACCAAGTGAAATTGAAGTATCTGATTTCTGTTCAGAGGAACGTTCTGAGCTACAGGAGAGCAACAAAAACAGACTGATCAGTAAAGGTAAATATCGCATAAGAATGTACTTTGTTTTATTTGCCTAAAGGAATCATAACTGTTTTTTAAACACAAATTGTTTTCTGGTTTCCTGCGATTTTTTACAATCATCCTTTGGAATGAAAACAAGCTATTTCAGTTTATACTCCACAAAAGCCTATGAAAAGATCCCTTATCTGGTTTCGAAATGATCTCCGGCTTCATGATAATGAAGCTTTGGCTAAAGCTTCACAAGCTGATGAGATCTTACCCGTATACATTTTTGATCCCCGGCATTATGGGACTACTTCTTTCGGTTTTCCAAAAACCGGTTCACACCGTGCCAAATTTCTACTGGAATCTTTAGACAACCTTAAATCAAATCTGATAAGTCATAATCTTAATTTAGCTATCAGGATAGGTAAGCCGGAAGAAATCTTACCTGATGTAATCGAAAAGCATGGCATTGACCTGTTATTTGCCCATAAGGAAATTACCCGTGAAGAAATTGATGTTGAAGAAAAGATCAAACAATCTGTTGGAGATAAACTGAATTTTGTTTGGGGAAGCACTCTATTTCATATCAATGATATTCCATTCACTAAAAATGAGATTCCCGATATTTTTACCCAGTTTCGAAAGAAAACTGAAAAGCAGTCAGAGGCTCGAAAAGAGTTGGGTTTTCGAAAGGACGTGAAACTGATTCCTGATGTTGAAACAGAATCCCTCCCTTCCCTAAAAGAACTGGGTCTGAAAGCTACACCAAAGGATGATCGCGCAGTCTTGAACTTTAAAGGTGGAGAAGACGAAGCACTAAAAAGGCTGGAAGAATATTTCTGGAATCAGGATCAATTGAAGAATTACAAGTATACCCGGAATGGTTTACTTGGTGCAGATTATTCGTCAAAGTTTTCACCCTGGCTGGCAAATGGGGCCTTATCACCGCGAAGGATTTATTGGGAAGTAAAAAGGTATGAGGAAGAAAGACAAAGTAATATCTCCACCTATTGGATGATCTTTGAACTTATTTGGAGAGACTACTTTCGGTTCTCAGCATGGAAGAATGGCGATCGTTTATTCTTTGCACCTGGCATACAAGGTAAAGACAGAAGCTGGAGGACTGATCCTAAAGATTTCAAAAAATGGGCTGAAGGTAACACCGGAATTCCTTTTATTGATGCTAACATGCGTGAATTAAACGCTACAGGCTATATGAGCAATCGAGGTCGGCAAAATGTTGCCAGCTTTCTTGCTCAAAACCTGAATATCGATTGGCGGATGGGAGCTGAATATTTCGAATCGCTTTTACTTGATTACGATCCATGTAGCAATTATGGAAACTGGGCTTATAATTCTACAGTTGGTCATGATCCGAGAAATCGATATTTCAATATTATTAATCAGGCTCAGAAGTATGACAAAAAGGGCGAATATACAAGGAACTGGCTGCCTGAATTAGAAAAAGTACCTGAAGAATTTATTCATGAGCCTTATAAAATGAATCCCGAACAACAAACGTTATATTCCGTAGAGATTGGAAAATCTTATCCAAAGCCTATGATAAACCTTGAGGAAAGTTATGAAGAAATCAAAGCAAGAGAATAAAGGTCGTATTCTTCCGATGAAGAAAAAGAGAGGAAGAGGTGAATCTGTTTCCCCAACAGAAGTAACCAAAGACCTATTCACTGACATTTGGAAAGACCATGTTGATGAAGTTCGAACCATGGCTGGTGAACTTCAAAGTGAGAAACTAGCAAGCCTTAAAAGAAAAGCTAAATCTGTATCTGAAGTTTTAAATAAAGCGAAAGGTCCCGCCAGACTATCTTTGTTTAAAAGTAATGAGTAAAGCGGTTAAGAAATCGGATTTCCCTGAAAAGATATGCCCGGTCTGTAACCGTCCTTTCAAATGACGCAAAAAATGGGAAGATGATTGGCAGCATGTGAAATACTGCAGCGAGCGTTGCCGAAGAAATAAAAACTAAATTCGATCCCAAAGCCATTCCGGAACCAATTTCGCGACCCATGCTAGTAGCTGCCAGCGCTTGGTTACATATACATAATTTTTCTTCTTCTCTATCCCGCTTATCATCTGCTGAACGGCCTTCTCTACTGGTGCAACCCAAAACATTCCACGAGCCCTCTCTGTCATTTCCGTCCAGACATAGCCCGGTCTGATTTCAGTGACCGTAATATCTGCATCCATCCGCTTCGCCTTCTGACGGTATCCTTTCATATAGTTTGAAATAAAATGCTTTGAAGCGGTGTATGCTGCAGCTCTGTGATGGGCCAGCAAAGCGGCCATGGACGACATCCCCACAATTTGTCCCCTTTCCTGATTTTTGAAATAATCTAAAGCGAAGTGGCAACCATGAGCAAAGGCCAGTGCATTAACCTCAATCAATTTTGATTCTGCTTCCCAGGGTGGCAACATTTGAATACGCCCTATTCCAGCATTCAGAATCATGATGTCCATTCCACCCATTTCTTCGATCAGACTATTATACACTTCTTCGGCTTTTTTGTGATCCGTTACATCCAGGGTTCTGATGTAGGCCAACTCCCCAATTTCATCCTTGAGTTCCTCCAACCTTTCTGTCCGCCGGCCCATCAAACCTACTTTGTGCCCTTTTATTGAGAGCTGAAGGGCAAGTTCTTTTCCAATTCCGGAGGTGGCGCCTGTAATCAGAATATTCATTCTATAAGAATTAGATCTTGAGAAAGATAATTGGTTAATGGTGAATTTGTAAGTACATCATAAGTATAAAGAAAATCAATAAACTGCGTTAAAACCCGGTATTTTGATTTCAAAATTAGTTCGTCCAGTTTAACAATGCCTTCCCGAAGGTCAAGAATAATAAGAGGATCGAACTCTTCACTGTTAGCCAGATTAGTTGACATCGCTTTTAAGTTAAGCTCTTCTTTTTTCTTGATAATAAGCCTGTGCTGAGTGACGAGGTTTCTCAAGTGCTCATATTCTCTGATTCTATTTATTGAGTCGCGGTATTGAATAAATTCAAACTCACCCTTTAGCTCAATTTCATCCAGCTTCCTTTCAGCAATCTGTGGCTTATTATTTTTAAAAATCGGCAGCGTAACTCCTACCGAAAATCCATAATTCGATTTTCTATCGGTAAAAGGGAAATACTCCAATTGAGCATATCCAATATCAAAATCGGCTTTCTCTACTCTTCCCTCCTGACGTGCCACTTCTGCCTGTTGTGAGATAAGATCCAATTCCACAGATGAACGTGAACGCCCTGTTATTTCCCCGGAAATATCTGCCAGGGTTTCCACATCAATGAGCGTGAAATCCTCCCAGTTTAAATTTCCCGTTTCAAGAATCAGTTCAATTTCAACTTGTGCCTGATTTAATTCTACAAAAGCCTCTTCCAACTTCTCTATGGCTTCAACCTGATCCAGTTTAGCCTCTGAATAATCCTTCCCGTCAAATAGCTCACTTTGCAAGTTGGTTTCCATGATACTTGCTTTTCGTGAAATGATATCCAGCCTTTGCTCTATCTGCTCTGTTAATTCCAGATTATAAAAATACTGTAATGCCAACTCATACCTTAAAAACATGTTCTCTTTGAACTCAAGCCTTTTCTGCAACTTTAGTTCTTCTCTGGTGGCATTGAACAACGCATTGTTGCGCCTGATCCTCCATGGATTTCCCGGACGGACCCGGATTGCATACTGCAGGTCTTCATACGTTTGTTCATCGTTCCCCATTCGAAGTTCAATTTCATCCACAGCAGGGTAACGATATTTTCGTGGCTTCAGAAAAGCAATTTGAGCATCATAATGAGACGTATTACGATCTTCAAACGCAGTCAATAAGAAATCTGAGACAGACTTTTGTGCTCTAACCTCAACAGAAAGGAAAAAGAATAAAGCTAAAGCTGCCCCTAGAAAAAAAGCCTTTTTTCTTCTCATCGCACAATTATTTTCTCTCCCACGGGCAACTCATTATCCTCTGGTATTTCAATAAAAACTTCCAAACCAAAAGTTTGAATCGTAGTTGTTTTTTGGAGCACATCGGGCAGTAGAACTACCGATCCAAATCCTATGATTGAACCTGTGGTTTCTAGCTCAGGATGTTCCATAGAGCGAACTGTAACTTTCTGCCCGAGTCTTTGGGTTCTGTCTTTTTTACCTACCAGATACCCCACAACAGATGTAGGGTGTACCGGGTTAATGGAAATCAACGGGGTAAATTCCTGGACATGTTCGTTAGGTTTTATATACACATTTTCGACCACACCCGAAAAACTAGCGTATTTATTCAGGTTACGGTCTTCCTGAATTTTCCAGTTTAACTCCTGTTTTGCCAACTCTAGCTTAGCCTCTAATTGGGATTGATCAAAATTGTGATCTTGTTCTAAATCTGCTATTTGAATATTGACAGCTTCCAGCTCCAACTCTCCTTTCTGTTTTATAGACTTAATTTGAAGCTGAAGAGTGCCTAACGTATCGCTTCCAAAATTCCTGCTTTTATTTTCCAGTATAGAATCTGTGAGTGATCGGTTTAATTGAATTCTCCGCTGCAGGAGCTGAACTTCGTTATCGATTTCACTTTGAATGATTTTTTTCTGGGATTCTAATAATTCCCGCTCCGATTCCAGCAACTTTTGTTGTTCTTTTTTCTGGGACTCAAAAATCTCTATCTCTTTTCTAAGCCGCTGTATTTCCAGATTAAGCTGAGGGCTTTCCAGTTCTACTAATATTTCACCCGGCTTAACCGTTTGCCCTGGAACCACATGAGTAGCTTTAACGATGGCTGGTTTCTCAATATTGATGTTATAAACTTTTGAGTAGGTAACCCCAACAAACGATTTGCTACCCTTGAAGTATTGAGAATTCACCGCAAAAAGCCCCGCAAAAAGGATGGCTATAAATAAGTAAAAGGAGTTTATTTGTTTAAGCATGGCATCCTCCTTCCTTAATTATTTTCCTGGAAATCTTTGAAAGTAATCCGCACTCTTAAGGTATGTTCTATCGCTCTCATTTCTTCAAGAAACTTTCGATTGTTTCTCTCATCCATAAATTCAATTTGATACTCATAATCATAACGACCGTTGTTTCGCGCTGTGATTTCAACATCATCATAATCGGTACAATATTTATCCAAAATGCTTAACACAGTATCATGACCCTTACCA
This sequence comes from Gracilimonas sp., assembly GCF_040218225.1. NCBI lineage: Bacteria > Pseudomonadati > Balneolota > Balneolia > Balneolales > Balneolaceae > Gracilimonas > Gracilimonas sp. Next base: position 117,311 of record NZ_JAVJQO010000003.1, read on the forward strand.
TCCTGAAGGCGGAAAGTAAGTGTTCCACGCACTCCATCCTTGGTGCTAAAAGGACTTAAATGAAGTACTAAAGCCATTGTACAAAACAGTACTGTACCCACAAAGGCAATAGTATAGCCAAATACACCAATAGCTAAACCAACACTAAGTGAGGCAAAAATAAATAAGATGTTTCTTACATCCTGTATTCGGGTTCTGAAACGTATCATAGCCAAGGCCCCAAACGCACCTAAGCCACGGGCAAGACTATCACCAATTGCCATCATAACCATGGCTGCTACAATAGATCCCAGAGCAAGTCCCTGGAAAAAATTCTTAGGATATTGATGTCCCGAAAAAGTGACTTTATGAGTAATAGCTATTAACGAAGAAAGAGCAAACGCCCAAACCAGCGAATAGAATACATTTAATAAGGTTGGGTAATCATAGACCGGTTGATCCGGAAATAATTCGAACATAATATAATTTGGTAACTCTGAATTTATCAGAGGCTGATCATAATTTAAAGCACAGCAATTATAATGCTCTTATCGGCCTATAAAAAATGAAATTAAACTAACCTTTATATTTTTTGGAGAGCAGGGGTTCTGGTCTTGGCATATTCAAAGGCTCCGAACATCACACCGGAATAGAAAAGATCTCCAAGTACGGTATAATGGAAAAATGGGATGCCTGCGGCATAACTCATAAATAAACCCTCTATGCCCTGAGGATACATAGGATTACCGAGCCACGCGCCAAAATTTGTTATCAGGAAAAAGATAATGGAGGCACTTAAGCTTCCGGCCACTACAGTTTTTGTATTCACTTTTTTCAGAATAAAAATACCGGCAACTACGATCAGTGCTATAGCTCCATACATCCAATAAAAACCAGGTGTAAAAAGAGTAAAGCCGCCATAAAAGCTCGCATAGAGTACATTATTGACCAGCAGATCACTTATAAACATCGCAAAGAGCGGCACCAGAAAAGAAAATTTCTTATCTGTAAAATACGCGGCCCCAAAAATGGACATTGCTCCGATAGGTGCAAAATTATATGGATGCGGAATAATTCTTGAGAGTGCCGCAATGATGATAAATCCGGATAAAACTAAAAAGCGTTTCTTATTCATTGATCTGTTTGGTGCTTGTTATAATCCCTAAAATAAAAAAAGCATCGCCTCAAATGAAACGATGCTTTCGAAATAACCGGATTTTCTAAATTTATTTAGAAGTATCGGAGTTTGTTCCTTTCTTGCTGTTCAATTCAAGATTGAGATCAACCGTTACTTCGTCACCAATTACAGCATCAGAAGCCCAGTCGCCGGTACCCACGGTGTAGTCAGTGCGGTCTAAAGTTGTTGAAGCTGTAATACCCGCTACAAGTGTATTTTCTTTCATTGGGTTATCCTTAACGCCTAACAATGTAAATGGCAGTGCGACCTCTTTGGAAACATCTTTGATCGTGAGCGTACCATTTGCTACAAATTTATTCTCTCCTGTCTTTTCAATACTAGAGCTTTTAAAAGTGATGTGTGGCCATTTTTCTGCGTTGAAGAAGTCAGCTGTTTTGAGGTGGCCATCTCTTCTCTCGTTGTTTGTATCAATGCTCTTCACCATAATTTTGACATCGATCATACTTTCTTCAAGATTCTCAGGGTCAAAATTAACTGTGGCTTCGTAATCGTTAAATTCACCATTTACCGGGGTAAAAAAGTGAGTTACTTCAAAATTAATGGCACTGTGCGCTTTATCAATTGTCCAGCTGGTAGCAGCATACTTTGTTAAAGCTAAAGATGACAGAATAAATATTGTTAATGCTAATACAGATGTTAATTTATTTAATGTTTTCATTGGTGTTGCAAATATTTAAGATTTTAGAGTTGTGTTAACCCCACAACACAACGAATCAGAGAATAATTTCCTTTAATGTTAAATCATTATTAATTCTTTTTGCTCCTCAGAGGAAGCAAACTGCAAATTTTCCTTTACTAATGTTAGAAGGTGTAAAAACATGGAAGAAGCAGAACATTTATTTCCTGCATGGGTTTGCATTAGTATAATACTTACCGTTAGTTATTCATTAATAATTCAATACTTAAACTAAATACCTTTTATGAAAAAATTAGTGCGTTATACATTTGTTTTAATCTTGGGTGCAGTTCTTAGCACAGCTACTGTTTTTGCACAACAACAGCAAATGCCGCCTCAGCCTGAACCATTAAGCCCTGAAGAAGTCACTGATGAACAACTCGAAATGGTTGTTAATGTATCTGAAGCGGTTCAAGGTCTTCAAAAAGAGGCCGATACTCAGATGAGAGAAGTTATTGCTGGTCAGGACATGGAGTATAGCCGTTTTCAGCAAATCATGATGGCTCAGCAAAATCCACAAATGGCCGGTCAGGTAAATGTTACTGAAGAAGAAAAAAAGACCCTCCAATCAGTTCAACCAAAGCTGCAGGAAATTTCCATGAAAGTTCAGCAAGGTTATATGACTGCCATACAAGATGAAGGACTTTCTCCACAAAAATTTCAACAAATTGCCCAGGCTATTCAGTCTCATCCTGAAGTTGCAAAGCGTTTCGAAGAGATCAAAAGTGAATCTGCGGGAGAAACTGAATCTAATGATGGAAATGACGGTTAATCGTCTTCTAATTTTAGATTAGATTGATATTCACGCCCGGTGCAAATGCATCGGGTTTTTTATTTACTTACCCATTTTGAATCCCTAATAGTAAAGCGCCAGGGTAATTTTGCATCCTCACCGGCATAGTCAACTCCGATTCTGGGACTCGAAGCTATCTCCTCTTCCTCGAACTTAATCCCACGATCTTCAATCCAGATTATATCCCCAAGAAGATCACTCTCATTATTTGAAGTAGTGATTCCCAAAGCCTGTGACAACTTACCCGGACCATTTGTAATAACAGGCTGGAGTTTTTCCCTTCCTCTTCTTTGAACCATTACATCTTCACCTTCAACAGGTTTAATTGCCCGAATCAGAATAGCATCGGCCAGTCCTTCTTTATTTGTCACTACGTTAAAAAGATGGTGAATTCCATAGCACAAATATATGTAGGCATAACCTGGCGGGCCATATATAGTCTCCGTGCGGGCTGTTCTGACATCCGGATAAGCATGACAGGCTCTATCGGTTCGCCCGTTATAGGCTTCCGTCTCTGCTATAATTCCTTTTGTAAGTACTCCATCGAAATTTGTACATATCACCTTCCCGATTAGCTCTTTACTGATTTGCACTACATCATCACGTTCGTAAAAACTGCGGGGTAGTTTTGAAGCCATCAGGAAATAGCTGTGTATGGGTTTTCTTCAATAGCTGGCCGATTCCCTAAAAATACATCTTTGTATGCCCTTGCCATGATGGCACTAATCACGAATAGAAGCGCTGTATAAAAAGTCCATACTCCCAATAGGATAAGTATAGTATAGCCCTGGTAAAAATACCGGTAGGTTGAAAAGGCGTATTCGAGATATGTGCTCAGTCCAAATTTAGCGATTTCGAAGAGCAAGGTATACGTCAGGGCTGCCATCAAAGCTACTTTGGGCTTTATTTTACGCTCACTTACAAACCGGAAGACCACATATAAGATCATAAAAGCCAGAATAATGGGCAGCACGATATTCAAAAAGTCATAAATCCAGGGAAGCTCAATTACAATATCTGTAAAAGGCACATTTATTCTGCTCAGGTTAAACAAAGAAATGGTGGAAACAGCGAGACTGAAAAACAGGAATACCGTTCCAATCAAACTAAACCCAAAAAAGTTATACACTACATCCATCACGGGGTGTTTCCGCTCTTTAATATCAAAAGTATCGAAGAGTACATGCTTAAGGCTATGGAGCAATCCCTGGGTAAAAAACATGAGTACAATAATACCGATGATTCCGAAAATTTGACGGGCTCCAACCAGCGGGCGAAGCAGCGACTCTATAGTTACTGCTCCTTGAAATACATCATTATTCTGGGTTTCGTAGGTAAAGCTGGGGAAGAATTCGCGTCCATAACGCACAATTTCATTAAATGCCTCATCCACTGAGAGTACATACCCGATAATCGAAATCAGGATTAAGACGAAAGGAATTGCACAAATAAACAAATTGAAGGTGATGGCTGAGGCATTGAAAAAGATGTCTTTTTTGCCTGCCAGCTTTAAAACCCGTTTCCAAAATTCTTTGTGTTTCTCCAAAAGATGTATACAATTTGATGAAGGGTAAAATTCGCAGGATGTAGAGTTAATTCCAAACAAACATTTCGCACATAGTTTTTCAGGTAATACATTGGTAAGTTCCACACCTTAATTCAGCAATCTATCAGCATTTAAACAGGTATTTTAAGCGCATGAGTGCTAAAAAAAAGCAGACTCCGCTGATGCGGCAGTATTTTCAGATTAAAGATGAACACCCTGGAACTATTCTACTGTTCCGGGTTGGAGATTTTTATGAGACTTTTGCCGATGATGCCCAGCTGGTAAGCAAAGAATTGGGTATTACCCTCACCAAAAGAAATAATGGGGGTGACCAAACTCCGCTGGCCGGATTTCCCTATCATGCATTAGATAATTATTTACCCAAGCTAGTCAAAAAAGGCTATAAAGTAGCTGTTTGTGATCAGACTGAGGATCCGGAAGAAGCCAAAAAGGCTGGACGCAAAATTGTGGAGCGTGAGGTTACCGAGATTACTACCCCCGGCGTTACTATGTCGGAAAAGCTGCTGGATCATAAACGTAACAACTACATCGCTTCCCTTCATTGGGATGGATCGACGGTTGGAGTTGCCTTCTCAGATATTTCAACCGGTGAATTTGCCCTCAGTCATGTAGATGAGAAAAACCTGGACAGTTTACTTGCTGCCATACAGCCTTCAGAAATTCTGGTTCAGCAAAAAAGGAAGAATAAGCTGGATGAAAAGCTGACGCACCATAACATCAGCTACATTGAAGATTGGGTATATGATGGAGATTATGGGTATAACCTGCTCACTGACCATTTTGAAACACATTCTCTGAAGGGTTTCGGTGTTGAAAACCTGAAAGTAGCACATGTTGCCGCCGGTTCGCTGATGCACTACATGCAGGAAACGCAGAAAGCTTATTTACGCCACCTGCGCCGGCTATACGCTTATGAAAGCAGTGAATTCATGAGCCTGGACGCTGCCACCAAACGAAATCTCGAGCTTACCGCCAGTATTCAGGAAGGCGGAACGGATGGAACCTTGATTTCCATACTGGATGACACCTGCACAGCTATGGGCGGCCGGTTGCTCCGCCGTTGGATTATGCGTCCGTTGAAAAGACTAAAGCCCGTTCAGCAGCGACTGGATGCCGTCGAGAAACTCTACAAAAATACTGACATCCGGCAAACACTTCGGGAGGAGCTGGAGCAAGTTGGTGATATGGAACGCCTCATCTCTCGGATTGCAATGGGCCGAACCAATGCCCGCGATGTAGTTCAACTGAAACTTTCGCTGGCTCAAATTCCGCGATTGAAATCTCAATTTTCAGGAATTGAAGATCCACTGCTTGAAAATATTTCGAGCCGCCTGAAATTATTGATTGAAGTTCAGGAACGAATTAATACAGCTCTTAAAGACGATCCTCCGGCCAGCGTGCGCGACGGCGGCATGATCGAAGATGCTTTTAATGATGAACTGGATGAGCTCAGAGATATCGCCAAAAACGGGAAAAAATATATCGCCAAGATTAAAGATGATCTGGCAAAAGAGCATAACATTCCTTCCCTCAAGATTGGTTACAACAAAGTGTTTGGTTACTACATCGAAGTAACTAATACCCATAAAGACAAAGTGCCGGAAAGTTTCATCCGTAAGCAGACGCTGGTGAATTCCGAGCGTTACATTACCCCGGAGCTGAAAGAGGTCGAAGAAAAAGTACTATCGGCTGAAGAGCGAAGTAAAACGCTGGAATATGAGCTTTTTGAAGAACTGAGGCTGTATGTTGCCGAGTTTGCCGATGACGTTCAGCAGGTTTCTCACGCCATTGCCGAGCTGGATTGCCTTCAGGGTTTTGCCGAAATCGCCTTCCGGAATAATTATGCCAAACCGGAAGTGGGTGATCATGAAGAAATTGATATCAAGAAAGGTCGTCATCCCGTGGTGGAAAAATCGCTGCCTATGGGTGAGCCATTTATTCCGAATGATATTAAGCTGGATAATGACGAGCAGCAAATCCTGATCATAACCGGACCGAATATGGCGGGTAAAAGTATCATTCTTCGCCAAACCGGCCTGATTGTTTTGCTTGCCCAAGTCGGGAGTTTTGTGCCCGCTAAAGAAGCTAAAATTGGCTTGGTTGATAAGATCTTTACCCGCGTTGGGGCTTCCGATAACCTGGCCGCCGGAGAAAGTACCTTCCTGGTTGAAATGAATGAAGCCGCCAATATTCTGAATAATGCTACCCCACGATCTTTGATTTTGCTGGATGAAGTTGGTCGTGGCACTTCCACTTTTGATGGTTTGAGTATCGCCTGGTCGCTGGCTGAGTATCTTCATAACCACGCACCTGTTGCTGCGAAAACGCTCTTTGCTACTCATTATCATGAGCTGAATGAGCTGGAGCAAATGTATGAGCGTACCAAAAACTACAACGTGCAGGTAAAGGAACATGATGGAAAAGTGGTATTTCTGCGAAAACTCATTCCGGGCGGAGCCGATCACAGTTATGGAATTCAAGTCGCAGATATGGCTGGGCTTCCGCAAGTTGTGATTGAGCGAGCTAAGGAAATTCTCAAAAATCTCGAAAGTCACAGTCTCGACATCACCAATAAAAACGGGACTATTGAGAAAGAGGCTTCATCCAAAAAAGAAGCCGCTAAAAATCTTTCAGAAAAAGTAGATAAACAACCTGAAACCTCTCAGATGACGATGTTTCAAACGCATGTAGATCCAAGAATTGAAACGGTATTGAATAAGCTCGAAGCCACCGATCCAAACCGTATGACCCCGATCGAAGCGCTGATGCTGATTACAGAACTCAAAAGACTGGTTGATTAGAAGAAGAATTAAACCGTCATTGCGAGGAGACTGAATTGTAAACCAGGCATAAGTTGTTTAACGACGAAGCAATCTCCCGATTGTAACATCCCAAATAGTTCAGGGAGATCGCAGCGTCGAAAAGATTTTAAAATAGAATTTCAACTTTGATGCTCCTCGCGATGACAACCATAAGTATATGACAGAAGAAACCAAACCCCACAAATCCGGATATGTAGCCATCATTGGTAAGCCGAATGCAGGAAAGTCTACCTTGATGAATAACATTCTGGGTGCCAAGATTTCTATTACCACACATAAGGCTCAGACCACCAGACACCAGATTGTGGGAATTTTTTCAGATGAGAACTCCCAGATTGTTTTTCTTGATACACCGGGAGTCATTAGCCCAAAGTATGAGCTCCAAAAAGCCATGATGAAAACGGTGGAGCGAGCCCGTTCAGATGCCGATCTTATTTTGTTCATTCATGATCCTATGGATACTCATCCCCCTGATGATGTCGTGAATCTCATCAAGTCCATTAACAAGCCGATTTATTTGGTAGTAAATAAAATGGACGTAGCGAATCAGGATAAGGCTGAAAAATCTGTTGCTGAGTTGGAATCGAAAATGAAAATCCGATCTGTTCATTATACCTCAGCTACCATGGGAACCGGAGTGACTGAACTGATGGAAGAAATTAAAAAAGGATTATTGCCCGGACCTCCCTTCTACCCCAAAGAAGACCTGAGTGAACACCCTGTTCGTTTCTTTGTTTCTGAGCTCATTCGCGAGCAAATATTCCTGCAATTTCACCAGGAAATTCCGTATTCCTGCACAGTAGAAGTTGTTTCTTATGATGCGGAAGTCGACCTCGATCGTATCCATGCCGACATCATTGTTAACCAAAAATCACAAAAAGGCATGCTGATTGGGAAAGGTGGTTCTGCTATTAAGGAACTGGGAATTGAAGCCCGAAAGTCGATTGAAGAGTTTATTGGTAAGCAGGTGTATTTAGAGCTTCATGTGAAGGTCCGCGAAAAGTGGAGAGAGAAAGAAGGCTGGGTTCGAAACCTGGGATATTGATATGGAACACGGACGACGCGGATTGGCGTATTTTCATTAAATTGGCGTATTTTCATTAAATGGTTATCCTGATAAATTCTTATGCATTTCACACTCTCCTTAGCCCTTATTTAAGATTTAATTATCTAAAAAAATCGCTTTAAAGATTTTAGTTTATTTGAGATTGAAAAGATTTTTAAAGCTGCGTTAAGTTCAAAAAAGAATAACCATTTAAAATCTGTGCCAACCCGTAATATCAGTGTCATCCCTGTTCCATCAAAAAATAATTTGCGCCTTCCGTTATCTACCCTTAACATTAGGGCAATGAAATTAACTCAACAAAATATTATCAGCTCTTGTCCAATGATGTGTTGCATGTGTATGTGCATGACGCAGACATAAGGGCGATGATATAAAGAAAAGATTTTAGATAAGCCCTTTTGAATGCAACTCAGAAGGGCTTTTTTGTTGGATTAAGTTTCGTTCGTTCTTTTACAATAGTTGCATTCTCATTACGAAAGGTGGAGGGATCAGGTCCTTTGAAGCCTTGGCAACCGCGTCGCACATAATTTTGTTATGTGGGATGAAAGGTGCTACATCCTGTCTCCGGTCTGTAAAGATCCGGGGAAAAGATGAGTTCGAACAGATATTGGTTTTGATATTAAAAGCCTCTTTCGGATTCATCTCTGAAAGAGGCTTTTTTTGTTTTAATGAATTTTGATCCGCTTAGGGCTGTCATTGCGAGGAGCCCAAACGTTGAATTCAGACTTCGGAAATACAACGACGAAGCAATCTCCCTGAAAAGAGATTCCAAATAGTTCAGGGAGATCGCATCGTCGGAAAGAAAAGAAGCCATAATAAAACAAAGATACTCCTCGCGATGACAAATTGATTTAGATTTTTTGAATTAGATAACATGCGAAAAACATATAACGACTGGTATTTAAAAAAGATGAGGGCCGATAAAGAGCTCTCAAAAGAAACCGACGAGGTGGAAGAACTTCTGGATGAAGTCAAAACTATTGCCATGGTCGGAATTTCCAGAAACCGGCATCGCGATAGCCAGTATGTGGCCCGCTATCTAAAAGAAGCAGGATATCAAATTGTCCCTGTAAATCCCGGAGCCGATGAGATTCTGGGTGAAAAAAGCTATCCCGATTTGGCAAGTATCCCTTTCCCGGTAGATGTAGTTGATGTATTTCGCCGACCGGAGGATATCCCGGAAGTAGTTGATGAAGCACTTAAGATCAATCCAAAAGTAATCTGGCTACAACTGGGAACGGGCGATCATCCTGAAATACGCAAGAAAGTAGAAGAAAAAGGGATTCAATACGTCCAAAAACGATGTATCAAGGTCGATCATCAGTTTTTGATCCGACCTAAAAAAGAAACCAACTAATGGACTCTGTAACAAACATATCGTCATCACGAGGAGCTATGATTTTGAATTCCAGCTTTCTGTTTAACTACAAAGCAATCTCTCTGAATAAGTTTAGGATTTCGTTTCCAGGAGATTGCCACGAGATTTACTCCCGCTGGTCGTTGAATCTCTCTCAATGACGGACTTATATAAATTTCTAAAACAATAAACTCAACAACACTCACTCGAAAAACCAACTAACCATGAGTAACGAAAAAGAACAACGCGACTATAAGTTTGAAACCCTGCAACTTCACGCAGGACAGGAACCTGATCCGGCAACCGGATCAAGAGCTGTGCCTATTTATCAAACTACTTCTTTTAACTTTGATGACACAGAGCACGCAGCTAACCTTTTTGCCCTTCGTGAATTCGGCAATATTTATACCCGGATCATGAACCCAACCAATGATGTTTTCGAAAACAGGCTGGCTGCTCTTGAGGGCGGAACAGCTGCATTGGCTACAGCTTCCGGGCAGGCCGCACAGTTTTTGGCAATTACAAACCTTGCCCAAGCTGGCGATAATATCGTAGCTACTCAGAATCTCTACGGCGGAACGTACAATCAATTCAAAGTATCACTCCCCCGCTTAGGTATCGATGTACATTTTGCTGAAGAAGACACTGTAGAAGCTTTTGCTAAGCACATCGATGAAAATACCAAAGCCATTTATGTGGAATCCATCGGTAACCCACGTGGAAACGTGGCTGATTTTGAAGGATTGTCTGCCCTGGCCAAGGAAAACAATATCCCACTTGTAGTAGACAACACCTTTGGCGCTGGCGGAGCTCTCGTTCAACCGCTGAAGCACGGAGCCAATGTAGTAACGGCTTCTGCCACCAAGTGGATTGGCGGACATGGAACATCCATCGGAGGTGTAATTGTAGACGGGGGTAACTTCAATTGGGGCAATGGAAAATTTCCTGGCTTCAGTGAACCATCTCCTTCCTACCATGGTCTAAATTTCTGGGAAGTATTCGGCGAAGACGGTCCTTTTGGCAACATTGCTTTTGCCATCCGTGCACGGGTTGAAGGGCTTCGTGATTTTGGTCCGGCTCAATCCCCATTCAACAGCTTCCTGTTACTTCAGGGATTAGAAACTCTATCCCTGCGAGTTGAACGCCACAATGAAAATGCTATAAAACTGGCTAACTGGCTGAAAGATCACGAGGCAGTTGACTGGATTAATTTTACCGGCTTGCCTGAGCATGATTATCACGAGCGTGCGAAGAAATATCTTAAAGAAGGCCATTTCGGTTCTGTATTTACCTTTGGCGTGAAAGGCGGATATGATGCAGCGCGTGATTTCATTGAAAACGTACAACTATCCAGTCACCTGGCCAATGTAGGTGATGCCAAGACATTGGTTATTCATCCTGCCTCAACCACACACCAACAGCTCACAGAAAGTGAGCAGCAGGCAAGCGGCGTGAAAGGAGACCTGATTCGCGTATCAGTGGGAATCGAGCATATCGACGACATCGTCGAGGATTTCGAAAAGGCATTCGCAAAAATTAAAGTACCTGCCTAATCGTCCACTACTCAAAACAAAAAAGGGAGCGAGTTTAGGCCTCGCTCCCTCTACTTACAACCATTCACAGAAAGTCTGTGAACGATCACTCGAACTACTAAAATACACAACCAATGAGCACTGTAACAACCACAAAACCAGAAACTGAAAAAAAGCTGCATGATGCCATAACTGGTGTCATCAACGCTGTAAAAGAGGATGCCGGGAATGCAGCCGTCACTTTCTCTGTGAATTCTAAGCTTGAGCGCGGATTTCATTCCGAAATCAAAGCTCGCGATTTTGAATTTATATCGGATGAGCCGGAAAGCCTTGGAGGCGAGAATGAGGGACCCAATCCCGTTGAATATGTATTGGGAGCCTTAGCCGCTTGCCAGGAAATCGTGATTAAGGCCCATGCCGGTCAACTAGGTATCGACCTGAAATCGGTAAAAGTGGATGTATCCGGAGATTTGGACTTACATGGATTTTTCAATCTCTCCGATGCAAGGCCCGGATTCACCAATGTTCGTTATCAAACGTTTATTGAAACCGAAGAAAATGATCCGGTTAAGCTTCAAAAGCTGAAAGATCTTTCTATCGACAATTGCCCGGTATTGGATATAATTTCAAAACCGGTTCCTGTTTCTGGTGAGGTAACCTATATAAGTAATTAACCAAAAGGGACGGAATTCATATTCCGTCTCTTTCTTTTTTAATCATAAATTTGAATGGCGAAACCTGAAATACATACTTTTAAAACTTCATTTACCACTGAATCCGGAGTGGAATTGCATAATCCCAAAATTGCTTACCGAAGCTGGGGAACACTCAATGAAAACAAAGATAATGTGGTCTTTATTTGTCATGCTTTGACCGGAAACCCGGATGCTGATATTTGGTTTGGCGGTTTGATTGGATCTGATAAAACCATCAATCCAGACAAGCATTTCATTATTTGCACTAACATTCTGGGAAGTTGCTGTGGATCAACTGGCCCAACCAGCATCAACCCTGAAACCGGCAAAAACTGGCAGGCTGATTTTCCCGAAATCACCATCCGGGATATCGTGCGGTTTAACCAAAAACTGTTAAACGAACTTGAGATAAACGGTATTGAGTTGGTTGTGGGTGGCTCTCTGGGTGGAATGACAGCTCTTGAGTTTGCTATTATGGATAAACGCGTTCAATCTGCTGCCTTATTTGCAATGGGAAAAGCGCATTCTCCCTGGGCTATTGGAATCAGTCAGGCGCAACGGCTTGCTATCTATGCCGATAAAAACTGGAATGACGGATTTTATAAGCAGGAAAATCCACCCAAAAAAGGTCTTTCAGCTGCTCGGGCTATGGCCATGATCACCTACCGCACCCCCGAAAATTATGAGCAGAAATTTGGCAGGGAAATTCATCCCGAGAAAGATATTTACCAGGTAGAATCATACCTGAATTACCAGGGAGAAAAACTGGTCGATCGATTTGATGCGAACACCTACATCATCCTTTCTAAAGCAATGGATACACATGACATATCCAGAGGGCGGGGAAGTTTTGAAACCGTTTTAGGGAACTTGAATAAGCCCATATTAATTGTAGGATTTGCAAGTGACAAACTCTATCCAATCAATGAACAAAAGGAGCTGGCGAGACTGATTCCAAACAGTAAGCTTGCTGAACTTGAATCTCCCTATGGCCACGACGCCTTCCTGATCGAATTTGATCAGATAAATACTCAACTACACTCATTTTATCACTCACTCATCGAAGTAAAACCATGACACTTACACTAAAAAAATCGTCTATCGATTCTCATCAAGAATTGTCTATAAAAAGAAAGAAAATAAATCTCTTCATTGCCGGGATTGGTGCTGTCGGAGGCACTTTGACCAAGTTGGTTCATGAACTGGATCACTCCCTCTATGATCTAAACGTGATTGGAGTTTGCAACAGCAAGTTTACCCAATGGCATCCCGATATTGAAGAGATTCTCAAAGATACCCGTTTAACAGAAGGCGAAACTACCGACTGGAATGTGATTCCCGATGAGCTGGTAAATCGAAGTGAAGGCAACTTAATTTTTGTGGATGCCACCGGAAGTGAAGTTGTAGCTCATCAATATCAACACTTGCTAAATCATGGTGTGCACATAGCTACGCCAAGTAAGCGGGCTAATTCATTTGGTCAGGATTATTTTGATCACTTGATTAAAGCCAATAATACCGGCCGGGCTCAATACCGTTACGAAACAGCAGTCGGAGCCGGACTTCCGGTTATAAGTACTATCAAGACTTTACTAAACAGTGGTGATGAAATCACAAAAATTACCGGGGTAGCATCCGGAACCATGACCTTCCTGTTTACACAACTACAGAATGGAGTTCCATTCAGCGAAGCTGTAAAAAGCGCAAAAGAAGGCGGCTACTCTGAACCAGACCCTCGGGATGATCTCTCGGGAGAAGATGTGGCCCGCAAATTTCTGATTCTGGCCCGAACCAGCGGATACAAATTCGAACGAAATCAAATTAGAGTAGATACACTGGTTCCTGAGAAACTAATCTCACTTTCAACAGAAGAGTTTCTGAAGCACCTGCCAGAATTTGACGGCCACTGGAAAAGCCGAAATGCACAGGCCATGGTTAACAACCGAAAATTACGTTATGTGGGTAAGTTTACTCCTGAAGGTATCGAAGTTGGTATTGAGGAAGTAAAAGCTGACTCTCCCCTTGGCGGTTTGAAAGGAACCGATAATCTCATTCAGATTTATACTAAAAGGTATTCCACTTCTCCCATCATTGTGCAGGGACCTGGTGCCGGGCGAGATGTAACCGCCGCAGGTGTTTTGGGAGATATTATTGATATTGCGGGGATTATTTCAGCCTAATTCAATTTTGACTTACAAACAGAACTGACTTATTGTAAGCGAAACGATAAATCATTTCGCTTATGAAAACACTGATTGCATTCTCTGCTTTTATTTTAATTGCTAACATTTCTTACTCTCAGGAACGCCAACGGGCCCGTGATCTTGGTATCAAACCCGGGATTTTAGCGCCGGGACCGTTGAATGCAATCACAGATGTAGAAGATGTTCAGGTAGGTCATTCGACTGTTATTGAAGGAGAACATATCCGAACGGGGGTAACGATTATTATGCCTCATGGTGGAGACTTGTTCAAAAGCAGGGTTCCTGCTGCCGTTTATGTGGGCAATGGGTTCGGGAAGGCGTTAGGGTTTACACAAATCCGGGAATTAGGAGAAATAGAAACCCCAATCGGACTTACTAATACTTTAAGCATTCACACCGTAGCCAATGGAATCACTGATTATGTATTACGCCAGCCAGGGAATGAAAATGTACGATCGGTTAACCCCGTTGTAGGAGAGACCAATGATGGCTGGCTGAATGACATCCGTGCCCGTCATGTTACCATGGATCATGTTTTTAAAGCTATCGAAAGTGCAAAATCAGGAACCGTAGCGGAAGGGAGCGTTGGCGCCGGAACCGGAACTTCGGCTCTGGGATTTAAAGGTGGAATTGGGACTTCCTCCCGGCAACTTCCCAAAAAATTTGGAGGTTATACTGTCGGGGTTTTGGTTCAGTCCAATTTTGGAGGCGTGTTAACCATTAACGGAGCACCGGTTGGGGAGGAGCTTAAAAATCATTACATGGCCAGTGATATTCCTTATGATGTGGATGGTTCTATAATGATAATAGTGGCTACCGATGCTCCCCTCCTTTCCAGAAATTTAGAGCGACTGGCAAAAAGAGCATTGCTTGGAATTGCACGGGTAGGAGGATTTGCTTCCAATGGAAGTGGTGATTACGTAATCGCTTTTTCAACCAGTGAAGACGTACGTATCGACACAAGGAAAAACGGTTCAACCCAAACCTATACTGAACTTGAAAACGCTGCTACCACTCCTCTTTTTCTTGCTGCAGTTGAAGCTACCGAAGAAGCCATACTGAATTCCTTGTTCATGGCAACTACAGTTACCGGGAATCGCGGACATACTCAACAGGCTCTTCCTATTGCAGAGGTTTTAAAGGTTATGAAAAAATATAATTTGATTGAAAAATAGTCCTCTGTTTTAACTTGCTGAAAAAAGGCTCCCACTCTCTCCCACAACTGCTCTAAATCCTCGAATTTTCCGCACTAAACAACGACTGCTCCTATAGAATGCGGACCCAAATGGCATATATACAAGATATGTTCGGGATTCAAAAAACTTGCCTCAATACTTAAAAAACCCACTCGCGCACTGTTTTAACTTTATAAGGGAAAGCTCTTGACACAAAGTGGTACTTTGGGGTACATTGTGGGGTGAAGTGGGAGATAGTGGGGACTGCTCTCCTTTTGATCTAATTTAAGCAATCTAAAACACGCAGGGATATCGTGCCAAGTTTTAAAGGACAATACGAGCATAGTATAGATGCCAAAGGCCGCGTAGCCTTCCCTGCCAAGTTACGCAAATCATTAAGCCCCGCCGCACAAGAACGCTTCACTATTGTACGCGGACAGGAACCTTGTCTTTATTTATATCCCGAAGATGAGTGGTCGAATGTAGAAGAGAAACTATCTCGTATTAATAATTTCACAAAAAAAGGCCGTCTGGCTAAACGAAACTTCCTGCGCTACGCTGAAGATGTGTCCCTTGATAAGCAAAACCGGATAGCCCTGCCCTCTGACCTCACTGAATATGCAGAGATTAACGGAAAAGCCGTATTCCTTGGAATGGGCGAGTATATAGAGGTATGGGATCCTGAGAAATTGGCCGAAGCTGATGAAGCACTCGACGACGGTGCCTTCGAAGAGATTTTTGAACAAGTGATGGGAGATGAACCGGAAACCGATGGTGCTTGAGATGACGACATATCACCAACATATTCCGGTTTTACTAAATGAATCGGTAGAAGGACTTATCACCGATAAGGATGGCCTGTATATAGATGGTACGCTTGGAGGCGGTGGCCATTCCAAAGAAATTTTAAAACACCTTGGTGAAAACGGACGGCTATACGGCATCGACCAGGACGATGAGGCGCTTGAAGCTGCCTCATCCAATATTGGCGATGACTCCCGTTTTTCCCCCATAAAAGGCAATTTTGGCTACCTGTCAACACTTCTACCTCCCCAAATCCACGGACAGGTAGCCGGAATCCTTTTGGATTTAGGAGTTTCAACCCACCAGATTAAAGAAGCGGAACGGGGATTCAGCTTCCAGGAAGACGGCCCGCTCGATATGAGAATGGGAAATCTTTCCGGAGTATCCGCTTACCAAGTGGTAAATGAATATGAATACGAAAAGCTGCGCGATGTCATCTTCCATTATGGAGAAGAGAAACAAAGCCGACAGATAGCCAAAGCCATTATTGAAAACCGGCCTGTAGAAACTACCGGTGAACTTCAAAAAGTGGTTTCATCAGTAGTTAATAAACGATTTGAAGTAAAATCACTGGCCCGTGTATTCCAGGGTATCCGCATTGAAGTGAACCGTGAATTGGATATGCTTAAGCGAGTGATGGAAGAATCGCTGGAAGTTTTGAAGCCCGGCGGGCGCATTGTAGCTATTTCGTACCACTCTCTCGAAGACCGTATTGTTAAACGCTTTTTCAAAGCCGGTAACTTCGAAGGTAAAGTGGAAAAAGACTTTTATGGAAACCCGATATCCCCCATAAAGCCTGTCAACAAGCAGGTTATTACCCCCAATAAAGAAGAGGTTTCTGTAAACCCGGCCTCCCGAAGCGCTAAACTTCGGATAGCCGAGAAGATAGAAGGAGGCGACTCATGATCGTGCAATCCCCACTTAAAAAGCATGACATCCGTCCCAACCTTCGTAAAGTATCTCTGCCCGACAACAAATCTTCCTCCCCAAAACAACGTCGGACAAAGCATACTGCAAAAGCGAACTCTAAAATTGGCCTCCCAAAGGTCAAACCCTGGAAGGTGATTGTAGGAAGTATCATCATCGGGGCATTGGGTTTGCTATATCTTACCCATGTATTCTCAACCCAGCGCCTGTTAGATGAAGTTCAGACGCTGGAGGCGGAATACAATCGGGCACGGGCTCAATATGACGAGCTCAAACTTCGCTACGACCGCATGATCGGTCCGGCTGAGATTTACCGCAAAGCCGAAGAACAAGGTTTCGTAAACGGCGGCCCGGCAGATAAAGTCATCATCATAAAAGAGGATTAGTACTGATGGATGAACGCACTGCCATATTGAGCCGAATGTTTATCGTTCTTGGGTTGATACTCCTGATTCCATGCGCTTTAGGGTTTCAGCTGATTCGCATCAATTATTTTGAAGGCGAAGAACTACGGAGCCTTTGGAGCAAACAAGCTGTTGATCAGATCCCGATTCCTGCACAACGTGGTAATATATATGATGCCAATGGAACCCTGCTGGCTACTAATGCCGTGGACTATAAACTCGCTTTTGATCCAAAAGTAACCGTTAATGGAAAGCCAGGGGTACCCAAAGAGCAGGTTGATCAACTCATTATGAAGTTATCTGCTTTAACTAATAAAGGCGCATCTTATTACAGGACCAAGATAAACTCAGCTCCGGCACGATCAAGATACATTGTATTGGAAACTAATTTGTCTGTACTGGCAAAAGACCAGATTAAAGCACTTGATCTGGATGGTGTCATCCTTGAAGAAAATTATCGCCGAAAGTACACTTTTGGAACGCTTGCCGCTCATACTTTAGGATTTGTAAACCATGAAACCAATGGCCGGATTGGGCTGGAAGCTTATTATAATGAAGAGCTCAAGGGAGAAGATGGAGTCCGTCAGGTCCGCAGAGATCCATTTAACCGGATTTTCGAATACGTGGGTGCGCCAAAAAAATTACCACGCAACGGATATTCACTTCATACTACTATTGATGCCTATATACAAGCCATCCTGGAAGACGAACTGCAGGCTGGTGTAGAAAAGCATCTGGCTAATTATGGGACTGGCATTATCATCGATCCCAGAACAGGAGCCATCAAAGCCCTGGCTAATTATCCTACTTTCGACCCCAATTACCCCGGAAGCAACGATGAAGAAAACCGTCGGAATTTCGCTATTTCTGACATGATCGAGCCGGGTTCTACCTTCAAGCTGGTAACCGCAATTGCTGCAGTAGAACAAGACGTTGTTAATTTTAAAGAAGTTTTCGACACCCCAGATGATGGAGAAATGGTTATCCATGATTTGGTTTTACGCGATCATGATCCATTGGGCGACCTGACTTTCCAGGAAGTTATTCAAAAATCATCCAATGTAGCTACCGCTGAAATCGCTATGCGGATGAACAAGGAAGTATTTTACCAGTATGCCCGGAATATGGGTTTTGGCTCCAGTACTAATGTAGATCTAATCGGTGAAGTGGAAGGAAGACTCGCCAAACCTTACGAATGGAGTTTAGTGACGCTTCCGTGGATGTCACACGGCTATGAGATTCAAACAACTCCTTTACAGATTGCTCAGGCTTACGCTGCTTTTGCAAATAATGGAAAAATGATGCGTCCATATTTGGTTGAACGAATTGAAGACAAGAATGGAGAAGTTGTATCTCAACATGAACCGGTTGAAATCAGGCGTATTGCTAAAAAATCTACTTTAGATAAACTGTATCCCATATTTGAAAGTGTAGTCACAGATTCAGGAACCGGAGATCTGGCACAGGTAACCGGACTTCGCATAGCTGGTAAAACAGGAACTGCCAAAAAAGTTGTGAATGGCCGGTATACCAATAATTACCGTGGATCCTTCGTGGGCTTTTTCCCGGTAGAAAATCCACAATATGTTTGCCTGATTCTGTTAGATGAGCCGAAAACAAGTGGCTATGGTGGGTTTACTGCAGCTCCGATTTTTCAAAATGTTGCTAAACGCATTGCCGGACTTGATAGTGACATTCAACAAAACATGAAAGCCAGCGAAGAGGAAACAACTCAATTTGTACAGGTGCCATTCCTTAAAGGACTCAATAAAAACCAGGCTACTCAATTACTGGCAGACCTGAACATCCCTTATGAAGTTTCCGGTAAATCAGGATACATCACTAAGCAAACCCCTGAAGCCGGAACCGAAATCAATATCGGACAGGAAATTTCTCTTACGCTGTCGGAAACTTATGCCGCTTCTGATAGTGCAAAAGTTAAAGATGGATATGCTGAGATTCCCGACCTGATTGGCATGAACATGCGCCAGGCTACTAACCTACTTACAGAGCGTGGACTCGAAACCGAGATCATTGGCTCAGGAACCGTATTTGCTCAGTATCCTAAAAAGGGAGAACACCTTAGAAAAGGATATAGCGTTACGATTCGCGGTAAAGCGAAATCACTGGAATTGCTCACTCAAACCGAAAAGCGATAATTGACGATAGATAAACTCATAGAAATTTGTAACCCGCTGCACGTCACAAACAAAGATTTTGATGGTGAGATAACTACGTTCGCCATCGATTCCCGTGAGGTGCAGGAAGGTTCGGTCTTTATCGCTATCCGTGGCACCCAGGTTGACGGACATATGTTTTTGGAAGATGCTATTGGCCGTGGAGCCAAAGTCATCATCTGTGAGGAATCCTACTACACTGAAGAAGATGTATGTGTTATTGAAGTTGAAAACACTCAGAAACTAGCCGGACCTATTGCCCAGGCTTTTGCCGGTAACCCGGGCGAACAGCTTAGAGTTATAGGTATAACCGGAACCAATGGAAAAACAACCACAGCCACATTGGTTTATCAGGTATTATGCGCCTGCGGAGAAAAAACATCCCTGTTGGGAACGGTTAGCAAGCGAATTTTAGAAGAGGTTTTTGACAGTAAGCTAACTACTTCCGACCCGATTGAACTGGCTAACGATATGAAAACCATGGTAGAGGCCGGTTCAGAATACTTAGTGATGGAAGTTTCCTCACATGCCCTGCACCAGGATCGGGTAGCCGGTTTTGAATTTGATGTGGCAGCCTTCACAAACCTGAGTCAGGATCATCTCGACTATCATGAAACTCTGGATGAATACGCCAAGGCCAAGAAAATTTTATTCGATCACCTCCCTGAATCATCAACAGCTGTTGTAAATACAGATGATGTGCAGGGAAACTTCATGCTAAAAGACTGTAAAGCACAGAAATCGCTGCTTAGTTTTAAGAATGATACCTCTCACATCCTCAAGAATTCTCCTGATGGCATCACCATTGTGGTTAATGGAGAAAAAATTGAAAGCCCATTAATGGGAACTTTCAACGCCTATAATGTGGGAGAAGCATTTTTGATCTGCAAAGCACTTGGGTTGGATGCTAAAGAAGTTATTAAAGCTTTGAGTGACGCCAAAGGTGCTGCCGGGCGCATGGAACCGGTAACCATTGACGGAGAGAACCTTCCGGTTGTAATTGTAGACTATGCCCATACGCCGGATGCTTTAGAAAATGTTTGCTCTACCCTTTCTTCTGTGAAAGAAGCTAACCAAACACTTACCGTTATTTTTGGTGCCGGCGGAGACCGTGATTCAAGCAAACGTCCTAAAATGGCTCAAGCTGCAGCCGAATTTGCTGACAAAATTATTGTAACGAGTGACAATCCCCGAACGGAAAACCCAGATTTAATCATCGCAGATATACTGGACGGATTTGAAGTGCTTGATAACGTGAAAAGCATCACTGACCGAAAAGAGGCTATTCAAAAAGCTATTGAAGATGCTTCCGGAAATGAAATCATTCTGATTGCCGGTAAAGGCCATGAGGATTATCAGGAAGTAAATGGCCAACGTCTTCACTTTGATGACCGGGAAATTGCCCGTGAGTTTCTAACCGCTAAAGCGAAGGGAGGAAACTGATGCTGCACGAACTTTTCACCTGGCTTGATGCTACTTATGATGTACCCGGTACCGGAGCCGTGGCTTTCATCTCAACCCGAACAGCCTTGGCAGCGGTAACCTCCCTGTTGATTAGCCTGTTTGTTGGTAAGAAAATCATCCACTGGTTAAGTAAACTACAGCTGCGGGAAGTGATTCGGGACGACATTGGACTGGACAGCCACCTTGCAAAAGGCGAAACCCCAACCATGGGTGGTGTAATCATCATTCTTGCAATCGTAATCCCTGCCCTCCTGTGGATGAAAATGGAAAGCATCTACAGCTGGCTGATCGTATTCGTGGTTCTGGCCCTGGGAATCGTTGGGTTTATAGACGACTACATTAAAGTCGTCAAGAAAGATAAAAGCGGATTGGCTGGTTGGTTCAAAATTGCCGGGCAAGTAATTGTTGGCTTGGTGGTGGGTGCCGTACTATACTTCCATCCTGATTTTGAGACCTTTAATTCACTATCTACGGTCCCCTTTCTGAAGAACGTAAACATCGATTATGCCTATTTCGGTGAAACCTTAGGCTGGATGATTTATCTCGGGGTAGCTGTTTTTGTGATTACAGCCGTAAGTAACGCAACCAATTTAACCGACGGACTTGACGGACTTGCCGCCGGAACATCCGCCATTTGTGGAATTGTATTCGCCATTTTTGCTTACGTGTCCGGCCGGGTTGACTTCTCCGGATTCCTAGACATTATGTACCTGCCGGGAGCCGGTGAGCTCACCATTTTTGCTGCTTCGCTGATTGGAGCCTGTATAGGTTTTCTGTGGTATAACACGAATCCGGCTTCTGTTTTTATGGGCGACACTGGCTCACTTGCCCTTGGAGGCGCCTTTGGAGCTGTTGCCCTGATGCTTCACAAAGAATTATTACTCCCATTCATTTGCGGCATCTTTTTTATTGAAACGCTTTCGGTGATCATTCAAACAACCTGGTTCAAATACACAAAAAGAAAATATGGGGAAGGCCGGCGGGTCTTCTTAATGACTCCCATCCATCACCATTATGAGAAGAAAGGATGGCCTGAACAGAAAATAGTGGTTCGGTTCTGGATTATCACCGTTTTACTGGGAATTCTAAGCTTGTTAACGCTCAAAATCCGATGAGAGAAGTTAAAGACCAACATATCGTTGTGATTGGCGCTGCCCGAAGTGGTATTGCCTCTGCTCTACTCCTTCATAAAAAAGGGGCGGATATTTTTGTGTCTGATTACGGGAAGATTTCCGATGAAGCCAAAAAGAAATTGTCAGCATCAGGTATTCCTTTTGAGGAAAACGGACACACTGAAAAAGCCAGACAAGCTGATTTTGTGGTAGTCAGTCCGGGAGTACCAACTGAAGCCCCTATCATTCAGTATTACCTGAATAAAGGGAAGAAAGTGTATTCCGAAATAGAAGCGGCAAGCTGGTTTACCGATCAGAATGTTATTGCTGTTACCGGGAGCAATGGAAAAACAACCGTTGCAAACTGGCTGGATCATGTTTGGGAAACCGCAAAACGTGAACATGCACTAGCCGGAAATATCGGCGTGGCCTTTTCCGATGTGATTGACAAGAATCAGGGCGACTTCCTGCTCGAAATCAGCAGTTTTCAACTGGATCATATCAAAGACTTTAAACCGGCGGTGAGTATGATTCTGAACATTACTCCCGACCACCTGAATCGCTATCAGTATAGTCTTGAAGCCTATGCTGCAGCAAAATTCAGAATTACAGAAAATCAGACGGCGGATGACCGGTTCATCTTTAATTATGATGACCCCATCATCCAAAAACATGTTGAACAGCTAAAGCAAAAGCAATCGGCTCCACAACTTTGGGCTTTCTCGAATGAGAAGGAAGTACCGGAAGGAGCTTTTGTTCGCGACAATCATATCATCTTCAAATTCAACAATAAAGAAGAACCCCTTATGTCAGTAGAAGAAATAGGACTACGTGGCAAGCACAACCTGAGTAATGGACTTGCCACCGCATTGGCAGCCCGTGCGGCTGAAATTAAAAATGAAGCGATTCGCGAGAGCCTGAAAAGCTTCACCGGTGTTGAACATCGCCTGGAGATGGCTCGCGAAGTGGAAGGCGTGAAATACATTAACGACAGTAAAGCCACCAATGTGAATGCGGTTTGGTTTGCCTTAGACAGCTTCCATGTTCCGGTTACTCTGATACTTGGTGGTCGCGACAAAGGAAATGACTATAGCGAGCTGGAAGCACAAATTCGCGAGAAAGTTCACACCATTATCGCCATAGGTGAATCCAAAGACCGGGTGGAAGAACAACTCGGGAAAGTAGCACCCAACTTTGTTCGGGTTGAAACCATGGGCGGTGCTGTAAGAGCTGCAAAGAAAGTAGCCAAACGGGGTGAAGTCGTTCTTCTAAGCCCGGCCTGCGCCTCTTTTGACATGTTTGACAGCTACGAGCACCGCGGTAAAATTTTCAAAGAAGAAGTAAACAAACTTTAAATACCAAGCTCCAAATTTCAATGACCAAAATGCTATCACATATGTTACCAATACCCGTCATTGCGAGGAGTTTATTTAGCAAGATTAAGATGACCATGTTAAACGACGAAGCAATCTCCCCGTTTCAAGCTCTTAAACAGTTCAAGGGGATTGCCACGTCGAAAGAATTTTTAAATCGAATAGTACAGAGCGGGCTCCTCGCAATGACGAGTGTCGGTTTTGCGGGAGCTTTAGCACTTGGTGCTTGTAATTTCGGATATAATACAAAGTGATATACACGAGTCCACATAGCAATATTTCCAACATCATCGGCACTTCTGCTGAGGATATCGATACGCGCAAGCAAGGCAGCGATCGGTACCTGTTGATGTCGGTTGTGATCCTGATGACGTTCGGAATGCTGGCGGTGTATTCGTCTATCGCGTTTTTTGCGGAAACCAAATCTACCACGGCCGGAACGTTGATTATTGGTCATCTGGTAAAGCTTGGAATCGCATTCTTTGTAATGCTGATTGCCTCAAAGATGAATTATCACACCATTGCCAAGTTTAGCCGAATTGGAATGGTTGTAAGCCTGATTTTACTACTGGCTGTTCTCGCTTTTGGAACCGAACAATTTGGAGCCAAACGCTGGCTGAATGTAGGCGGATTTTCTTTCCAACCGTCGATGGTTGCCACCGTCGCGTTAATGATTCACGTTTGCGTTTTACTAAGTGAAAAGCAGGAATACATCAAAGATTTTAAGAAAACCTTCCTGCCTATCATGTTTTGGGTCATTTTAACCTGTGGACTGATTGGCATCGAAGATTTTAGTAGCGCCGCCATCCTGATGGGTATTTGTCTGGTGATAATGTTTGTAGGAAGAGTAAGCGTAATTCAGCTAGGCTCGTTAGTTGCCATCGGGATTTTAGGCGGAGCCTTACTTCTTGGGCAATCCACAAACCGTCAGGATAGAATTGAACAGTACCTGAATCAGATTAAAGAGATTCCAAGCGAGCATATTATTCAAGGCAGCGGATACCAGGCTCAACAAGCTCATATTGCCATTGCCAAAGGTGAACTTATGGGTGTTGGTATTGGGAAAAGCTCACAGCGCGACTTCCTCCCTGCTCCATACAACGATTTTATTTTTGCGATTATCGCCGAAGAATATGGACTGATTGGAGCGATGTCACTCATTTTCATTTTCACACTGATTTTATTCCGGGGCATCGTATTTATCGCCCGGAATGCGGAAGACCACCTGGGATCATTATTGGCCGTGGCCTGTACGCTGACTATCGTTTTTTATGGATTTGTGAACGCCGGGGTTGCCAGTGGCATCCTTCCGGTAACGGGACTCCCCATGCCTTTTGTGAGTTATGGCGGAACCAGTATGCTTTTTGCCGGACTGATGGTAGGAATCCTCCTCAATATCTCGAAACATAACCGGGACCGGAGGACCTTATTCTATGGATAAGAACCCACGTATTTTATTGGCAGCCGGCGGTACAGGCGGACACGTGTATCCGGCCATTGCTATCGCAGATGCCCTGAAGAAAGAACAAGCTGATACGAAAATCCTTTTTGTAGGAACCAAAGACCACATGGAATGGCAGGCCGTTCCCAAAGCAGGCTACGATATCAGAAATGTATGGATCAGTGGTTTTCACCGTCGGTTCACCCTGAAAAATTTACTATTCCCGGTGAAACTGATGACCAGCCTGATGCAAAGCCTGAGAATTTTATCGGGCTACAAACCACATGTGGTGGTTTCCTGTGGGGGATATGTAGCCGGTCCGGTTGGATGGGTAGCTGGGAAAAAAGGAATCCCCATTGTAATCCAAGAGCAAAACAGCTTTCCCGGAGTTACGAATCGATTACTGGCGAAGTTTGCAACTAAAATATTTACCGCTTTCAAGGAAGCCGATCGTTATCTCCCCGAAGAAAAAACGGAGATCACAGGCAACCCAACCCGCGCCACTTTGACCGGTGCTGATAAATCCAAAGCATTACAGTCTTTTGGCTTTGACGACAGCAAACCGGTGTTGCTGGTAATGGGTGGTAGCGGTGGAGCAAAAACCATCAATGAGGCGATGAAAGCCAATATTGAACAGCTTCACAACCATGCCGGACTACAAATTATCTGGCAGTGTGGAGCACGGTATTATGATGAACTCTCTACCGAAATCAACGAAAAGAAATTAGACAACCTGCGGCTCACTGCTTTCCTGGACAACATGGCGGAAGCTTATGCAGCAGCAGACTTGGTAATTAGTCGTGCCGGTGCCAGTTCGTGCTCGGAATTAATGCTAACGGGAAAACCAAGTGTATTGGTCCCCTCTCCTAATGTTGCCGGAGATCACCAGACACAAAACGCTAAAGCAATGGTAGATGCAGGTGCATCCAAACTGTTGGAGGATAATGCTATGAAAGAGACCATGACCGAACTGGTGGAGCAGCTGATCTTTGATCAGGAAAACCTGAAACGTATGAATCAGGCTGCATTGAATTTGGCAAAACCCGATGCAGCCAAGCTGATTGCCAAGGAAATTTTAGAAATTGCAAAATCAAAGTTATAAGAACGCAGTAGTGGAAAAACGCATCGAAACACAACCCGTATTTGGCCGCACAAAACATATCCACATGGTGGGTATAGGTGGCATTGGTATGAGCGGGATGGCCGAAATATTGTTGCAGCGCGGATATAAGGTAACCGGCTCGGACGGTGCGGTAACCGAAACTACCAAACGTCTGCAGGAACTCGGTGCTACGGTTCACAAAGGCCATAAGGCTGAATACATTGACGGGGCTGATGTAGTTGTTTACACCAGCGCCGTTAAAGCCGATGAGAATGTAGAAACCAAAGCGGCTATTGAAGAGCGCATTCCGACTATCAAACGGGCGGAAATGCTGGCCGAGCTGATGAAAATGAAGTTCGGTATTGGTGTAGCCGGCACGCATGGCAAGACAACAACCACGACTATGGTGGGTCATGTTACCCAGGATGGAAATTACGATCCGACTATTATTGTAGGCGGTAAAGTTCACAGTTTTGATAAAACGAATGCCGTTGTTGGTAAAGGAGATTTAATTGTTGTTGAAGCCGACGAGTTCGACCGCACCTTCCTCCGACTTTCTCCTTCCCTTGCGATAATTACGAATATTGAGGCCGAACATCTCGACATCTATGATGACCTGGAAGATGTAAAGCAGGCGTTCATTGATTATGCCAACAAAGTGCCCTTTTACGGAGCGGTTATCGTCTGTTTGGATGATTCGAACGTCCGAAGCATTCTCCCTGAACTAGAGAAGCGGGTTATTACCTATGGATTAACTCCGCAAGCTCAACTCCGCGCGACTGATATCAGAGCGGATGCCTTTACAAGCACCTTCTCCGTGATTTGGGAAGGTGAAAAGCTCGGCGTGATTACACTGAAAGCACCTGGCGAGCATAACGTAAAAAATGCTTTAGCTGCAATTGCAACCGGACTCGAGCTAGATATTGATTTTAAACTGATTAAAAAAGGTCTGGAGCGATTTGAAGGAGTATTCCGCCGCTTCCAGCTGAAATATGACAACGGCTGTATGGTGATTGATGACTATGCCCATCACCCAACCGAAGTTCATGCAACTTTACAGGCAGCAAACAAAGGTTGGCCCGATCGCCGGGTAGTTGCTGTTTTTCAGCCGCACTTGTACTCACGTACCCAGGATTTATATAAGGAATTTGGACTCTCATTCTTTGACGCAGAGATGCTGATTGTGACCGACGTGTATCCTTCCCGCGAAAAACCAATCGAAGGCGTAACCGGGAAATTGATTGCAGATACGGCCGAACAGTATGGGCATAAGAATGTGATGTACGTGGAGAACAAAGAGGATGTCACCAAAACGCTGAAAGAAATTGCAGAACCCGGTGATATCATCATTACGATGGGTGCCGGTGATATTTACCGCTTTGGCGAAGAGTTCGTTGAAGCATTGAAATCAGGAAAATTCAAACCAAAAGCCAGGTAGTTGAGCAATCAAGGTTCAAATAAAAGTTTACTGCCCTGGATTACCACTGTATTGATGGTAACTGGAGTTGCTGTACTTGCTGCGCTCTATTGGAACAAGAATGTGACCGTGCAGGATGTGCAGGTAAACAGCTTGTACTACACCGACTATGAGCAGGTGAAGCAGGCGGCAAATATACCTTTGGGTGTAAAGCCAGATAGTTTGAATCTGTATGCAGTTGTTCAAAGAGTCGAAAAGCTTGACTACGTGCGTTCAGTGAAACCATACATCGAGCCCAGCGGAGACTTGAGATTGAATGTAGCTGAACGGCAACCTATTGCGCTTTTGGTTAATGGAGCAGACCGGATTTACGTAGATGCAGAGGGTGTTCGATTACCCATTTTGGAAGGTAAAACACAGGATGTACCACTTCTGTATGGATATAGCGCAACATCCACTGATACCATTAAAACCGAAGAATTTGCACAGGTACGAGACTTTTTGATGCGAGCTAAAATCGATGGCTTTGGATGGACCACCATAAGTGAGGTGGTATATGATGAAAACGACGGCGTGGTAGCCTTAAGTCATGAAAATGGAGTAAAGCTACTATTCGGTCGAAATGACTTTCAAACCAAACTGGAGAACTGGAAAGCCTTTTATACGGATGTAATTCGGGTAAAAGGCATCCAATCGATGCGACAAGTTGATCTCCGGTTTACAAATCAGGTGGTGACCCGTGAAATTTGATTTTAACCATATATCGTTTGCAGATATCCAGGGATATTCTATGCTGAAAGAAGAATCATCCAATCGTTCCGATACAGAGCGGGCGGAACGGATAAAGCAGGCAGGAAGTCTTTTGAATACACTGCTAACAGAACCGGACAAAGGATTACTGAAGAAAGATTCTGTATCAGACTTTTACTCTGACTTGGCTTCGCCATCAACCCAGAAAAGAAACTTAGCAATCAACAAAAACACAGCGGATCGTCATGGAAGAACATGAAAACATCATGGTAGGTCTCGATATCGGGACTACTAAAATTTGCGCAATCGTAGCTTCAATCGATGAACAGGAACGAATTCATATTCTTGGGGTAGGCAAAGCTCAAAGCGATGGCCTGAACCGGGGAGTGGTGGTAAACATCGACAAAACCGTAAATGCTATCAAAGATGCCATTGCCCAGGCTGAACTGGCTTCCGGTATCCAGGTAAATTCGGTTAATGTGGGTATTGCCGGCGATCATATCCGCAGCATGCGAAGCAAAGGTGTGATCACCATCAACAACAAAGACAATGAAATTACAGCTAAAGATGTGGAGCGTCTTCTTGAAGACTGCCAGCGCATCATGCTTCCGACTGACCAGCAGATTCTGCACGTGATTCCACAAGAATTTGTGGTGGACGGACAAGATGGAATCAGTGATCCGGTGGGAATGAGCGGCATGCGTATGGAAGCCGAAGTTCACATCATAACCGGACTGGTATCAGCGGCCAAAAATATCTATCGCTGTGTGGAACGCGCCGGATACCAGGTTGCCGACATCATTTTAGAACCGCTGGCTTCCTCTTACTCCGTATTGGATGAAGAGGAAAAAGAAGCCGGTGTGGTACTGGTGGATATCGGAGGTGGAACAACTGACGTAGCCATCTTCCAGGATAACACGATCCGCCACACGGCGGTAATTGCCATCGCCGGACAAAAAGTAACCGACGACATTCGTCTCGGGCTCAGCGTGCTTGACGATCAGGCCGAAACCCTGAAACGCAAGCACGGCGAAAGTTATGCTGATCTGATCGAAGAGGATGAAGTCATAACGGTACCCGGCATTGCGGGACGACCTCCCAAAGAAATTACCAAGAGTATTCTCGCTAAGATTGTTCAGGCTCGGATGGAAGAAATTCTGGAGATCGTGGGAATTGAAATCAAACGCAGCGGATATGCTGACTCCATGAGTGCCGGCGTCGTTATTACCGGCGGCGGATCGCTTGTGAAGAATGTATGTCCCCTTGCAAACGAAATATTAGGACTGGATGCCAAAGTGGGAATTCCATTAGGCATCACAGGTGGACTGAAAGAAGAAGTGAACAGCCCGATTTACGCTACCGGTGTAGGTCTGGTGATGCATGCCCTTCGTTCAGGAACCGCGAACAACCAAACGATGATGCCATCATCATCAAAAGGAACCAATGTTGAGCAGGTGATGCAAAAAATCACTGAGCGCATGAAAAGTTGGTTCAAAGAGCTTTAGAAGTAAAATCAGCAATCAAAAACGCTATGGAAACAGAAGTAAATAAAGATTGTCATTGCGAGGAGCCAACTATGTACAAAATTTGGCTCGAAATCCTTGCGACGACGCAATCTTCCTTTAAAAAATTCCCCAGTGGATCAGGAAGATTGCTTCGGCATTCGCAAGGCTCATTTCTCGCAATGACGACTCGTTTCCTGCAGCAATCATCTACAACAATAACAATCCAGTAAAATACAACAACTCAAATAGGAGTTAACAATGGCTAACAATTCACGTTTCTTTTTTGACGAACAGAGCCAGGAAAACGCCAAGATCAAAGTGATCGGCGTAGGCGGCGGTGGCGGTAACGCCATAAACAATATGATAAACATGGGCCTTGAAAGTGTGGAGTATATTGCTCTGAACACCGATGCACAGGCCTTAAAAAACAGCATGGCAGACATCAAGGTTCAGGTGGGTTCAGCCCTTACCAATGGCCTTGGAGCCGGAGCACGTCCCGAAATAGGTCGTGAAGCGGTAGAAGAAAATCGCCATGAAATTGAAGAATCTATCGAAAATGCCGATATGGTATTTGTGACGGCCGGAATGGGCGGTGGAACCGGAACCGGGGGAGCTCCCGTGGTTGCAGGCATCGCCAAGCGCCGTGGCATCCTTACCGTCGGTATTGTAACCACCCCCTTTGAATGTGAGGGTAAAGTTCGGAAGAAATATGCCCTGGAAGGCATCACCGAACTGAAGAAAAATTGTGATACGGTAATAGTGATTCCGAATGAGCGACTCCTTGACATTGCTGATGAAAACACATCCCTTATGGATGCTTTTGCGATGGCGAACGAAGTGCTCTACAACGCAACGCGGGGTATCAGTGATCTTATCCTGATGCCGGGTCTGATTAACCTTGACTTTGCTGACGTTCGCACAACTATGAGCGATGGTGGAGCTGCCATTATGGGATCGGCTACTGCTGAAGGTGCCGACCGTGCAGAGAAAGCCGCTCGTGCTGCGATCAACTCTCCGCTGTTGGATGGAGTAAGCATCCGTGGAGCACGCAACGTGCTGGTAAACATTTCGGCCGGTTCCAACCTTGGAATGCGCGAAACTACCACTGCTACCAATATCATCCATGATGAGGCCGGTGAAAATGCTGAAATCATACTCGGTACCGTATTGGATGAGAACTTCGGTGAAGACATCCGCGTGACTGTTATAGCCACCGGATTTGATCTAGCCGAAGACCGAACCACTGCGAAAGTAGCCAGCAATGATAAGAGCTCGCTGAATAAAGCAGCTGAAAATGCTCAGGCTAACATGCAGACCAACAGTAAGAAACCCGATGTACCCAATCGCTTTCAGCGTGGTACCGGTGATTACTACAAAGGCGAAAACAACCTTAAAAAATTAGACACTCCATCTTACCTGCGTCGAGATCTAAACGTTCGCAAACAGGAAGATAGCATTGAAGTCCCTGATGAAGAGGAGCAAAAGAATGATGCGCAGGACAACATCGCGCCATTCCAGAGCCGCACGGAACGCATCCGCAAGGATGACACCGACCAGCCGGCTTTCCTCCGAAAAATCATGGATTAAGGAGTTGCCATTGAAGCGGTTCACCCCCGATGCCATGGGAATGGTATCTCTATGAACCATTGAATTTTACTGGAATATAGCTTCATTCAAGCTATAGATTGCTAACAATAGAAGAAGCCTCTTGATCGGGGCTTCTTTTTTATGAAATAGAATTAATTTTACTTATCAATTCTTGGCTTTTTTCATCAAACTCTTTCCTTGTTTTTTCATTTATAAAGTCCAATGCTTCTATTAATGTATCCTTTCCATCAACAGTTAAACTTTCAGCATTATTTAAAACTTCTTCAAAAACATCTAAATCATTTTCTATGGTTGAGTATTCCACATCATGGATAGCTTGACTTAACATTGATTGAACAAGATGCTTTAATGAAGCTTCAAATTCTCCATTTCTATAACTAATTCTACTTTGATATCTGCTCACATCCGACAAAGTGAGTGCCAAATCCTCAGTTTTTGATCTAGTGAATTTGTCAAGATTTGATATTTTATCACTAATCATTTCTTTCAACTTTGTGACCTCCTCTGATAGCTCTTTATTATATTTGTTTTCTAGCTCTATTAACTTATTATCAAATTCTTGAACAATCCTTTTCTTTTCATTCTTAAATAAATTATTCTGAGTAAGCCAATTTGCTCCAGCAAATATTAAGACAAGTCCAACAACTCCTCCCAAGCTAAACCATACTGTATTCCTTACTTCTTTAACATGATCTTTCATTAGACTTACCTCTTGTTCAAGAAGTCGATTTTCAACTTGCTCTTCCCTTAAAATATCTTTTAGATCAATGCTATCCTCAGAAATTTGCGGTTGCCCCATTTGTACGAACCCAAAAAATACTATCAATCCAATTTTAAGCATATCATTAACTATGTATTAGAATTTCATTGAATATACTTTGTTTAGGTTTTTAATCAAGAAATGAAAAGCTGTTCTACCCTTTACCTGCTAGTACATGATTATTTAGATTTCTCCCGCTGGTCAAAATGACAAAAAGAGTCTGATAAAAAGTAGTGCTGTCATCTCGAACGAATGTGAGAGATCTATGGATTTATTACATTCATGGTTATCACCAATGATAAATGATTCACATATGAATAGAGTACTTATCAGTTTACCGACTTTTTTAGCCCTCATATCAATTGCCTTATTAACCAGTTGCACGCAGGTGAACCCCCAACAGGAAAAAGAAGCGCTGACAAAGTTATTGGGTGAGTTTTTGGAAAATGTAGATGATCCCAAAATGCACGACCGGTTGTGGGCCGAAGACTTGGTTTACACTGGCTCTGCAGGTACCCGCCATGGAAAGGATGTGATCATGGATGGCATGCAGGAATCGGAATCTGAAACCTCTCAATCAGCAGGTCCGAAGTATTCTTATGATAGTCTCCATGTGAAAGTTTTCGGTAAAACCGCAGCCCTCACTTTCCGGTTAATAGCTGAAACACCCGATGATACTTTATGTTATCTGAACAGTGGTTTTTTCGAGAAACGAGACGGAAAATGGAAAGCGGTTGTCTGGCAGGCTACCCGAATGGCGGATTCTTCCGATGATTAAGTCAGATTTTATTTGATCAGCAACATTTTTTTGGTCATAACCAGTCCTTTATACTTTAACTGATAGAAATATACTCCTGATGAAAGGTTACCGGCATCAAAAGTAACGGTATGAGAACCAGCACTTAACCTATCATCCCTCAAAGTTGCTACTTCCCGGCCAAGTGTGTTATACACTTTAAGGGAAACATTCCCGGCCCGTGGCATGCTAAACTGAATGTTGGTTGTCGGATTGAAAGGATTTGGATAGTTCTGGGATAACTCAAAATCAGCAGGAATTTCTGTTTTGGGTTCCGGCTCGTTAGAAATAGCCAATTCCAATTCTATATCTATCATTTCAGCTATGGTACTATCACTGAGAGCGTAGCTGAATATCTGCACTTCATCTATCTCTCCATAAAAAGGTTGATTTCCTTCAGCATTGTTTCCAATATAAAGATCGGAGTCTGATACAGTAATCAGTCCTTTATAATCGTCATATCTTACAAGCTGACCATTCAGATATAAACGCACTCTCTCTCCATCATAAGTAGCAGCCACATGAAACCATTCTCCGGGTTTAATTTGGGGAGCACCGAAAGTGAGTTCTACATCATCAAGTTGAAACCTGATTTTTTCTCCAATTTTATCTTCTGAATGTCCTGCTATCGAATGATCAACTATTTCAATAGTGTATCTGTCATATTCTTCATCCTTTCTTGAAATAATGGTGCTCGTGGGATAATCTTCTCCTTCACTTCTCATGTTTACCCATGCGGTAAGACTCAAAGCATTAAAAACAGAATCCAGCGACGCATTACTATCTTCTATAAAAACAGCGTCATCAATTCCATCAAAAGAATACGCCGATTCTGTATTTCCCAACCTGTCTTCAGCAAAATCTCCACCATCACTTTTTACTAACAGTTCCGAGCTACTT
Source organism: Gracilimonas sp. (assembly GCF_040218225.1). NCBI lineage: Bacteria > Pseudomonadati > Balneolota > Balneolia > Balneolales > Balneolaceae > Gracilimonas > Gracilimonas sp. The sequence continues at coordinate 150,915 of NZ_JAVJQO010000003.1, forward strand.
GAATCGGTAAAACTGCCGCTAAATGAGAGCTGAAGCAAGTTCTGAGCCTCCAAATTATATCCTCTGAATCTATCCTGGTAGAACTCATCAATGGCACTCTCGGAGACAGCATAATTATAGATCTTTACTTCATCTATGGATCCCTTGAAAGGTTCCGTACCCTCCTGATTGTTTCCAATTAAAATATCAGATTTTCCCATTTCTAATCGACCAGAATATCTGCCACTGGAAACCAATTCACCATTCAGGTAAACATGCATCATATTGTTTCCAAAGGTAGCGGTTATCATATACCACTCCCCTCTTTTCAAAGACAGATCCGGGTAAGCTTCAAGTCTCGCGCTGTTAATATTGAAGAATATCTGTTTGGTCACACCCAAATAAAATTGTCCGTATTCGGAGGAGTCTTTTCTGTGTACAATCGACATGTGATTGTCAGACTCATTTAGTTTTACCCAGGCATTTATGGTCAGCCCTTCATACAATGAGTCTAATTCGGACGTATTATCTATAACTCTTATTACATCATCTCCTGAAAAAGAAAATGCCGAGTTGTTATAATCGAACCTGCCTTTTGCTGGTTTGGCACCAATATTCTCCGTGTCATTATAATTTGCAGAGGAATCAATCACTGACCCACTGAAAGGAAGATAGACTAACTGTTCTTTTTTGAACTTTCTTCCTTCGGTATATAAATCATAAAATGACTTCATGGTACTGTCTTCAATCACATAATTATAAAGACGCACGTCATCAACAGAACCTGCAAAGCCCTGTTCATTATTGCCATAGATTGCTTTACCACCTATATATAAATCAGAATCATTAACACTTAAGCTTGTCTCGTAAGTTGAAACACTGAGTAAATCTCCGTTTAAAAAAGTTTTCAGGCTATCTCCGTTAAAGGTAAATCCCAAGTGTATCCAATGCCCTTCTACAATATCTGTTGAAGAAACTGCGGTCGTTTTTCCGTTTATCGTAAATGCTAATGAGTTTTTAAAATACCCTCTTGTCGCTTTACGAATTTCCACCTCAAATTTATCTGATATCCCTTCATCTTCCCTTGAAAGCAGCACACTATAGGAGCCGGTACCATTCAATGATTTTATTTTCACCCAGGATGAAAAAGTGAACCCTTTATAGAGAGAATCAATTCTGTTGTCTGTATCGTTATAGGTAATAAAATCTTCCTGGTCCAAGGAAAATGCTCTATCATCATTATTGAAACGATCCGTTGTCAGACTACCGCCTGCTATTGAAATATCATTATCAATGTCTGCCTGATCTGTAACTGAGCCTTCAAATGGGAGATAAGTCAGAACAGACTCCTGTGGTTGGTCAAACTCGAATTCATAATCAATAACCGAATTCTGAATCTCATTTTCAGTGAGCACATAATTGTATAAGGCAATATCATCTAAAGCTCCCTCAAAATTTCTCTCAAAGTTCAAATCACTGCCTAAATAAAATTCTCTTTCATTCCCGATATTTTTCTTTTCAATTCCTATATGTCGAATAAGCCTGGTATTCTGGTCTTTTTTTCCATTAATAAATAATTCAGGTTTTTCTCCGTCATAAGTAATTGCAACGTTTACCCATTGATTTTGAGGAAGCTGGTTCTTCTTCTCGAGTCTCATATCCCTGGTATAAAATTTCAAATACCCGCCTTCCTCCATTTCCAAGACAAACCCCGGGTAATCTCCATAGGTATTAAAAGGCACCCCTGCTATTATCTGCTCGACATCTTTAGTTGCATATGAATCCAAATATAGCCAGGTAGACAGAGTAAATTCTTCCCTGTTATCAAATGTTTGATAAAACTTTTCATCAGAAATACGGATTGGCTTCTCAGCATTTTTGAAATCATAGGCCTGATTCTCAGATCCAAACCTATCCTTTATAAATGTTCCATCACCTTTTCCAGTCTCACTAAATTCATATATGGGATACTGGAAAAAGCTGGAGTCTGCTATGGTATTAGAGAAAGATATGTCTACAATTTTTTCATCAATTATTGGTCGTACATCTGCAGCCTTGCGAATAGTATTCACATCAACTACATGATCATAAATTTTAAGATCATCCATCCGGCCTATATACTTTTGATCGGAAAAGCGGGTAGAGCCAATTGTTATAGGCGAATCCGATGCTGATTTAAACCATCTTTCTCCCTCAGCGTTTAATTCACCATTAATATATGTTTTGAAGTCCCCATTCTTCATGGTAACAGCAAGATGGAGCCATTGATCATTTTCCACCAGGAAATTACCCCCACCAACACCGCCGGCCCTGACATGAAGAAACCCTACATTATTAATGCCAAAATGATACCCTTCGCTCTTCCAGTAATCATCTATAAACTCATCATAGCGTTCTAAAAACATTGATCTGGATATATACTCGGGAAAACCTTCCACTTTAAACCACAACATAAATGTTATTCCTGTGCTGTTACTTATACTATCCAACGCATTATCGGTATCTGCAATCGTGATCGCATCGTCAATCCCATCGAAATAGAAGGCACTGTTTGGATTTCCGTTTCGGTCTTCAACATATTGACCACCTTCCACGGTTATATCAGGATTCAAGCCCGTAGAATCAACTACAGAATTTTCAAAGGCCAGATGCAACACCGGTTCGGAGTCCTCACTCTGAGCGAAAATATTTGAGGCCGGCAACAACAAAATGAAGAGCAATAGAATGAAGAAAGGCTGTTCTCTTAAACATGATAAGTGATACTTCATAGTCTCTTAACTTATTAATAAATGGAATAACATCTGCACTAAGATTATTCTTATCTCTCAGAAAAACAACTTGATCGACGATAATTTAATTAATGTGGATCAAGTTCATTCCCGATCACTTCCAATACCCTTTTCCCCCAATTCTCCCAATTCATATGATTTTTATACCGGCTATACGCTTGCAGGGATATTTTTTTATATCTGTCTTCATTTTTATGAACAGCTATAATCCAATCAGCTACTTCTTCCGGACTTTGTGACGATCTGCATATAAATCCTGTTTCGCCATCAACCACGGCCTCTGGTACCCCGCCGGTTTCAGAACCAATAGATGGAAGTCCGTATGAAGCCGCTTCTATAAACGACATTCCAACACACTCGGCTTTGGTAGGCATAATGAAAAATGTAGCATCTTTATACAGCTGATGTAACTGCTTTCTGCCCTCTTCTTTTTCTTTATCTACAAATCCGACGACTTTTATCTCCTCTGGTTTATCGGCAATTTCCGGTTCACAACCCACAATGTATAATTCGGCACCCACTCCTTTTTTCGTCAAAGCTCGCAGGACTTCCACTGCAAACGGACCACCTTTTTCTTCCCAGCGAATCCCTACAAACAACAACTTTACTTTTGAGGAATGTTGACGATTCTCAACTATGTCATTTAACTCACTCTCTGTAATATTTGTATCCAAGTTTGGCCCATAAGGAATCACCTCAATTTTCTTTGAGGGAACTCCGTAGTCCTTCATCGCAGAATCAGCGAGCCAGTTCAGAGGTAAAATCAATTTTATCGCTTTTTCAAAGGCTTTTTGCTCCAAATGTTTAGCCTCCTTTATACTCAGAGGATGAAGATTGGAGTGACTTCCATACACTTCATTTAGCAGGGTGAATGTCGCATCGGCGGTTAGATATAATGGTAAATTACTCTTCAGATAAGCCATTTCAGGATTCATCAGAGAAGCCAGAAGAACATCCGGATTTGAATCAGTAATTTTTTGATCAACGATCGAAGCCATCCGTTTCGCAAGCCTGACATCATATTGATATTTGTACACTTTTCCGGAAAGTAAGCGGAGCAGCCTACCTTTTATTTTGGGAATTATTTTATACTTGGAATCAACAGGCCCCAATGGAATAACTTCTTCAAAGCTATTCTCCAACGCTTTGTACATATAGTAATGCGTACCGGAATAAGCTTTACGGTTTAAAGGATTTTGCTTTGTGATGTAGCCTATTCTCATTTCACCAATCTAATTAATTCGATCCCGGATATAGATTACTATAAAATTCCCCAGATTAACCGACTTGCCATAAGAATCGCAAGTACAGCAAACCCCCACTGCAGGTATGTTCGGTTTATCTTGTGGTTGAGCATTGCTCCTCCAAAACCACCTGCCAATCCTCCTAAGGAAAGAGGCAAAGCTGCACCAAAATCTACATATCCGACCGAAAACCCGGTAATGCCAGAAATAGCTCCTGGTTCAAACGCCAGCTGCATCCAACCGGAGGTAACCATAATGATCATGGCCAGGTGAGAAACACTTACTGCTTTCCGAAAGGGTTGTTTGTAAAACAGGTTCATAATAGGAACCATAATTCCGCCACCGCCTACTCCGGCTAAAGCCGCTACAAACCCTCCCGCTCCGCCAGTAATGGACGTTTCTTTGAGACCCATTTTTGTGTATTCACGGTCATACTCATCATCCTTGTCATTCCCCCTGCGAAACATCATAAAAGCAGCATAGAGAAGCATACAGCTAAAAAAGATGACGAATTCTGTGCGACTGTAATAGGGAGAAGTAATCAGTAACTTTCCCAGATAAACGCCAACCGCTCCCAGCACACCCAGTTTAATCCCCTCCACCCAGAAGATGTGTTTTTGCATATATTGTCTCACCGTGCTCCCAAATGCAGCTACAAAAGTACAAAATAGCCCAGAAGCTACCGTCCAGAGTACCGGATTTTCCACCCCTTCGGCTTCAAACAAAAAGAAGAGTACTGGTGTAAAAATGATACCGCCACCGATACCCATCAACCCGGCCAGAATGCCCGCTGCCAACCCTATAATTAATAGAATGAAAATCTCAACCAAGAATAATCTCCCCTTTAAGATAGGTAACTGCTTTACCCAGAATCTCCGCACGATCGCCTTTCATCCTGCAGGTCAAATTTCCAACACGCTTTGAAATCTGCCGGGCTTCCAGCTCCTCTTTTTTAAGCTTCTGACTCCAGTATGGTGCTGTTTTCGTATGGGCTGAACCGGTCACAGGATCTTCATCAATCCCCGATTGGGGAGCAAAAAAGCGGGAAACAAAGTCTACTTCATCTCCGGGAGCTGTCACAATGATTCCGCGGGCATCCACTTCGTTCAGCATGCGGAAATCAGGCTGAAGGCTGGCTACTTCTTCTTCGGAGTCAAGCACCACCATATAGTCATCCGACTTATATACATCAGAGGTCCGCTCAATACCCAGCGCCTGGAACAGGATAGCCGGACCCTCTGCTTGCTCTGGATGAACCGCCGGAAAGTTCATAGACAACCGGCCCCCTTCCTTTTTAACCGTCAACAAGCCACTGCGGGTTTTGAAAATGACCTCATTCTTGTCGTACCCTAATTCCTCAAACAGGATATGGCCGGCAGCTAAAGTAGCATGTCCGCATAAATCTACCTCAACCGCCGGAGTAAACCACCGCAAGCGATAGCCGTCTCCTTCTTCAACAAAAAAGGCGGTTTCAGACAAATTGTTTTCAGCAGCTATATTCTGCATTTGCTTATCCGAAAGCCACTCCTCCAACGGAACTACGGCAGCAGGATTCCCTCCAAATTGATGGTCTGTAAATGCATCGGCCTGATAGATCGGTAGTTTCATAAGCTTCTCTCGATTAGTTGTGCTGAAATGTAGGGGCATTTTGCATGGATGTAAAATAGAGGATTGATTTTTAATGACCTTTAGCCACCATTCCTAAGCAGGTAAGAATCTGGAAATTTTAAAAATATACTTTTATAAACTAACCACATCTCGGGCATTCACCGCGAGATAACTTTTTCCTATTCTACCCATACAATAAAAACTTAATAACCAACTTATAGCAGGCTTGAATCCGAAAACACGCAAAGAATTCCAGTCAACGATTCTTAACTTGCGTGAGCTAGGTTTATTTACAACTCATTAATGCTGAGTTCTTCGTGTTTTCTTGAGTTTTTGGTTCGTTTTGGGTCAAGCCAAAATGAACAAGAGAAATTGGCACAAATCATAACTTTGGCAAAAGTACATCCTAAATCATCTTCGACATACAACCATATTCCCCTTATCTTTGTAGAATAAAGTAAAGGCAATTAAAACCCCTGAATGAAACTTTACCCTAATACTCTTTTAGAAAAACTCGGTTTTGATCAAATTCGGCAAGCCACGCTGGAATTAACCCAATCGGTGCGTTCAAAAGAACTTGTGGAGTCGCTCTCTCCTTCTTCCAGCAAACAACGGGTGGAATTATTGACTGAGCAGACCAAAGAGATGCTGGATGTAATCGCATCAGCTGACCCATTTCCATTAGGTGAGTTTCCGGAAGTGCGGGATTATCTGGGCACTGCCAAGGCTGAGGGAAGTATCATTCCACTACCTGCTTTTGTGGATATTTTAAAGATTTCGTCCCTGTCTCGACAGGTGAAAAGCTTTTTTAAAGCACGCGCTGATCAGCTTCCGCGAATGGCTAAACTTTCGGAAGGTCTCATCCCGATGAAAGAACTCGAGAAGAGTATTAAGGAAAAAGTTACCGAGCACGGAGAGCTTCGGGATGATGCGAGTCCTGAGTTAAGGGCCATTCGAAAAAAGCTCAATAAGCGAAAATCCGATCTTCGCACTACTATTAATCGTTCTATGAAAGACGCCAACAAGGATGGCATGGCTTCGGATGAAGGGCCAACTATCCGAAATGGACGCATGGTGATTCCAATCCAGGCTGAATTTAAGCGAAAGATTCAGGGCTTTGTGCATGATGTTTCTGCCAGCGGCCAAACGGTTTATATAGAACCGGTGGAAGCCCTGAACCTGAATAATGAAATCCGCCAGTTTGAAGCCGAAGAGCAGCGGGAAATTGAGCGCATCCTGAAAGCACTGACTCAGCATGTGAACAAAAATTCTGAATACATCGACCAGAACCTTTCTTTTCTTGCTGAAATCGATGTTGTATTTGCAAAGGCCAAGCTCACAAACAAATTGGATGGTGAGATTCCCATTATTGCTAAAAACCAGTATTTGAGCATTAAGGAAGCGTATAATCCGATTCTCCGGCTCAAAAATATGAGTGTAAAAAAGAAAGAAGACCGCGAGAAAATTATCCCGTTGTTTCTGCGGCTTGAAGAAGATGAGCAGTGCCTGATGATTACCGGACCCAATGCCGGTGGAAAATCCGTGGCCATGAAAACAGTCGGGCTGATGGCCCTTATGATTCAATCCGGTTATGGAGTTCCAGCTGATCCCACGTCTGAAATCCCTATTTTCTCCGGACTTTTTGTGGATCTTGGGGATGATCAATCTATTGAAAATGACCTGAGTACGTTTTCCTCCCGGCTGAAATGGATGCGTGAAACCATTGAGAATTTTGAGCCCGGAAGTTTGGTTTTAATTGATGAGGCAGCAGCAGGAACAGACCCGGAAGAAGGCGGAGCTCTTTTTCAATCTTTCATTGAGAAGTTGCTCGACCGAAATGGGAAAATTATTGTGACCACACACCATGGTTCGCTGAAAGTGTTTGCTCATGAGCATCCAAAAGCGGTAAACGGGTCTATGGAATTTGATCAGGCTACACTCTCTCCTACCTATAAATTTAAAAAAGGAATTCCGGGCAGCAGCTATGCTTTTGAAATTGCCCAGCGTATGAATCTGGATGAAGAGGTGCTTCAACGGTCACGTATTTTGTTAGGTGAGGCTAAAGATAAAATGGAGTCTTTGATCACCGAACTGGAAACAAAATCACAGCAGGCAGCTGATCTCAAAGAGAAGTATTCCAGGCTCCAGGATAAAGCTGAATCAGAGCGCAAAAAATATGAGAATAAGATTCAGGCTATCGAAAAAGACAAGGAGAAAATCCGGGAAAAAGCATTGAAGGAAGCGAAGTCCATCATGGATTCTGCCAATCAGCGGGTAGAACAAGCCGTTCAGAAGATCGTTGAACAGAATCGGGCGGATAAAGACGAGATCAAGGAAATCCGCAAGGAAGTAGATCAGGAGAAAAAGGAAATTGACCGCTCTTTGGAGGAAATTGAAGAGAAAAAAGAAGAGCGAGAACAAACAACCGATGATCCACCTCAGAAAGGAGATCATGTCCGGTTTAAAGATGGAAATACCACGGGTGAACTGGTGGAAATCAACGGCAAGAATGCGGTGGTACAGGCCGGTGGCTTAAGGCTCAAAACCAAGTACAAAAACCTTGTTAAGGTAGAGAAACAGCAAAAGAAGAAAACAAAAGCCCGATCTTCCATCATGGTGGGCGATAATAGTCTGACGACCGAAATGGTGAAGCCCTCCATCGAAGTGCGGGGAATGAGAACAGAAGATGCTATTCATGAAGTTACCCAATACATCGACCGGGCCGTGTACCGGAATATGAATCAGGTCGAGATTATTCATGGCAAAGGCGATGGAATTTTACGCAGCCAGATTCAATCTTACCTCAACACCCGCAATGATGTGAAAAGTGTGGAAACGGCGCCTATTGAACGAGGTGGAGCTGGTTGTACGGTTGTGGAGTTGAAGTAGAATTTCAGATTTGATCAAATTTTTCAAAAAGAAAATAGAAATAAAAAAGCCAGAGTTGCTCACTCCGGCTTTTCCTATTGATGTAAAGGTTCTCACCCTTCTTCTATTGGCTTGATAATATCACGATATATCTTCCATTCTCCGTCTTCCTTTTTCCAGATAACCATGTATCGTTGAATACCTAAATTTTTACCTTCCTTGTTAGAAACATTGGCTACGCCATAGTCATATATTGCATCACCCAATCTTTCTACCTCCTTTGGCTGAATTTTAATAATCATCCCAGAAGAAAGCATCCCTGAAACAAATTTTGAAATACCTTCACTGGTTGAAACAACTCCCCCATTGGGTGGGTAAATCGTAGCGTCTTCTGTGTACAGATTTACAGCTAATCCTTCTGTATCTCCCGCCTGCATAAATTTTCCAAACTCTTGATACCTCTCTTCAATAGTTGACATCAAGTCATTTTCCATTTGTTCAGATTGTGCATAGAGCATGGTTGTTGTGCCTAATAGCAGTAAAAGTGTTGCACTGAATAGATTTCTTATTTTTATAAACATATTCATAGGTTTCTCTTTTGAATTTGAATTACCCCGAGAGTAAGAAATAGTCTCTGTGTAAGTAATAGATACCCCGTCATGATCTATCTCTGTACCTCGAAAACTAATGTCACTTTTGTGACAGCCTTAAATACGAATAAATAAGAAATATTAGTAATTTAATATTGTTAGACTTACAAAGAGTTCTTCCAATTCAAAATCCATCATTTTTGAACTTAAAATTTCTAATCTCCATCATTATCGCTGAAGGTATCCAGCAGGCTGAGTTGGGACATCATATCGACCTCCGTATAAATGTACAACTTCTGAATACTGTCGATAAGCTGCTGCACAGATTCCTTGTCATTCTGTATTGCTTCCCGAAGACTTCCATTCATTCCGTTAATGATAGAAAGAGCATGCAGGTATTCGGTGCTGATGGCTTCAGATAAGAGTACCTCCCCTTCATCTTTGATGTTCAACGCATCGAGGTAATCATCAAATCCTGTTGAGTCGCTCCCATTGAAGGCATTTTGGGCTGCTCTCAGGTTTTCAGTAATAAGCTCTTTGGAGATTTCTGCATATTCCGACTCCAGCATTTGCAACCGGGGCACTCCGTTGGTCTGCTTTCCAAAAGGGACCTCCAGTTTATCCATACGAATCATCTCCAACAAGTAGCCCATTTCATTAGCCAGTAAAGTAATACCTGAATTTGGCCGATTTCCTGTTGCCTTTACAAACTCCTGACGGTAACTACTTTCCCATTCATCCAGAACAAGCTCACTGTTTTCGACCAGCGATTCAGATAATAACTCCAGGTACGCTTTCCGGTTTTCATCCTGGAATTCGTTCAGAACAATTTCAGGTTCATCATGAAAAAGTAAATACTCGATAGCAGGCAGTCCTTTCCGATTACTGCCCATACGTACCAGATAATCATCGCTTTCGTCATACTCTTTTATGGCTGTTTCAATACCGGCTTCACTGGTTGGCCATCGGTCGATGGAAGTCACCAGAATCATTTCCTCTACCGGACCAAAATTATATACCTCAGCGCGTTTCCAGCTTTTGATAGCCTCTTCCCATGCCAATTGCAGCGATTTAAGCGTTTCTTCATTCGGGTTTTCATTGAATGAAACCACGGCTGAATGAAGTGTTGAAGTAGTCTGCGAAAAATCCTGGTAGGCTGGGATTATCAGGTTATCGGCTGCATTATTGAGCAGAGATTGCCGGTCAAAGTTATTACCAGAACACGCATTTATCAGACCACACAAAAGGATTAAGAAAAATGGTCTCAGCTGGTTCATAATGAATTCAGAAATGTAATCAGGTTTTCACGTTCAGTTTTTGGGAGCTCTTTGAAATTATCCTTAGCTGACTCGGCTTCCCCGCCATGCCATAAAATAGCTTCTTCAAGATTCCGGGCCCGGCCATCATGCAAAAAGAAGGTATGACCACTCACCGTTTCGATCAGGCCGATTCCCCACAGCGGAGGTGTTCGCCACTCTGTTCCGGTAGCTTTCCAGTCCGGTCGGCCATCAGCTAAACCCGGCCCCATGTCGTGGAGCAACAGATCGGTATACGGGTAAATAGTTTGGTTCGACAGTTCGGGATGATTCGGATGGATTCCTGTTTTTTGTTGAGGAACGTGACAGGAAGCACAGCCAATTTCAATAAAGGCTTTTTTGCCTTTCAGTACATCTTCCTGATCCCAGTTTCTCCGCGCCGGTACCGCAATGGTTTCAGTGTAAAGCGTTAACCGGTCTAAAATATCCGAAGTAAGTTCCGGGTTACCACCACTTGGAAACTCTTTGCATCCCTTTTGATTTTCGGCGCAAAGCTCCTCAGGAAAATGCTCAGAGGTAATCCCGATATCTTCCCGAAATGCCACAGCAGTCTGCTGACGTACAGATGGCTCATTAGCCTTCCATCCAAAACGACCAGCCGACATTTTCCCATTTATGTGATCGTATACGTAATTGATCCGGCCGGAGATCCCGTCATTGTCTGCATCAGCTGAATCAGCCACTTCTTTAAGTCGTTCTTCCGGAATGGCCTCCAGCAGTCCAAGTCCTACCAGATGCTGTGCAATTCTTGGAGAGATCATGATATCATCCGGAAAATCCCCATAGGCCAGGCTATCAAATTCGTAGATTGGTTTTCGAAGAGAATATTTTGTTCCGTCCGGATATTCACCGGGTATTTCTTCATATCGTACGCGAACGTCTCCTTCCGGCTCAACCCCTAAAACCGACATATGGTTAAACTGACCTCCATAATTTTCGTCCGGACGGGTACCATTTCCTTCTTTTGAAGGACGGCTCAACCTGAACAGCAAATCAACCGGTTCTTCATCAATACTTCGCGGGGGTGAACCACGTCCATCCAACAAATGACAGCTGGAACAGGAACGGGCGTTAAAGAGCGGACCTAATCCATCCAGGTCAGCGGTAGAAGCCGGCGGGGTAACCCAGTTTCTTTTGAAAAAGGCATTTCCGGTTACAAAGAAGAGGTCTTTATTTCCGGTGAGGTTTGGAGCTGCCTCTCCGAAAGCATTCACGGATTCATTAAAAACGGTAGACTCGCCACCGCTGTATTGCTCACCTTCTACCCGGTATTCAGAAAGTGGATCAAACCAGCCGCTGGAGTAACCTAAAATAAATCCTGCTACAAAGAGCAGAATCAGGAATACAAGACTTAATTTGGATGTTTTTTCCATGTAGTTTCGTTATAGGTTAATCGTTAATGATTTCTAGTACAACAAATTTCCCAATAACCATTAACGATTATATTGCATCCGGATCGACATTATAACCCAGAATTGCAGCGGCTTCGGCGATCAGGTCTCCCTGTCTACGAAGTGAGTTAATCGTATCCATGATTTGCTGTCGTCCGTCCTGGCTCAAAATTTGCTGATCAAACGGAGGCTCAATTTCCTGGGTCAGTTCCACACTTTGGGTCACCGTTTCTTTCAGTTCTTCAGCAAGTGCTTCGTTTTCATCCTCAATCACATCCAGTACACTTGGGCCTGAAACCACAGTTCCATTCGTTCGCTTGTATTCACCCAGAATCACATTTTGGATTCCTAATGCGTTGACCACAATATCACGATGAGTATTGTCACTGAAGCAGGAATGTTCGTCTTCTTTACTTCGCAGATCCCAGGATACAAACATGCGCTCTCCGGCCAGTTCTCCTTTACTGAGTTTTCCGATTCCATTTAAAATCCGGCCAATAGATGTATTAATCTGTTCTTCAGAAGCAAAGAAGGCCCGGTAGTTATCTTCGCCCTTTTTCCACTCATTAACCAACATCTGTAAATCATCGGTGATGAGTTCGGTCGTTTCGGTAAGGTAAGTTGCCCGTCGCTCCTGGTGATCATGGGTACCTTCAGGTCCGGTCACGTAATCAGTATAGGGCCGTTCACCACCTCCGGGGCCTTTGCTCAAATCCTGTCCCCACAACAAAAATTCTACGGCATGGTAGCCGGAACTGACATTCGTCTCACTCCCCTGCTCATTTAAAGATGCGATCATTTCTTTAGTGATTTCGGGAAATTCATCCGGGCTGTTGATGATATTGGTGCCAACAGATTCCCCTTCGCCGGTTGGCGAGGCCTCCACATAGTCGATATACGACTCATCCAGCGGCCACGCATTGAGTTGTCCTTCAGGGCCGTCTTCGTCGTCAATCGGTCCGCCATAAAAACGAAAAGCCTCGGTTTTTCCATAGGTTTCACGAGCATTTAGCCAGGCTTTTTTGGTGGAATCCAAAGTTGCAGGTGATGGATTTTCCACAAATTCATTTACGGCCTTGTCGAGAGCTTCAGCATCAGAAAGCGCATCCTGATAAGTGGCTAAAACAATATCAGCATAATTTTCGACTACGGGTTTCAGCTCCTGATGAGTGCTGCATCCTGTGAACAAAATCAGGCTCATTAGTGAAGCAGCCGTGAGTACTTTTTTCATGAAAAGAACGAGGTTAATTCCTTATTTAGATTTGATACAGATAAGATACGTATTTCTGTAAGCGTTCTAAAGGAATTTTGAAGATGATTGCTTAGTAGTTCTCCCCCAAACAGAACATTTATTCCACCTCAGCTAAGCCATACTCAAAAATAGTGGAAACTTCACCTTCAGCATCCACTTTACGAACGCGGGGAATAATCACATCCTCTTCCCAAAACTCCCACCATTTTGAAGTTCCGAACGTTGACTCGAGTACATACACTTCCCCATTAAAAACATCTACACCATGAGGCGACCATGGCCCTTCTGATTCCAGAAATACAGAGACTTCACCGGCCGGAGTCACCTTCAATACTCTTCGATTTCCGTAGTAGGCCAAATAAACGTTACCGCTTTCATCTACGGCAAAATCGAACAAGATATTCGCTCCGGCAAAGGGAATATTTTCAGGATTTTCCTCCTTCAGTCCGGTAGCCAAAACTGAAATAGAACCATCTTCTTCCACTACTTTAATACTTTCACGGTCCAGGATATATAGCTTATCGTTTAATCCCCATGCCACATCATCGATTCTGGTTATTTCTGCGTTGAGACTAACTTCCACAACCTGCCCTTGTTCATCCCTTTTGAAAAGTTGATTATTGCGGGCAAAAAATACCGTACCATCACCGGCAACCGCATAGGTCTGTATAAAGAACAGCTCTTCGTTAGTGGTTGGTTCAATAATCAGTTTCTTCCCGGTTGAGTCAATGTTCCATAATCTGGCCTGCAATCCGCCCCCAGCATTATTCCGTTCTGCTGCATAAATCATGCGGTCGGGTGTTCGGGAAAGAATAATATCGCTGGGCGAATATGCCGATTCTAAAGCTTCGGTTAATTCGTTTTGATCGTTTATTTGCCAAACGCATGCATAATGATCGTCATCCACAAAGGGACAAATAAAGGTGAAGTAGATATTCCCCTGCTGATCTATAACCAACCCTCCCCAGGGATGTGCCGATACGGTATTAGTATTCAATAACAAGAAAAGTAGTGATAGTACTGGAACCCATTTTCTCATGAGCTTGTCTTTAGGTTTGTCTTTGAGGATATCGTGGTGAAACGCACTTAGACAAACAGAGTTACGTACTGTAAGTCAGTTTTTGGATTCGCAATATTTTTTTACAGCTATCATGTCTTTTTCCAACGCCTTTTTCATGAAACCTTTCATCAGTGGATTGAAAATTTTAGGGAGAAATTTATAAGCCTTGGCATCCATTATCAGAGTTAGCTCTGTCCCACCCTCTCTTCTCTCCACCGTAAAAACGGAATCCCAGACCGTACCCATGGTATCAGATACAATCCTGATATGAGCATTTTCAACCAGCTCAGTGACTTCCAGAATGGTGGAAGCTTCCCGTCCGTTCATATCCCGGGTTTCTTTGAATTTAGTCCCCACTCCATACTCTTGTTCAGTCAGGAATTCTACGTTCTTGATATCCGGCACGGCTTGAGAAAAATTCCGGATATCAGAAATAGTTTTAAAAACCAACTCTTTAGGAGCTTCGATTTGCTTGGTTACTGTGATGGTACTCATAGCTTTATCCGGTTAGTGAATGGATAAGGCTAAGTTAGAAAATCACAAATGAAGTGCAACCTTGATGTTTACTCAGGAGAGCAAATTCTGAATCCTCTCGATCCTTTTATTTCGGTCAATCGAGTATACGTTTCCTTTCGATTCGATATGCTTGTAGATTAAAAGTGACCGCCTCCATAGTATAACAGGATCAATATCAGGCTCTTCTTCTTCAGACAGTACAGATGCCATTTCAAAAAACAGATCGGCTACGAGCTCCAGGTTCTCATGATTCATCCCCGGATGCTCTTCCAGTTTTTGAAGCATTCCCGTCCCATCCATCTCCAGCAAGTCTCTTACATTCAGATCGAGTTGCTCGGTCAACGCATGGTTTGAGATTTCTACCGCTTGATCTGCTTTTCCGGGTTTCTTTAGACCCACCAGTGTCGATATCACCCTCGTCAGCACTTGGGTGAGTTGATAGATCTGCCGCATGATATAATCGTTTTGATTTAAAATAACACGGCGGTTTTAGTTGCTAATTTCGGTTATTGTCTCTTCAAAAGCGGTAAGAATAAAGCTGAGATCTTCGGGAGTCAGAGAGTTTGCTAAGAAAAAGGCTTCAAATGGTGAGGGTGGCAAATGAACGCCTCGCTTCAACATACCGTGAAAAATCTTTCCAAATAACTCTTTATCTGTTCGGTTGGCATCATCAAATGTCTGTACCGGACCTTCACAATAAAACACCCCGATCATAGAACCTACCCGGTTCATGGCGTGAGGAATATCATGCTCTTCCAGTATTTTAGTTATTCCGGTTGCCAGAATCTGGGATTTCTTTTCCAGTTCCTCATACACTCCCGGGTTTTCCTTGAGCTTCTTCAGCAAGGTGTATCCGGCAGCCATAGCCAATGGATTCCCGGACAAGGTCCCAGCCTGATACACAGGCCCTGTTGGGGCTACATAATCCATGATTTCTTCTTTCCCACCATAAGCCCCCACGGGAAGTCCGGCTCCAATAATCTTACCATAGGTTACCATGTCGGCCGTTACGCCATACACTTTTTGCGCACCCTGGAAATCAACCCGAAAGCCTGTCATCACTTCGTCAAAAATGAGAACAATTTCATGTTTATCACAAAGTTCGCGTAATCCTTCCAGGAATCCTTTTTTGGGCGGAATACATCCCATGTTTCCTGCAATCGGTTCCAGTATGATGGCAGCCATATCTTCTTTGTTGGCTTCTACCAGCTTTTTCACTGAATCCAGATTATTGTACTCGGCGTTAAGGGTGTCTTTAGCCGTTCCTTCCGTAACACCGGGACTGCTGGGCTCCCCCATCGTCAGAGCACCACTGCCGGCTTCAATCAGAAACGAATCTCCGTGTCCATGGTAGTTTCCTTTAAACTTGATGATCTTATTTTTGCCGGTATATCCACGGGCTACCCTAATGGCACTCATCGTGGCTTCAGTCCCCGAATTCACCATCCTTATTTTGTCAACACCAGGTACAGAGCTCGTAATCAGTTCTGCCATCTCTACTTCCAATCGTGTAGGTGCCCCAAAAGAAGTAGAATGTTCGGCTGTTTGCTGAACCGCTTTTATGACATCCGGTTCAGCATGGCCAAGCAGCATCGGCCCCCAGGAGCTAATCAGGTCGATATAGCGATTGCCTTCTTCATCCCAGAGATAGGAACCTTTTGCACGAGTGATAAAAAGAGGTGTACCGCCTACACTGTTAAAAGCTCGGACCGGAGAATTTACTCCACCGGGTATCACTTTCGATGCTCTTTCATACAATTCTTTGCTCTTTGGATAATCCATTATGTTTAATTTTTTTGTTGAAAAACTTCCCTCAGGGGACGTACGGCTTTAGCCAAGAGGGAACACCCTCCCCTCCGATAAATCGGAGCACCTCCCTCAAGGGAGGTCTTTCATAGCTATTTATTTTTGATTGAGGATTTTGGCTGCGGCTTTTGCAAAATAAGTCGCAATAAGATCCGCACCCGCTCTTTTGAATCCGAGAAGGGCTTCCATCATCGCGTCTTCTTCATCCAGCCAGCCTTGTTCAGCAGCAGCTTTAATCATTGCATATTCACCGGATACATTATACACCGAGACCGGAATATTGAAATTCTGTTTTACGGCACGAACCACATCTAAATACGGAAGTCCAGGTTTCACCATCACGATATCAGCTCCTTCATTGATATCCAGTTCCACCTCCCGTAATGCTTCGTCTACATTGGCCGGGTTCATCTGATAGGTCTTCTTGTCTCCAAAACCGGGTGCAGAATCCAAGGCATCGCGAAAGGGCCCATAATAAGAAGATGCATACTTTGCACTGTAAGCCATAATGCCTGTATTCTCAAACCCGGCTTCATCCAGAGCTTTCCGCATCGCCCCAATCCGGCCGTCCATCATATCAGATGGAGCTACCATATCAGCACCTGCTTTGGCATGACTTACTGCCATTTGCGCCAAAACTTTCACGGAAGGGTCATTCACGATTTCTCCTTCCTCAACGATACCGTCATGCCCATAGGAGGAATATGGGTCCATGGCTACATCCGTCATCACCCACAAATCCGGATAATTCTTTTTAATGAACCGAACAGATTCCTGCATCAAGCCTTTATCATTTATCGCTTCTGTGCCTTCATTATCTTTCTTTGAGTCTGGCACTTTCACAAATAACAGAACGGATTGAATTCCGAGTTCAACCAATTCATCCAACTCTTTGGTTAGAGTATCTAAAGAGTACCGGTAATAATCCGGCATACTTGGTATTTCCTCTTTCTTGTTTTCTCCTTCCATAATAAAGATGGGAGCGATGAAATCAGATGGATGCAGTCGGTTTTCCTGCAACATCTCACGAATAGCAGGTGATTGCCGGTTTCGACGTAATCGGGTTGTTGGGTATTTCATGTTTCTTTGCTTGCGAAAAGTGAAAAGGCAAAAGTAAAAACTACGTTTGTCTTTTCACTTTTCCCCTTTCACTTAGCTATAATTAATCCAGTCAATCGGTTTCAGGTGTTCCACCAGTGTTGCCTCCGGAGTACCTTCCTCGGGCTGATGATCATACACCCACTGAACTTTTGGGGGAAGGCTCATCAGGATTGATTCAATACGTCCTTTGGTCTTCAATCCAAATAAGGTACCACGATCGTGAATCAAATTGAACTCGACATATCTTCCCCTCCGAATTTCCTGCCAGTTCCGGTGAGATTCACCATAGCTATTATCCTTTCGCTTTTTCATGATTGGGACATAAGCATCTGTAAAAGCATATCCTGCTGCCTTGCAGAATTCGAATAAATCATCCGCAGAACGATTTTCATCTGGTCGCTGATAATCAAAAAACAGGCCGCCAATCCCCCGTGCTTCTTCCCGGTGATGATTGTAAAAGTAGGCATCACACTCTGCCTTAAAATCAGGGTAATAATCGGGATTAAACCGATCACATGTTTCTTTGTGAACCTGATGAAAATGCCTGGCATCCTCAGGATACAGGTAATAAGGAGTGAGGTCTGCGCCACCACCAAACCACTGATCCTTAAGCTCTCCGGTGTCTTTGTCATACAATTCAAAATACCGGTAATTGGCATGGACCGTAGGCACGAATGGATTTCTGGGATGAATCACCAATGATACTCCTGTAGCAAAAAATTCAGACTCAGGTACCTCAAATTTCTTTTGCATGGCTTCGGGAAGCGGGCCTCCCACAGCTGATACATTCACCCCACCTTTCTCAATCACATCTCCGTCAGCGATAATGCGGGTACTGCCACCGCCAAAACCTTCCCGATCCCAATCCTCAATACGAAATTTTTGTGTTCCTTCCAGTGCCTCTAATTCATCACATATGTGTTGTTGAACATCTTTGACGAACTGGCTGAATTCTTCTTTTTTGGATGTCAGGTTTGACATATAAAATTAATTTTACAATCCACAGAGCCACAAAATCTTATGTCTCCACGATATTAATAACGATAATTTTTTACGGTATCCACGAATCTTTTGGCGTTTTCAACGGGAACATCCGGCAGAATACCATGCCCTAAATTGGCAATATAATTTCCTTTTCCGAAACGGCGCATCATGTCTTTGGCTTCGGCTTCAATTTGATCGGGCTTCATCAACAACTTTGACGGATCAAAATTTCCTTGTACTACCTTATCTCCGGCAAATTCCCGGGCATGTTCGGGAGTACAGCCCCAGCCTATTCCAAAACCAGTAACATTGGTATCCACAAAAAATGGATAGCTCCACTCGGCATCTTTACAAAACATGATTAATGGCACACCATAATCTTCCCTCGCAATTCGCTGAAGATGCGGCAAAGCCAGTTTTCTAAAATCATCGGGACCAAGTGCAGCCGCCCACGATTCAAATACCTGAAGCACTTGTGCTCCGGCTTTGACCTGATTATGCAGATACTGAATGGTCTGGTCCGTCATTACTTCAAGTAATTTCTGAGCAGCTTCCGGTTGAGAAAATAAAAATGATTTTGCCGTCGAGAACGTCTTTGAACCCTGCCCTTCAACCAGATAGCAAAACAGTGTCCACGGTGCGCCGGCAAATCCAATCAGCGGAACACGGCCATCTAACGTTTTACGGGTCAGCGTAAGTGCATCATACACATACTGCAGCTGTTCTTCAGCCGGAATGATATTCAGGTTTTCAACCTGTTCTACCGTCCGGATTGGATCAGGTAAATATGGGCCGAAGCCCGGCTTCAGTTGTACTTCTACATCCAGGCATTCAATTAAAACCAGGATATCCGAAAATAAAATAGCCGCATCAGTCCCTACAATATCAATCGGCTGAATGGTAATTTCGCACGCCAGTTCCGGTGTTTTCACCCGTTCAAAAAAGCTGTACTTCTTTTTGATCTCCATATACTCGGGAAGGTATCGCCCGGCCTGCCGCATCATCCACACGGGCGGACGTTCGGTTTCTTTGCCTTCTAGTGTATCAAGCAACAGTCGGTTTTTCAATTCAGGAAATGACATGTAATCAGTTAAAATAGGTTTGAATGGATTCCGTTAATGAATCCAGGGTTGAATATTCAGGAGTGATGCAGTCTTTAAAACCAGCTTCTTTAGCTGCTTCTTCAGTCGTAGTTCCAATACAAAAAATCTGAGCTGTTCCGTTTACCTCATTTCGCTCAGAAAAAGATTCCACCGCACTTGGGCTCATAAAAACGATGCCATCATAATTAGAGGTATTAAGTGTATGAGGAGCCAGTTTCGTCCTATATACTTCCACAGAAGTCAGATTAGTTCCTTCACCAAGAAGCTTATTTAAATCTCCCGCCTTCAGGTTTCCACAAAAGTGCACTACATCCCTGAGATCAAGATCTTTCATCTTTTTGGCCAAAGCAGCTACGTTATATTCATCCGGAATGGTAACCTCAAGATTCAAGCTTTCCAGCTTTTCCGCTGTTTTAGATCCCACTGCAAAAATATGATCGGGAACGTTCAGGTCGTTAATCGCGGGCTTAAGTGCTTTAACCGCTTTTTTGCTTGTAAAAATCCAGGTGTCGATTTTATCAGGAAGCTGACTGATCCACATAGCCGGAATTACATATTCAAAGGTTATAAATGGAACGGCCTCCACTGAAAAACCAGACGACTGCAAGGCCGCCAGTCTGTCTTTTTTAAGCTGTGTAGTAAATAAAATGTTGGGCTTTTTTTGATTAATCATCGTTAGCCCGATGAGTTAGTAGTTCAACCGCCCCGTCTTTTTTCAATAGGTTAGCCCATTCATGCCCTTTTGCGGGTGTGGCTTCTGTAACCGGGATTTCCCTTTCGATATCCATTCGCCGGGAACCATCCAAAGCCAACACAGCCCCTACAAAATAAAGTATACCATTTTTAATGTAAGCGTGAGCTCCAACCGGCGAAGAACAGCCTGCTTCAAGTTCATTCAGAAAAGCCCGTTCTATATCAACACAGGTTCGGGTATCACTGTGGTTTAGTTTGTCAAAAATTTCCTGGTGCTTGGTATCCTTTCTGCTAACAACACCTATGGCGCCTTGAGATGGAGCCGGAATCATCCAATCCAGAACCTGACTAATCCTATTTTCATAACCTATCCGTTCCAGTCCGGCATAGGCAAATACAGCCCCAAACCAGTCATTATTATCTACTTTTTGAATCCTCGTTGGAACATTCCCTCTCAAACCAACAACTTCATCTCTTGGAAATCGATTTTTCCAGAACGCGGTTCTGCGAATGCTGCCTGTTGCTATAACACGATGAATCTCCCCTTTTTCTTCTTTGGGTTTCACCAATACATCCTTAGGATTTCCTCTTTCTAAAACTGCTGCTAACTCAAGATCACCCAACAGAACGGTGGGTACATCTTTCAGAGAGTGTACAGCGAGGTCTACTTCTTCCTGAATAAGCACATCATCGAGGGCTTTGGTGAAAACGCCTTTATCCCCTAATTTATGAATGGGGATATCCTGCTCTTTATCTCCGAACGATTCTATTTCAACCAGCTCGGTTTCCACACCAATGGCATTCAGCTTATCGCTGACCAACTCTGCCTGCCAGAGGGCTAACGTACTTTTACGGGTACCGATTTTAAGCTTCATTCTGTGCCTTTTCGAATTCTTTATCGATGCGGTCTATATGAATGGCCATGATTTTCTTTTTGATGCGCCGGGTTACTTCCTCCATTTGTGCATAAGATTCGTCATCCATCTTATGTTTTACCCTGTCCAGCTCTGCATCCGTAATATCACTTAACCGATGATCAATTTCTTTTATACGAGGCAAAAGATACCTTGAACGTTTAACGCTCTTCAAAAAATCCGCTTTTTCTTCCGCAATGATTTTCTTGATTTTAGGAATGGCGTTCTCTCTCTTTTCCAGTGCTTTTTTGTTGGCTTCGTGAATAGAATCCATATCAACCAATGTCACATGTTCAACTTCTGCTACCTTTGGATCTACGTTCCGTGGAACACTTAAATCAAGCACCAGTTGCTGTTTTTGTACGGCTTTAAAATGTTCCGGGTGCAGAATGGGTTTAGTGGCCCCTGTTGCAGCAATAATTAAATCTGCTTTTTTAATTTCTTCTTCAAGCTCAGAAAAAGCATGGGCTTTGATATCAAATGAAGAAGCCAGTTCCTTGGCCCGGTCAATAGTCCGGTTCACAACAGAGATATGTTTAGCACCATTGGAAACCAGGTTTTTACAGGAAACTTTGCCCATTTTTCCTGCACCAACCAACAAGATATTGATTGTACTCAGATCCTTAAAATGATCAAGGGCATGCTGGGTAGCAGCAAATCCGACGGAAGCCGTACCTTTACCGAAGTCGGTTTCAGTACGGCTTCTTTTGTGTGCTCGGAAAACCGATTGTACTAACTGATGAAACTCACCAGACAGGTTATCTTTTGACTGTTTATAAGCCTGCTTTACCTGCTGAATGATTTGTACATCTCCCAAAACTTGCGAATCCAGTCCGGTACCTACCTGATAAAAATGATTGTAGGCCTCTTCTTCTTCATGGATATAACCGTGCTTTTTAAAAAAATCACGATCCGTATTGGTTGACTTGCAAAGAGCTGAAATCAATACTTCAGCATCACAAAAGGCATATAGCTCTGTCCTATTACAAGTATCCAGCATCAGTACCCCACCTGGAATATCTTTGGTGTAAAAATCCAAAAGCTCCCTGCGATGACTGTCTAAATAAAACAATTCACGAATAGAGACCTCACTTTTCCAGTGAGAAATTCCTATTGCACTAAACCTCATAAATAGCTTCTAAAAAATTTCCGGCACATTGAATTACAATTTACTTTCTGAATATGAAGATTATGTGAAGAAAGTTCTTCACATAAGACTGAAATCGTTCCTGAATGGATATAAAGACTGATTATTGTCTTCATATTTCATAAAGAACCTTAAGATACGTCACTTAATGTTTAGAATTAATTCAAATTCTTTATTGCTTCCATCAATGCGATTTTCCATTCCCTCCTCGATGTTAAATAGCTCAATGACTATATTCTCACAAAATAAAAATAAGCACATTTTATGGATCTTCAGTTAACAGGAAAAGTCACTCAAATTTTAGAAGAACAATCAGGTCAGGGAAAAAACGGTCCGTGGAGAAAACGGGATTTCATTCTTGAAACCAAAGGGCAGTATCCAAAGCAGGTATGCATCACGCAATGGGGCGATAACATAGATCAACAAGCTGTTAATGAAGGAGATGAAGTGACCGTTTCAATCGATATTCAAAGCCGCGAGTACAAAGGGAATTGGTACACTGACGTTAAAGCATGGAAAGTTGAAAAAGCACAGGGAGATGTTCAGGCTCCTCCAAGCGCTCCGGGATTGACCAGAGAGGGCAATCAGGAAATGGATCTTGATGACGACCTGCCTTTCTAAAAAATTATATTCATTAAAAAACCACTACTCTCACAAGTAGTGGTCTTGGATCAACCTATGAAAAAGCTACTTTTCAGGATTGGTACCTAATAACTCAATCGCTTATTAATTAACAATATTCAGCTGACTAATACACCGCATGTTTGTGTAGTATTTAAGCCCCAAAAAACTTTCTTTGCCGTCATAACTTCTTTTTTGGGCTAGCGTAAAACCTCCCATCAACCAACCTTCGCAAGTTAATACCAAACACTGTACTTCGCTTACCAAAGTACATTCGATTGGGCTACCCAGGAAGAAATCACATCACTTTTAAACAACTATGAAATCCAGATTTAAAATACCCGGACTATATATAATATCCATCCTTTTGCTCTCTTCTTGCAGTGCATTGAATAAACTTTCGACCGGACAAACAGATCGCCTTAAGAAAGGAGAGTTTTATAAAACCTATGAACCCAAAAAAATGCCGGTGGCTTCTTCCAGCATCGGCTTGCTCCCGATAACCATTCAACCCAACATGGACGAACCGGATTTTGAATACGATCGTGAAGACCCGATTTTGCTCCAGCTAACAGATAGCATCACCAGCAAGGTTCACCAGCTTTCTGTAAACCTGACAGACGTGCCCAGTTACACACTCACTGATTCTAAAAATGGCCCGGGAGTTTATGTGGGCAGCAGTGAAGGGGACAATGTGCCATCTGCCGCTTTCATGCAACGTGAAGAACTCGATAAATATCCGCCCATGATCATTTATATGAATAAAGCCAAGGATGACTGGAAAGCACAAGCATCTACTACAGCAGCAGAATATAAAACGGACTATCTGCTTCGTATTTGGGTGAGTTTTGCCCAATACCCTAAATCAGACAAGGGTCTTGTTAAGAAAAAAGTGATGTTGGGAACAAACCATGAAAAAGAAATCCGTTTTTTCAGTGCCGAAGACAAGCCCGTGGAAGTACTGCAAATCAGTGGGTACCTGGCCGACAATAAAGGAAATATTATTCGTGCAGGAGCAGAAGGCGTCATTCATAATGACACTCCATTCTGGCTGCAGGTGTTGGATATCGAGGAGCTGCTTGATAACAAAACCATTTCCCGGTTACTGGAAAAAGAACGGCGCGAAGACTTACCCGGCGATCCACTCACGCTTGATGTTGCCATTGAAAACCTGATTGCCCAGCTGCTGGATCGAAGTCTTTAGATATGCTTTTTAAACAATATTCCGGCCGTCAATTATACTGTTATTGACGGCCGGAATTCTTTAGCTGCATCGTTTATAATCAGACATTGGATGATTTATCCTAACTGCGTCTCCAGTCGAGGTCGTCCTTAGGCTTGTTGTCCAGTATTTCTTCAATACGGCCCATCACTTCATCATCCACCTTATCTAAGATGTCCATAGTTTTCATGTTCTGCTCAATCTGTTTCACATTAGATGCCCCGGTTATAACCGTGCTGACGTTTTCATTATTCAGACACCATGCGAGCGCAAGCTGAGGCATGGGCACTCCTATTTCATCTGAAACGGTAGCCAGTTTTTCTACTTTGCGTAATTTGGCTTTACCCTCTTCCGACTCAAGCAGTTTTTTACGAAGCCAGCTGTATTTCTCCAAGTCCAGACGTGATCCTTCAGGAATTCCGTCATTATATTTCCCAGTTAGCAAACCACTGGCCAGCGGACTCCAGATCGTTGTTCCCAAGCCAATATCCTCATACAGTGCAGCAAACTCCTTCTCCACTTTATCCCGCTTGAACATATTGTATTCAGGCTGCTCCATCAGAGGTGGACGAAGATGTTCTTGCCGGGCAAAATCATAGGCTTTCCTGATTTGATCAGCACTCCACTCACTGGTTCCCCAATATAGTGCCTTGCCTTCATTAATCATTTGATTCATAGCCCAAACCGTTTCCTCGACTGGTGTATATAAATCAGGGCGATGGCAGAAAAGCAGGTCTACATAATCTGTTTGAAGTCTTTCCAGAGCTGCTTCGGTACCTTCTTTAATATGTTTGAAAGAAAGCCCCTGATCATTCGGGCCTTCACCACCCCAGAAAATTTTGGTCGAGAGAATCAAATCAGAACGCTTCCATCCGGCTTTTTTAATCACTTGACCCATGATTGTTTCTGATTTACCCATTTCGTAGCCTTCGGCATTGTCAAAGAAATTCACCCCGGCATCGTAAGCCGCTTTCATTTGATTGTAAGCCAGGTCCGTATCTACCTGTTCACCGAACGTGACCCACGACCCAAATGAAAGGGCTGACACTTTAAGTCCTGATCTTCCTAAAAACCTGTACTGCATAATTATTTATCTCCGATTTATTTCTTTTTTACTGTGATCCAATTTCACAACAGCTCAGAACAATGATGCGTTCTTTATTTTTTAGAATGATCATCGAACAAAAGAGGAGTTCTACATTGAAAGAAACGGCATAAACTTTGAAATAACGAGCTTTATTAATCTCACTCAAGCTTCTGTTAGTTTTTTATTAAAGATTTCCTATAATCTGACATAGATTTAAAAATATAAAATAGAATTGGTCAGAATAAAGTCTCTGCCGTACATTGATTGAAGTTACTTGAAATAAAAACTTCTTTTGTATGAGTAGTTACTACCTTTCACTTCAAATTTGAGAGCCGGCATTAAATCTTTCATATCTAAATCAAAGTTGACACTTTCACAATAAATCCTACCCACACTATTTAAAGAATATTAAAGTAGTGTAGGTAAGATCAAATATAAAAGGTCATATTTTTTTTAAAAGTAAGTTTACAATCTTTGCATTGTTAATTTTTTTTGCAAAGGATAGAGCTGACTCTCCATTTCTATTTACCTCGTCATGTGCTCCTGCATTAATCAAAGCACTTGTGGTAGAAAAATGACCATTAGCAGATGCATTCATTAGAGGTGTAATGCCATGTTTAGATGTGGCATTTACATCTGCTCCATAATTAAGTAATGCCAATACCGCATAATTATTACCCCTATAGGCAGCACTGTGCAATGCAGTTTCACCATTTGTATTAGAAATATTTGGATCAGCTCCATTTTCAAGTAAGGCGTTGATAGAGTTTTGAAAATTCATTGTAGATGCGATGATTAGGGATGTATTTTCATTATTATTTTTTTCATCTATGCTAACACCTTCCTTGATTAAATATTCTACCATTTGATAATTGTCAGAACTAATGGCATAAAACAATGCATTATTGCCATTTTCATCTTTCACATTCAAATCAATTCCGTTTTCAGCTAGTTTTTTTACCTTTTCAATGTCTCCTAAAATAGCTGACTGAAATAGTTTGCCATTGTTGCTACCTGCCAATAATGTAGTGGTACCGACAGTGATATATACGAGCGTAGTTATGAATATTTTTAGCTGTTTCATTTTTCCAAAATTAAGTTCACGTTTGTCTCATCATGAGAGTTATTTTTTAAACGGAACATTCATTTTTGGGATATAGCACTTCATCACTTTCTTATAGCAAGTAATCACATAAATATTCGCTCTGTAGTTATGCTTTTTGCTAAAAATCAAATTTCAAGAGCTCCCGACATGAATTGAAAAGTCAGAACAGTTGTATAATATTTAAAAGGAAAAGCTAATGGTTACTTAATTTAGATATGAAATAGCTTTATGATTAGTCAAGGTTGGGTTTTCTAAATAAATGATTATGTAACTACATTAGTTACTCTTATTAGATTTCTACTTTTAAAACACGTAAAAATACATTTATCAATTTTCTATAACATTACCCTCAAGATCATATCTGATCTCTTGACGCCGCCAATCAGTATCATAAAAATATCTCATTTCGTGAAATCCTCGACCTATTGTGGGTTTACCTTCCGTAGTAAAATATTTAAACCCTATCGGTCTTTCCCACTCATCATAAAATCTTCGCTGTACATATAGAATTTCATTAGCTACATTTATTCTTTTAATTATCGACAATTGACCTCTTTCATTATAAAAGTGCTCATACCTGTCCAATAGATTATAATTCTTATCCCAGAAACTAATTTGTTTTAGCTTCCCATCTTCATAATAAGTTTGTCTTCTTTTTGGGGGTTGATTGTTTATAAAACTGCCATCTCCAGTCAGAAGTGTGATTTCAAAAGGGTAGCCCTCCTCTGTTAGCACGAAGTCAATGATTGCAGGTCTTCCCTCCTTAACTAATTTATTAGTATTTAGTTCATAATACCGACTTTGTATTAAGTCACCCCAATCATTATAAATTCTTCTATTTACGTACGAATTATCACTATCATTTATCAAATTCCCATCCACATCAAAGCTCTTATATAATACCGGATACCCTTTCGAATTGTACGAATGTTCGCCACGGTGCACCATTGGGTGATTCCCGATAACAGCTTTATAATTTTTGTTAAATACTTCCCACCCTGTAAAGTCCCCTTTATCATTATAACTTAGCTGATCGTATGCTACACCCGTCGAGTTTTCTGTAAGTTTTCCATCCAGGCCATAATTGAATAATCTTTTGATAAGCCCTTTTTCATCATATTCCATTCTAACCTCATAGAACTCAAATTCTGGACGAATTCTTACTTGATTACTGTCTAAATCAAATCTTTGCTCTTTTACAAATCCTCTTTCATCTATACTCCATTCATATCTATGTATACCCCAATCATTTTCTATGGGGGTATTATTTATCGAAAAGAACTTAAGGCTTGAACGTTTACTATCATTGAAGTAGTAGACTTCTTTAAATACCTGACCACTCACTGCTGTTGGTTTATCCCATTGATCAAAGAAAGTTCTTATCTCCTTACTTTTTTCGTATTTGATTACTGTCTTCGGGGCCCTAATGAAATAATTGAATAAAACACGATTTGGTAAGTTAACGGGAAATAGTTCATCCCCTCTTTTGTATTCGACCATTGTAGGTCGTCCTTTCTTATTATATGTAATTTTAAAATGCAGGCAGTGCTCTGCCTCTTGCTGCGAAATTTTGTATGCACCCTTCAATTCTGCATAAGGAGACTCTCGAAACACAATCTTCCTGTAAAACTTCGTGCTGTCGTTATCTGCAGCACTTAACTCTGTTCGGGGAAGTAAAAAACCAATTACTACTATTAGTATTAAATAAAAAGCACTTTTAATTATGTCAGCTGTACTAATCACTCTAAACCTTTTACTTGTTTGGTTATTAAATCAACAATATTCACATTTGGAACTCCATTTCGATCTGAAATAAAAGCAATTTTGCTACTGTCAAAAGACCAACTTGGTGATACATCTTCAGAAATATGTTTTGATAGATTTGTTGCTTCTGAACCATCTTGCTTCATGTAATATATTTCGGCGTTACTTTTAATTCTCGATACCCATGCTATCATTTTAGCATTAGGAGACCATCGTGGATTATTATCTCGGTTCAAATTATTGGTAAGTCTATGCAATTTGTCATCTTTCAAATTCAGCTTGTACACCTCTGGATTACCATCCCGTCTAGAAACCCAAATCAATTCTTCACTATTTTGAGGTGAAAATTGTCCGTTAAAGTCTGGAAATATTGAATTCGAAATATTGAGAACCTCTTCCGTTTCTATTTCAAATAAATAGATGTTGTAAGTTTTATCAACAAAATCTGTGAAGACAATTTTACGGTCATCATGAGAAAACCGGGGCGAATAGCTTTGTTTTGAATTGATAATTTTTCTTTTATTTAAACCATCCAAATCAATTAAATGAATTCCCTTCTGGCTAAGAAAAAGAATTTTTTCTCCGCTGTTTGACCACTGCAAACTACTATAATTCAATTCTTCAGACGTCAATTTTATAAGCCCACTACCATCTGAATTCATAATATATATTTGTGGTGTTCCAGTCCGATCAGAAATGAATGCAATTCTTTTTCCATCCTGAGACCATATAGCACCTTCATCATTAGCAGAATGATTTGAAAGGTTTTTAATCTGTCCATTCTTATAGAGCATTATATCTCTGTTACCAAATTGATCTGATGCAAATAATAGCTCCAGTTTAACAGGTGACCACTTAGGTTCACTATGCCAAGGACGATCGTCTATTTCATTAAGAATCCGTTTTCCCTGAAAAAACTCTTTATGACCCTGAATGTTTAAATTACCAGTAAGAGTCTCATAATGTCTTTTAAACTCTGCATATACCCTATAATTACCAGACAAATAACCGACCCATGAAAGTGTATTTTCAGAGATATTTATACTATCAAGTTTTGTTCTACCAATATCACCACTATTGAAGTAACCTTTTATCTCACCACTTGCATGAAATAGAAATAACTTAATTTTTTTGCCTCTTTCTGATTCTAGCTCCCAAACACCTTCATACTCTGCCTGCCCATATAAAGATGTGCTGCATATTAGGATTGCAAAAAAAATACCCCATTTACTTCTTACTTGAATATTATTTATCAAATAAAACCTTATCATTTAAATGCTGCCATATCATAATGATCTGTCCAGCGTGCAATTTTCCCCTCATGCATAATTATTGTTGTTGAAAACTTAACACTTCTTGATTTTCCATTGTGTTCTCCAAGCCATGTACCATGAATATCGGCTATATTACTGTTTATTAGATAAATATCATTGACTACCAATTCCCTTTTTTCTGCAATACCGGCTTCTTTCCTTCCCTTAAAAAAGGTTATTGCTTTTTCTTTATCCCATATAAAAGGCGCTGTTTTATCTTCATAGACAAGATTCTCATGGAATAATTCTTGCATTCGATCCGTGTCTAAGTCACTAATCATAGTAATAAACGATTCCGCTATTTTAACTGTCAGTTGTTGTGATTCTTGTGCATAGATAATTCCATTGAGGATTAACAAAAAGATGAGCAAGCTAAATTTTTTTTTGCAGTTCATAAGAATATGCTTTGTAACTTGGTTAAAATTGATACTCAGGAGGCGCTATATTATTCAAGCGTAAATAAATTATCATCTGTCCCTTGTGATGGGCGTTATGATCCAAGACAGAAATCAAGTTTGTTAGTAGTCTATCGTTGTATTTAGTTTCATTCAGAAAATTTTCCATTTCATCGAAACCATTTTTTGTCCATTCAATCAATTCAGCTTTTGACATCGAATTCTCATCGCCTGGATTCCATTTATTATCTTTTCCGGAAAACTGATTTCGCATAAATTCCAATGTATAAGCAATGTGATAAGCTTGAGCAGAAAATGACCTAACACTATCAACTGGTGCATATGCATATTTATCTTCGGGCATTGCCTCTAATATGCTTAGAGTATTTGATTTCGATTTTTTGAAGTTTTCCTGTATTACATCAAAATTTAAATCTTGGTGATATAAACCTGCGGAATAATAAATCAGCATCGGTACTATCAAAACCAATGAGTTTATATACTTGGTTCTAGGATTTTTAAACATATTCATGTTGATAACTTTAAATTTTACACACGATTTATAAAAGGCCCAATGACTTACTCAGCCTAAACTGTTCATTAATAGGATAGGATTAGTAATGCTTATATCTAAGCTTTGTAAGCTCATCAGGCTTTTGGGTTAGTAATTTAAAATTGCATCACTATGGGCAATATCTTTTTAAAATTTATTTCCTCTTCCGGTAGCAATAACTCTATTTATATTATGCTGAATAGTAACTTCAGTACCATTTAAAGTGTATAAATCTAGCTCACTTAAAGGTGGAAGGTAATCTGGAATTATAGCCACTCTATCGGAGGCTACAATATTTGGATTAATAAGTGCCTCCTGCTCAGCAACTGGCCATCTAATACCCAAATCAATCATCCTACGTCCTTCTCCAAAGAACACTTCCTGTCGTAATAAATAAAGTGTTGTAAGGGCATCGGTAGCAGTTGAAATAGAAGCTATATCTGCCGGGGTCAAAGACGTACCTGAAATAGTTGGGATTTCTACATTATTGGTTCGTTCGATAACAAGTCCAGATCTAAACGGATCAGAATCACTAGCCCTGACTGTGAAGGAAGTATTATTGGGTCTTTGATCTACTGTTCCGTCTCCATTTCTACTTTCTCCTGAATCATCGATTATTACTGTTGTTCTGGAGTTGACAAGGTTGACCAAGTTTGTCATATCTGTTAAAGCTCCGGGTAAATTGCTATCAGCTAGTTTTGCCTCAGCTAGTATTAAATGAGCTTCTTCTATCTTTAGGAGTGGAACATCTGAATCTAAAGAGCCACTTATGTCAAAGTACTTTGGATCTAAAAAGTCCAAGCTTGGAAGTGGCTGAAGATCATCAAAATTACCTCTGTCATGAACAGCATTCTGAAATGTATTTGCAGGTCCATTAACTGCATCAAAAAGCACATACCTGACATACCCACCACCAGCATCTGCTGTTATGGCTGAATTAGCATCAGCAACTGCTTCAGACTGATTTCCAAGATTATAGTGTGCTCTGGCTCTCGCCAGCATATAACCCACATTATCTGGATCTATAGCTAATGCAGAAGAAAAGTCTTGCACTGCTGTTTCAAGATGTGTGCTTGGTGATACAGCAGGGCCAAGCTCTTCAGCCGGTAACACTGTAAATATTTCACCAGCCAATAAGGAAGCAATACCTTTGAAAAAGTAAGCTTCGGCCTCTAATTCATCAACCGGGTCTGTAGGAATCACTTCACTGAGCACATATTCAGCTTGCTCTCTTAACGTTCCTATACTTACCTGGCAATTCAGGAAATCTGTATCTATGTCTCGATAAATACCTGCATCAACATTCTGGTTAAAGAAAGATTGAACATTGACATAATTATCTGTTGCTAATTCCTGTGTTGTTAAGCAGCTATTTGCTGTACTTGCCAATTGCTCTTGAAGTCCATTAACAAATGCTCTAGATGGATTTGGCAGTTCTCTGGCAGCATCAAGTGTTAAGTTTGGATTTTCAACACCAGTGCCATCAATTAAATCACAAGAAGTCTGGATAAATAAAGCCAGTACTAATAATAAGATTACTCGATTATTCATATCTCTAATATTTTTTTTAAAAATTTCATTTCAGGTTATTAAAAATCGATTTTAATACTACCTAGGAATTGTCTGGGTTGAGATTCTGTACCGTATACAAACCCTCCTGTACCTACTTCAGTAGTTCCCTGGGTTCCAACATTTGCTCCGGTTACTTCAGGATCGATGTTATTAGCTACAAAATTGAATGGATTTAGCGCCATTGCACCGATACTGATATTCCGTACTATTCCAGAATACCATTCTTGAGGCAGGGTATAGTCAAGAGATATGAGCCTAATTTTAGTGTAGGTCGCGTCTTCCACCCATAATCCAGCCAATTCGTTAAAGCTTACACCTTGTGCTCCAACCGGATATCTATCGTCTGGTGCCCCACGAAGAAATTTTAGTACCTCCGTAGTATTAACTACTTCTCCACCTAATTGATAATCACCAGATACATTGAATGCCAGTGATTTATAGTTGAAGTTCATACCAAATGACCCAAATAGATCTGGAATGGAACTACCCAAGTCATCATTAGGAATAACTTCAACTAAATTCCCCGCACCATCAAATACAGGGTTATTTCCTCGGAAATAACCAATCGGCTTTCCTTCTTCAACCCAAGCCCCTAGAAATGCAAATCCACCTATTTGGAATGGCGCACCACCAGATGCTAATACTTTATTAGTAAAGCTATTTGCTGAAGCTCTAAATGATAGACTATAGTCCCTACTTTGAAGTACTTGTATTCTACTAGATAACTCCCAGCCTTTATTTTCAATTTCACCTACATTTTGAAGAGAAGCTCCTAATCCTGTTGAAGGCGCATTATTTGAATTAAATAAAGCATCTTCTGTAACAGTACTATAATAAGTAAACTCTAAGGTAGCCCTGTTATTCCAAAATCCCAGATCTAAACCTGCCTCATAAGTCTTGGACCTTTCAGGCTTAAGGTTTGGATCGCCCGCTGTTCCAAATTCAATTGACTGACTTCCTCTGAAAGGATCAATATCAGCTAAAACCTGATTAGAGAATGGTGTTGGGAAGTTACCAGCTTCTCCGTAATTAGCTCGTATCTTAACATTGGAAATTGCGTTCTGAGGAACCAGGTTTTGGAAAAAGCTTTCTGAAGATAATGAATAGCTAACGCCTACCTTTGGAAATAACTGTGGATCAACCAATTCTCCAAAAGCTGTGTTATCATCAATGCGGGCTCCAAATTCAATAAAATACTTGTCTTTAAAACCTATATTCTCCTGGAAAAAGAATCCATAATTGGCAAGTGTACGTCGAAAATCTAATACTGAGGTCTCACTTGCAGCATTCATAGTTTTAACACCGTCGGGTATTTCACTACCTAGAATATTTACCTGCCGGTCGTCTGTTCTAAAAAACTGACCTCCCAACAAGGTTATTGTAGAAATATCCTCAAAATCTTTCTGGTATTGTATATTACCTTCAAGCGTAATTCCGAGATAGTCTCTTTCGAAGAGTTCAATGGAACCTTGATCAGCAGTTCCAGGAGGTACTACACCTAATGCGATTAAGTAAGCATTGGTTTGAATTTCCCTTTGCCTAGTTGTTCGATTATCCAAACCAACTGTAGCTTTAGCAGTTAATCCTTGTCTGATATCAAAATCAAAATTATGAGATGTCTGAAATCTCTTGTTGTCTTCTGTTAAATCCACATTGTCTTGGATATCAGTTATCATCTCATCCAAAGCTGTGTAATCCTCTTGACTTAACTCATCAACATTCCCAAACCTTGCCCCTTCAAGACTATTAAATGATCCTGCGGAACTATTGGCGTTTCTGTCTCTATCGTATTCTGAGCTAGTGAACCCAATTGAGCCAGTATATTTAACTATATCATTCACATTTGCTGATACAGTTGTTCTTAAGCTATGCCGTATTTCTTCATTATTTTTCCTAAACCCGTCATTGTCTAGCATGGAACCGCCAAAAGAGTAGGTAATGTCTTCACTACCTCCACTTGCAGACATCTTATATTCTTGTACAACTCCTGTTTCAAATAAAATATCAGCAGTTCTGTCAAAAAACAGAAAGTCTTCTGTTCCTTTAGTTATCCCAAGGTTACTTTCGAAAGTAAAATTGCTAGCTCCTCTTACTCCTTTCTTTGTAAATATTTGAATTACGCCATTCGCAGCATCTGCTCCATATAAAGTAGTTGCAGCTCCTCCCTTAATGAACTCTATCCTTTCTATATTCTCCAAAGGAATATCAGCAACTGAAGAACTTTCAGCCCCACCAGTTGCAATAGATTGATTTGCTCCAGTAGTATTATCTACTCGAACACCATCTATATAGATTACCGGTGTTGAAGAAGTTAATGCTGAATTTACACCCCGGCCCCTTATCAATGAGGCTGTACCAGGTTGTCCTGAAGACAATCTTATTTGTGAGTTTGGCAGGTTAGCCTGTAAAACTTGGTCTAACCGTATTGCAGGAATAGATTCAAGATCTTTTGCACTTATAACATCAACCGTCGTAGATAAGCGCTTCTTGTCAATTGCCTGTCCCTGCCCTGTGACCACAATTTCTTCGAGACCAGCGATATCCTCTTCTAAAGAAATATCTAAAGTCTCAGAACCATCAACATTTATAGTAAGATCCTGCCGGAGATATCCTATATAAGTTACTCTGACATTGTATGTACCATAAGGGATGTCGGAAATTGTAAACCCTCCATTCACATCTGATGAAGCCCCTCTACCTAATTCGGAAATATATATATTCGCGCCAGGTAATTCTTCACCTGTTACTGCATCAACTATTGTGCCTGTTATAGAACCACTTTGGGCGTAAGCCGTAGTAGTCCAAAACAATGCTAAAACCAGAAATAGTAGCTTTCTAATCATAAAAACCTCTTTTAGTTTATGTTTTTTTAATTATTTAAGTAATGACTATTGATAAGTCATCACGATAAATAAGAGGTGATTAGATTGGATAAAACTTAATGTGATAACACGGTTACTATTTATGGATATCCTGCACTGTTATAAGGAGAAGCTGAATTTCCAGAAAGGTAAAATTATCTAATTGAAGCTCTCTTTTTCCATTTTCTTTAAAAACCCGTTGTAACTACGGCTCATTCTTAATTCAGTCCCATCTTTCATTATCACATTGTAATCTCCGTAAAGCAACTCTACAAATTTGTCGACACAGTCCAGATTAATAAAAGTAGATTTATGAATTTGGTAAAATTTATTTTGATCAAGTTGCTCCAATAGACCACTCAGAGTGCTTCTAATCATATACTTTTTCTTTTCAAAGACAATTTTGACATAATTACCCGATGACTCCACCCATTCAATATCATATTGCCCTATAATCTTTACATCTTTCCCACTTTTTAAAACGAATCTATCACTGTTTTTTTGATCTGCACT
Organism: Gracilimonas sp.; assembly: GCF_040218225.1. NCBI lineage: Bacteria > Pseudomonadati > Balneolota > Balneolia > Balneolales > Balneolaceae > Gracilimonas > Gracilimonas sp. The sequence goes on from NZ_JAVJQO010000003.1 coordinate 186,282, forward strand.
AGAAACTATATTCTTATTATTAGCTAAAAGTCTTTTATATCTAATGTTATACTTTGCTTTTTCAATGATAGTTAAAACTCTTTCTTCATCAATTGGCTTGTGAATATAATCGAATGCATTAACCTCAAAAGCACGTACTGCATATTTACTGAAAGCCGTTACAAAGACTATTAGCGGAACATTGAATTCAATTTCTGAAAGTACATCAAATCCATTTTTTGCAGGCATTTCTATATCTAAAAAAACCAAATCTGGCCGTAATTTATTAATCTCATCAATAGCTTCTTCACTATCATTGTAGCAACCAATTATGGTTACAGTTTTTTCTGCCGTTAAAATTTGTTGTATTCGTTCTACACTATATTTCTCATCATCAACAATAGCTACTTTTAAAAAATCATGGCTATCCATATTACTTGATATATTTAAACTTAGTTCATTTTACCCTTGTCACTCAACAGTTTTAGACCGAATAAACTGAATAAATGTTACACTCATAACTCCCTAAGTTTGCTAGAATGTGATAACTCGCTTCCTGTTGGTGACCTCTCGCACTCAATCGGATAAAGAATGTCGTAAATTAATTTAATAGTCGTATCAATTTTCCAGATTTCAATTACCAAACATTTCAATCCAAGACTGTGAACAAAAAATATTTTAATCAATTCAAACTAGAAAAACCCCTTTTATATGTTTTAACTGGGCTTTGTTTAGTTACAATGTTTATTACCTTCATTAAAATAGTATACTTCTATAACATTTGGCCAACACAGTTAAATCGTCAAGTATGGGAAATATTACTCGAAGATTTAACAATTGATATTTTGACCTTTACTAGCTTTTCTGTTTTTATTCTATACTCTACAAGCTATTTTTTTTTTAAAGAATACAATGGTTTTATAATCATTAGTTTTCATCTTTTCTTTTCATTTGTTTCAAGTCTTATTGCTCATGTACTTGATGTAGTTTCTTCACTTTCTTTTGGATCAATAACAATCGATACAATATTTAATTACAATCATATAACAGCTGTATTTAGAGATGTTGACCGTAATTTCTTCCTGTATTTCTCTATTCTATCCATCGCATACATATATCACTACTATAAGCAGTATAGGGTAGCAGAATTCGAACGAGTTGAAACCAATCATAAACTTACAATTGCAAATCTAAATTTGATTCAATCACAGCTCGAACCTCATCTTCTCTTTAATACGTTGAATAGTATAAGCTCTCTCGTTTATTCTGATAAAGATAAGGCCGTTAAAACGATTACTAATTTAGGTGACATTTTAAGGGCAACATTAATGCTTCGTGACACACAATTTATAAGTGTCAAAGAAGAGATATCTTATTTAAGTAACTATATTGAAATATTGAATCTAAAATTCAATGACCGAATAATATTAAGGGAAAAAATCAACAAAGAGACAATCGATAAAAAAATACCTTCCTTAATTTTACAACCAATTATTGAAAATGCTGTAAAGCATGGTCTAAATGATTCCAATACTGATTTAGAAATATTGTTATTTACAGATATTGATAAAGAAGGAAAACTTGTCATTGATATAAAAAATTCGGGAAGTAAAATTAACCCTAAGGCTGATTTCAATAAAGAAAATTTAAAAAAGGGATTATCTTTAGTAAAGCAGAGGCTATCTTTGATTTACAAGAAAGGATTTACTTTTGACATTCAAAACTTAGATGATCCAATCTTCAATGTCGGGGTAAAAATTGTAATTGATGAACCTAAAATTGACCTCCTTAAATATAATTAATTATCCGGCATATTAATTTTGGGTGCACCTTATCACTTTTTAAAAGCATCTAATCACTCTAAATAGATATAAATATTGTCAAATATTTATAATCTGACGGCATTACAACAAACATCACATAGTGTTCTCGTTAATGCCAATTAGCCTTGATGCTTAAAAGTTATCCACAAAGGTAGTAGCTTACCTCAGCATAGTAGCTTTTCTTGGCATCAGGCTTTTTTATTTAATTCAGTTTGTTAAATGCTTTTCAATAAACAATTTATTGAAGATCAATTATTCCTGTAACTGAGCCTGGGCAAAACAATTTGATAAACAACCGTCAATTATTTGCAAGTTGTTGCAAACAAGTTGTAACTTTGCAGCCCTCTAAATTTTAGTATTTAGGGCCCGTAGCTCAGTTGGTTAGAGCAGTCGACTCATAATCGATTGGTCGCAGGTTCAAGTCCTGCCGGGCCCACTTTTAATTCATTTCAAAAAAACAGAAAACCCGCACAGATCAAATGTCCTGCACGGGTTTTCCCTCACCTACCTAATTTGCAAATCAATCATCTGAGCTATTCAGGTCGTAGCGTCATCAATGGTTTTTTGAGATGCTGGGCTACAATAGCTGTGGTTGAACCAAGTAATATTCGGGCAATCCCGGTTCTTCCATGTGTACTCATGATGATCATATCTGCACTTTCGTTTGCGTAATCGCAAATTTCAGTATGGGCCGAGAAGCCTTTTTTCACAATACTGATGAATTTCACAGATTCTGATCCGGTGTCTGTTTCACGAATCAGCAGGTCTTCAAAGTCAACTCCGGTTCGTTCTACTTTAAAACCTAATTCCGGATGCTTATCAAAATACTTGCCAATATTCTGAATCAGTGAATGATAGACTGCTGAATCATCTTCCATAGCAAATGGCATTACCTCCATTCCCAGTGAGTACGGCTCAATGATGTGCATCAAGGTGATGCGGGCATCAAAGGCATGAGCAAACTCAAAGGCCTGAACCAAAGGTGCTACTGAGTCGCCGGACCCATCCATCGGCACCAGGATTTCATGAATCTCATCTTCACCAAAAGCGGTGTCGATGCTTAGCACCGGTTTTTCACAGTATCGTATTACTTTTTCAGTTATATGACTGCGGATTTCATCCGTATCATGACCACCTTTATTGCTCATAATGAGCAGGTCGTACTGACTTTCGTTGGCTTTGTTAGCTATAACCTGAGAGGGTTTTCGTCCAACAAGATTAATCAGCTGACCGCGATGTTCTTTGGGAATATATTCCTCGGCAATTTCATGAAGCTTTTCATTGGCTGTTTTCAGTACTTTAGGGTATAGGTCTTTTTCCATGTCAAATGGAACACCCAGATGCTGCATACTTTCATCATAATAGCTCATGAGTGGAATCACATGAATAAGATCGACGGTGCTGTCGTACATCTCCACAAATTTAGCCGCCATTTTAACCGCTTCAAGGGAAGCTTCTGAAAAATCGGTAGGGACTAAGATATGACTGGCTTTCATAACAACCTCCTCTGTTATTAGTTGTTAGGAGAAGATCGTTATCTACTGTGAAGGTTGAATGAAGAGAATTTCAGTTTTTTTTGGTAAGATGATTAATGAAAATCATTCTGAGGATGCATCCTCGAATCTATACCTTTGGAATAAAAAATGAATTCTGGCTAAGATCCGCTGATCTTTAAATTAGTCTTTCAGATCTGGCTTGATGGTAATTTGTGGTTTTTTCAAGTGCTGAATCACCTGTTCGGTGGTAGAACCCAAAAGCATACGGGAGAGTCCGGTTCGTCCGTGAGTACTCATTACCACCAAGTCAGCATGTTCGTTTGAATAATCGATGATCTCATGGTGGGCAGCAATCGACTTCAGAATAACCGTCTTGCAAGCAATCCGGCTCTCTTCTCCATTTTCATGATGTACCAGAACATCTTCGAATTCTCCGTCAGCATCTTCAACAGAAAAATTATATTCCTCAAAATCATCAAAAAAGCTTTTTAGACGCCCTTTAAGACCTCCATAAACAGCTTCCTCATCTACTCCTATTGTTGTAGGCTCAATCCCATGCACATCATGAGCATACATTTCGATTACATTGAGCAGCTCAAGTTTGGCTCCGAATTTCTGTGCTATATCAAAAGCCATTGGAATGGCAGCCAGCGAATGGTTAGAAAAGTCGCATGGAACCACAACGGTGTTTATATGGTCGGATACCATTTTCTCTGAAAGGGTAAGCACCGGTGTTTTCGAGCGCCGAATTACTTTATCGGTTGCACTTCCATGAAAAAAATCAGCAAAATGATCGCCCTTTGCACTCATTATCACCAAATCATACTTCCCTTTTCCTATTTGATTAAGAATTGAATCGGAAGGTTTACGGTCTATCGTAACTATGTATTCCCCGCGCCGGTCTTTCTTTTTAATGTGCTCGTTAGCAAAGGTGCTGAGCTCTTTTCGCTGGTTTTCAATCAACTTAGGATATACTTCCTTATCCATACTCAGCGGGACTCCGATTTTATCAAAGCTATCACCCAAGTACTTCGATAAAGGAATAACATGCATCAGGTCAACCGTACAATCAAATTTATCTATAAAGAGATCGGCTGACTTAAGTGCCGCATTAGATTTTTGGGAAAGATCGGTGGGAATTAATACTCGCTCGACATTCATAGCTACTCCGGTTTTGTTGAATAACTAACTCTAATAATAAAATAAGTTAGCGACCGGTAATGTTCCATTTTTATTTTTTTCGCAGCCGGTCTAATCCACCCACTAAAATGATCCCTATAAAGATCCCGATGACACCACCCCACACATTTGGGTCGTCTCCCGATTTCGCTCCCAGCCAGCCTGGTATGAATGGTTCTGACTTGATGAGTTTATTCTTCACGGTTTCTATTTCCACCTGTTTCATTTCGTCAAAGGTCGATTCCGCATTTTTAATTTCGCCAATCCTCTCATATTCCGGAAGATTAGTATTGGGTGGATTTTCCATCAGCTCTTGTACCTTGGGGTGATTCATATACTCCACCTGAGTTACCTCTGCATGCTGAACAAACTCCCTGTGCTGATACGGCCAGATCACATAAAGCGAACCAATCAAAAAGCCTATTAACACAGCTATGGTTTGTGAGTGATACTTTGAAAGAAACCAGGAGAGAAAACGGGAAAAAGCCGCAAGTCCGACAATAGCTCCCAATATGAAAGGTAACAGTCCAAGCATACCATCCACGGTTTCGACACCACCCAGCTTCCCAATTTCAGAGAGCAAGTAGTCATACTTCCTCATGATGAGCAGCAGGTATGAACCTGAAATACCCGGTAAAATCATGGCACAAATGGCGATACTTCCACTAAGGAATACAAAAGCCGGGTGCTCGGGGGTATCAGCAGGAACAAGGGATACAATCCAGACTCCAAATGCGATACCTAACACCAGCATCAGCAGTTCAGTTTTAGTGAAGCGTTCAAGTGCTTTAATCAGGATATAGATGGAACCCACAATCAACCCAAAAAAGAGTCCATATACGATTTCCGGATGGGTGAACATATAAACCTGAAGAGGCACGACTTTGGTAAAAAAAGCCAGGGCAGAAAAAATCCCTGAAAAGAGAAAAATCAGGAAAAAGAAGTGTATTTCTTTGAAGGCTGATTTCCACTTTAACGTGAAAAATAGCTTTAAAAAATTACCATTTACGCTTTTAATGGCATTCAGCAATCGCTCGTAGATACCAACTATCAGAGCCATGGTGCCACCACTCACGCCAGGTACAATATCAGCCGAACCCATCAAAAAGCCCTTTAAGGCTAAAAACGGGGCTTCTTTAAAAGTAGTAGTGTCTTTGGGGGAGGTTGAAGTTTGCTCTTGATCAGTCACTATGAGCCACCCCACCCTTTTTCGCCGATGAGAGGGACGAATTTAAAATCTGCCAGTTCTTCTCGTTCATATTCATTTTCAGAAACCCTGGTAATTCGTAACATCATTTGTTTGGTGTCGTCTCCAACAGGAATCACCAGCCGGCCACCAATGGCTAATTGTTGCACTAAATCATCTGGCACTACGGGTGCGCCTGCTGTTACTACAATCCCGTCATAAGGAGCATAGGTTGACCATCCCAAAGTTCCATCACCTACCTTCAGCATGGCTTTATATCCCATTTCATGAAGGGCTTCTTTGGCCCGGTGATATAATTCCTTATGCCTTTCCACACTGTAAACGTCAGCTCCGAGTTCACACAATACCATGCATTGATATCCTGATCCCGTGCCGATTTCTAATATCTTCTCTCCTTTTTCGATATTCAAAAGTTCGGTTTGAGCCGCTACGGTGAAAGGCTGAGAGATAGTTTGCCCCATTCCAATAGGAAGTGCCGTATCGTTATAAGCTTTGGTGTGAAGTGCCGTATCGATCAGTTTATGGCGCGGGATCTTCCCGATAGCCATTAATACACGCTCATCTTCGATACCTTTTTTGCGCAGTGTTTCTACCAACTGCTTTCTCGGCCTGACAAATCTGCGATCTTCCTGCAAACCAATTTCCCTTTTTGTTCCCTGTTTTGTCTATAATCAAGTATAGGCATTTGGTGTAAAAAATGAGTTAATAAATTAGCTTTTAGTTTCACTTTCTCATTTGCGCTCTTATTTTCTGCTGAACTTTTTCTTAACCTGATTTAATGATTATCGCATTACTGCAAAATCTTACGTGGGGCATCGACCCTGAAATTTTTTCATTAGGGCCCATCGCTCCCCGCTGGTATGGACTACTGTTTGCCGGAGCCTTTGTATCCGGTTATTTCTTTGGGGTGAAAATGTGGAAAGATGGCGGTCGTAAGGTAGAGGAGATGGAAAGCATCCTAACCTGGATTTTAGTCGGAACCGTGATTGGAGCCCGTCTTGGTCATGTCATTTTCTATGACCCCTCCTATTACCTGCGGAATTTAGATCAGGTACTTGCAATATGGAACGGCGGATTGGCAAGTCACGGAGCGGCTATAGGTATTATCGTAGCGATGTATTATCAGGCTAAAAAAGCACCGAAAATGAGTTTTTGGTGGCTGGCCGACCGTGTTGTAATTCCGACTGCCGTAGGCGGTGCTTTTATAAGAACGGGTAATTTTTTCAATTCTGAGATTTTCGGACACGCTACCGACGCTCCATGGGGAGTCATCTTTACCAACCTGCCCGGACCGGCAGGTACGATTCCCCGCCACCCAACCATGTTATACGAAGCAATTCTGTGCTTATTGGTTTTTGCTGTACTCTGGTATATCTACAAAAAATACAAAGCGCACCCACCGGAAGGTTCTTTGTTTGGGATGTTTCTGATTCTATTATTCTCAGGCCGGTTCTTCCTCGAATACACCAAAATTCCGCAGGCCAATTTTGCCAGCGACTGGGTTTTCAATATGGGGCAGCTTTTAAGCATTCCCCTCGTATTGATTGGCTTATACATCGTGGTTAAAAGAGTGGACTGGAGCAGTTACTCGAAATCTCCGGCTAATTCGTAAATTCATTCTGAGAAATTACCCTCAATTGATGAAGTTTTTGGCACAACTTATTCGAATCTGTAAGTCAGGCAGATAAAGTTAGACCTGTAGAATGGAAGTCCCGTTCATTCTCAATATTATCTTTATTTTGACTGTTTTTAAACTATCCATTATCAGGTGCAACCTTAGGGAATCAACCACCTGATTTCTATCTTTGGTTTCAATTCAGACTATGGAAATACTCTCACTCCCTATTACAAAGGTTTTTTTGTATGCCCTGATTACGGCGGTTACTACCGGTCTGGGAGCGTTAGCTTTCTTTTTTAGTAAGGATATTATTCAAATTATTTGGTTCTCAGTATGACTTATCAATGGATGCCTAATAGTTTAAAAAAAATGCCAAGAGAACACCGGGTTGAAGTTATTCTAACCTTAGTTTGTACTTTGAGTCTTGGCATTGGTTTCTTTGGATCTTTGTTTAAGTTGATCTCCTATGATACGGCACGCCTTTTTTATATAGTCTCCTATTTATCTGGTGGGTATTTTGGGTTGGTTGAAAGCGTACAGTTTTTAATAAAAAGAAAATTCAATGTAGACCTTCTCATGATATTAGCTGCAGCTGGAGCAGCTATAATCGATTACTGGTTAGAGGGTGCTATTCTGCTTTTCTTGTTTTCGCTTAGCAATACATTGCAACACTTTGCCATGGAAAGAAGTCGAAATGCCATAAGCGCTTTAATGAAGCTAAGACCATCGGAGGCGTTAGTTAGAAGCCCAGATGGTACAGAGCAAAAAGTAGCTGTCGAAAAATTAAAACTCGGAGATATTATTGTAGTAAAACCCGGGGAACGCATCCCTATTGATGGAATTATAAAATCCGGAAAAGGAACGGTGGATCAATCGGCTATCACTGGAGAAAGTGCTCCTGTATTTAAAGAAAATGGAGCGGAGGTTTTTGCTGCAACATTTAATGAGAACGGTATTTTAGAAATTAAGGTAACGCGTACCGCTGATGATACAACACTCGCCAAGATCATTAAAATGGTTGAGCAGGCTCAAAGCAAAAAAGCAGAAACACAGAGGTTCCTCGATAAATTTGAATCTAACTATGCCGTAAGTGTCATTCTTTCTACTATCGCGCTTATTCTCGTTCCTTTTTATGTACTTGATCAACCTTTTGATTCCGTTTTTTACAGAGCCATGACCATTCTGGTGGTTGCCTCGCCCTGTGCTTTGATCATTTCTACCCCAGCCAGCATTCTATCTGCCATAGCTAATGCTGCTCGTTCTGGTATTCTATTCAAAGGAGGGGCATACCTGGAACAAGCCGCGTCTATTCAAGCCATTGCATTTGATAAAACCGGAACTCTAACAAAAGGCAAACCATCTGTTACCGAGATCATTCCTATTACAGGATCTGAAAACGAACTACTTAGTCTTGCTGCATCAGCAGAGGAACATTCGGAACATCATCTTGCTGATGCCATTGTTAAAGAGGCCCAAAAAAGAGGGATCAACCTTTTAAGAGCTGAAAATGTTCAGGCTATTATCGGAAAAGGAATTTCTGCAACGTTGAATGGAGATGTTATCAAAGTTGGAAACCGATATTTATTTGGAGATATCCTTACAAATCAGCCAAAAGAATTCGAAAGTAATTTAGTGACGATTAAGGATCAGGGAAAAACTATTATCTACGTGGCAAGAAATAATTCGATAATTGGGGCTATCGCTTTAGCTGATGAAATTCGGGAACAGGCTAAAGCGACTCTGCTTGAACTCGAAAACTTGGGTATACATGATGTAACAATACTCACGGGAGACTCACTTAATGTAGCTCAAAATGTCGCTGAACAACTTAACATCTCAAACTTTCATGCCGGGCTTCTTCCAGATCAAAAAGTTGAGCTAATTCAAAAGCTATCTCAGAATAAAATTGTTGCCATGGTAGGAGACGGTGTTAATGACGCCCCGGCACTAGCTGCAAGTCATTTGGGTATAGCCATGGGGGCTGCCGGAACCGATGTAGCTTTGGAAACAGCCGATGTAGTATTGATGTCAGACGACCTGACCAAATTGCCCTACATGATCCGACTAGCGCGCCGTGCCAAAACGGTGGTTTGGCAAAACATCATCTTTAGTTTAGTCATAATTGCTATGCTGGTAAGCTCCGTTTTTCTTTTCAAATTGCCTATGACGCTTGGAGTGATAGGGCATGAAGGCAGTACTCTCTTAGTAGTATTGAATGGTCTGAGACTACTTAAGAATTCATAAATTTCTATCAAATTATTTTTGCCTTTTCTTAACTGGAAATCGTACTCACCTGAAATATGAGATCTTCAGACACATTGCACACTATAGATAGTACGCTTTTCAAATTCTGATCGGACATGAATTTTTTCTGTTAACTTCAGCTTCATCTCAATATAAAGCTGTTCTCACGGTAAAAGTCTTTAATAAATCTTACCGTTTCGTTTACATTCTTTTTTAAGATTTTTTCAAAGCCTGGTTTGTTCGTTTCGTATTTTTTAATAAATAAACATCCAAGGTTTTTCTTTAGGACATTGAATTTTAGGCACCTGCTTTTAGCATTCTTTTTATTGGTACCCATACTCTCATTTTCTCAGACTGATTCTGAACCCCAAGCAGACAAACAGACTTTAAATGTATTTTTGGACTGCCGTGGATGTAACAGTAGTTTTGTCCGCTCAGAAATAAATTTTATCACTTTTGTACGGGATCAATCTGATGCAGAAGTGCACCTGTTGGTTACCCTGCAACAAACAGGAAGCGGTGGATGGGAGCATACCCTGAATTTCATGGGACAGGGTTTTATAAAAAATAAATCTCAAATTCTAACCTTTGTAAGCCCAAAATCTGATACCAACGATGAAATGCGTCGAAGGCTGGTCAAACACGTGAAGCTGGGGCTTATTTATTTTCTGGCTGACAGGGAAGTCTTATCAGACTTAAACGTTAATTTTTCAGGTTCGTTAAGTCAGGATCCGGTAGTACATGAGAACGATCCCTGGAATAGCTGGATATTCCGGGTTAGAGCCAGCACCGACTTTGATGGTGAACAGTCGCAGGGTAATTTATGGTTTGGTGGCGATGTGGATGCCCGCCGAATCACCGACAAGTGGAAAATAAATTTCAACTATAATCAAAATTACAGGCGGCGAAGTTTTACTTCAGAAGATAGTACAGGTAAAGAAACTACCGATATTTACATCACAGAAAACCAGCGGTTCTTTGGTTTGCAGGCCTTCAGCTTGAACGATCACTGGACCGTTGGAGCCTATCAGCGTGCCCGGTCTTCTACTCAGAATAATATAGACTTAAGCATTGGAGCCACGCCCTCTATTGAGTACAGCCTGTTTCCGTACAGCGAACATAATCGCCGCGAGGTAACCTTTCGTTATGGTATTCTTGGATCATTTTATGATTACACCGAGACTACAATTTATAACAAAGACGAAGAGTTTTTGTGGAGACAGGAATTGACAATTCGTACGGATTTCACCCAACCCTGGGGCGGCATATACGGCTGGCTGGATGCAGGAAATTACCTGCATGACTTTAGCAAGAATCGCGTAAATATGGGTTTTCGTGTGAATATGAGAATTGTTCGGGGGCTTTCAATCTTTTTCTCTGCCCGGTATTCGCTAATTAATGACCAAATTAGTTTACCTGCCGGAGACTTAACCGAAGAAGAACGCCTGCTTAATTTATCCCAACAAGCCACCTCTTATGAATATGGCGGCTCATTCGGATTTGAATTCAACTTTGGTTCTGTCTACAACAACGTGATTAACCCGCGTTTTTAGAACCATTGCCACTATTTACCATGGAGGCACTTAGTTTTTCTCCGCCTCTTATCCCAAAATCCAGCGTTCTGATCGGGAATGGAATCATAATATCGTTCTCATCAAAAGCTTTTTTAAGAGCCATAATTGCTTCACTTTGAGCTCCCCAGTATTGAGGCAACTTTTCGAAGGGAATCCAAAAACGAAGGGTGAAATTGATGGAACTGTCTCCAAACTCATTGTAATAAAGCTCTACATCTCTGGAAGTATCCCTTTGATCCAGTTTTTCTACAGCCTCTAATGCTACTTTTTTAGCTTTTCCCAAATCATCACCATAGGATACGCCACAAGCCAGATCGATCCTTCTCTCCCCATTTTTAGTGTAGTTGGTGAATGGATTCTCATAAACCACTTTGTTGGGAACATAGATAATTTGTCCCTGTGGAGTACGGATTACAGTATTTCTGAGATTTAACTTCTGTACGGTTCCAAACAGGTCGTTTGTCTCAATAATATCTCCAATCCCAAAAGGATGGCGAACCGATAATAAAACACCGGATATAAAGTTTGAGGCAATATCCTGAAAAGCAAAACCTAAGGCCAGGCCAATAATACCTGCACCAGCAAGTAAACTGGTGACCATTCCATCAAGATTGAGGATACTTAGTGCAAAGAACACCCCGATACCAATTACCAAGACACCCAGAACTGTTTGGGCTAAATTTGTAACCGTTTTATTGGTTGTGACTTTAGAAAGGATCTTTCCAACAAATTTCCTGATCCCTTTGGCAATGGCATAAAACACGATAACCACCAGCAGTGCCACCGCCAGATTGGGAAGCATTTCGATGGTGGTAGTCAGCCATTCTTCCAGTTTTCCTGTTACCAGTTCGTAGATATTTCCAATTTCCATAAGTTATAAGTTGTTTTCTGTTATGAGCTTATGATAATATCAAGGAGATTGCGTAAGATATTGTTCCATTCAGGTCGTCATTAAAGAAATATTAATCAAATGGTCTATTCCTCATGAATCACTGTCTTAAATCTATCTTTATACTTTTAAGTATTTCTGTTTTATCATCCCCATTTATACAGGCGCAGAATTATGCTGAAAGTGCTGATAAAGTTACACCGCTTTTAATCAGCTCAGAAATACCGGATGTATCACTCAAAAACATTGATGGTGAAACTGTCAGCCTCCGCAGCAGAGTGTACGAACAGCCGACCATATTGGTTTTTTATCGTGGTGGATGGTGCCCGTACTGTAACCGGCACCTTGCTGAATTGAAAAAAATTGAAGAAGAACTCTATGAAATCGGATACCAGATTCTGGCTATTAGTCCCGATCGCCCCGAAAAACTGAAAGCAACATTAAATGAAAATGAACTAGGATATACTCTGTTGTCAGATAGTCCTATGGAAGTAACGAAAGCATTTGGATTAGCCTTTAAAGTAGACCCGAAGACGGTTGAAAGATATATATCATTGGGTATTGACCTTGAAGCAGATTCAGGGTATGATCATCACCTGCTTCCGGCCCCGGCTGTTTATATTGTGAATACAGAAGGAATCGTCCGGTTCAATTATGTGAATCCAAACTACAGAGAACGTATTAATGGTGATGTTCTACTCTCAGCAGCCAAAGCCTATTACAAAGAATAAGCGAATGGTGAATGGCTGGAAATAAAATTTATAGCGAAAGTGAATTTCAGGTTTCCGGCTTAAAGATTGATGTTATTAGAAAAAACGTTAAAAATCTTAATCTCAGGGTTTATCCTGCAGAGCACCGTGTTCGTATTTCCGTCCCCCGGCGAATTCCCGATTCGGAAGTAGCACGATTTATTGAAGACAAGCTTCCCTGGATTCGTAAACATTTAGCTAATTATCGGAAAAGACCTAAATCCGAGCCAAAAAAATTTATTACCGGAGAGTCACATTCAGTTTGGGGACAAAAGCTTGAGTTGGTAGTAGTTGAAAAGAATAAACCGCCCCGGGTTTTTGTGGATGATGACAAACTGAATTTATACATACGTCCCGGAACCGATCAAAAAAAGAGAGCTTCTGTGCTGAAAGAGTGGTACAGGGATGAGTTAAAGCAAAGAATCCCGGAGTTGATCGGGAAGTGGGAGCCTCAGATGGGAGTTAAGGTTGAAGAGTTTGGAGTAAAACAAATGAAAACCCGCTGGGGCACGTGCAACATTCGCGCACGCAGAATCTGGTTGAATCTGGAGTTAGCTAAAAAAAGACCGGAACTCCTTGAATATGTGGTGGTTCACGAAATGGTGCATTTGCTGGAGCGCCTTCACAATAAACGGTTTTATGGTTTTATGAGCCGATTCCTGCCCAACTGGAAAGCCCTGAAAAACGAACTGAACGGAAAGTCGCACGTCTCAGATTGCTGAATTTTTCAAAAACTACCGCAGGTTTTTCTCCATTCCGGCATCTAAATAAATGAACACCAATTTAGATATGGAGATTGAGATGAAAACTCTTTTAAAATCAATAGCCCTTACAACGTTGATATTTTCCTTTGCTGTGAGTGCATCTGCCCAGCAACGATTTAATAATTCAACCCGACCAAAGGCAAACTGTATTGACCAAATTCAACAATTCAGAGGTAATCAGGGCAGTCAGCATCAGCGAATGCTCCAATACCTTGATCTATCTGATGAGCAAAACGAACAAATTCAAAGCATTCACTTGAATGGGCAAAAAGCCATGCTCCCATTGCGAAATCAAATGCGCGAGAAAAATGCCCGGCTACTATCGTTAACTACCGGCGATGAATTTGATGAAGCTGCTGTAAACACCCTTATTACAGAAATCAGTGATCTTAATGCATCTATGATGACAATGAGAATTTCTCATCGTCAACAAATCCGAAGTTTGTTAACCGAAGAGCAACAGGTCAAATTTGACTCCTTCCACATGAATATGAAGAACCGTAGCGGACGAATGGGACGGGGTCAATAGTTAGTTGATTGAGTAAAATGTGGGGACTAACATCCCTGCATTTTATTTTAACTTTCTGATAGCTATAATGCACTCTCTAGCAGCTAATATGAAACCTCAAAATGATGGTCAGATCGGAGAAAATGATTTCATAGGGCGCCTTAAAAAGCAGGATCAATCGGCTTTCAAACAGCTGGTGAATACATATAAGGATCAGGTTTATAATACCTGTCTAGGCTTTTTAAAAAATCCCCATGATGCTGAAGATGTAGCACAGGAAGTTTTCATTCAAATATATGATTCGATTGATGACTTCCGGGAAGAAGCAACCTTATCAACATGGATTTACAGAATTGCAGTTACAAAGTCTTTAGAATTGATTCGATATCGAAAGCGCAAAAAGCGGTCCGGTTTTTTTCAGGCCATGAGTTCTGTTTTCAGTGAACCGGATGAAGAGGCTGATGAATCCGGATATATGCATCCCGGAGTTAAACTGGAGAATAAAGAGCGGGCGGCCGTTTTATTTAATGAAATTGAACAACTTCCCGAACGACAACGCATTGCCTTCACCTTACAAAAAGTGGAAGGACTTAGCTATCAGGAAGTGGCAGATGTGATGAAATTAAGCATTCCAGCTGTAGAATCTTTACTGTATCGAGGCAAAGAAAATTTAAAAAAGCAGCTGTCTTCTTACTACCAACAAAACGAACTGGACTAAGGAAATGAGTACCCATAAAAAAAATATTGAAGAGGAAGTGCAAAAAACATTAAACGCACTTGATGGCATCGAAAAGGCCTCTACCGATGATTTCTTCTACAGCCGATTATCAGCTAGACTCGAAAACCGGGAAGTGTCTGATTCGCGGCAAGAAACTTCATTTAATTATGGTTTTGCTTTTTCAGCGGCGGCTGTATTCATCGTTCTAATGCTAAATTTGATTTCGATTATTCAATATGAACCGGAATCAACAACCGGAGACTCTGAGCTTAACAGAGAAGGCGTAATGGAACAGCTAGCTTCAGAATATGAGGTGGTTGACTTGAATTACTATCAAACTTTTGAGGAAGAATAATATGACGATTGAGAAAAAATACAAATGGGTGCTGACCGGCTTTATCATCATGCTGGTGTTAAACCTCGCTGCTTTAACAACCATTTGGTTTGGAAGTCCGGTTACCCGTGACTGGAATTATCGTAACAATGGAAATCAGGGTAGAACTCAAGTCCACAAATTCATGCAAAAGGAACTTGGCCTTTCTGAAGCCCAAACCGATAGTATATCAACGTTACGAAAAGCACATTTTGGAGAAATGAGAAAACTCCGAAACAATCTTGAAGTTCAACGCCAAGCCTATTTTGACTTTATTATGAGTGAGAATTCTGATAATCCATCACAAAGAGACTCTCTGTTGAATGAACTTACCAGGCAATATATTGAAGTAGAAGGAGCTTTATATGTTCATCTTTCCGAGATGAAATCCGTTTTAAATTCCAGTCAACAGAAGAAATTCAAGCAACTTATGAGAGAAACGCTTCTGAAAAGTCACCGCCGAAATCAGGCACATAACCCAATTGGACACAGATAGTACAATAAAAAAGCCCCGAAGTTTAAACCTCAGGGCTTATTCTAACTCGTGCTGATAAGCAATTAGCTATTATTTAATAAGTGTCATTCTACGGGTCTCTGATAAACCGGCAGCCTCTAATCTGTAAATATAAATGCCACTGGCAAGTTGAGACGCATCAAAATTAAAGGTATAACTGCCACCCGTTTGTCGTTGGTTTACTATTGTAGAAACCAGTCTTCCGGTAATATCAAATACCTGAAGCTTCACGTTGCCACTGCTCGGAAGATTATAGCTAATTTTTGTGCTTGGGTTAAATGGGTTTGGATAATTCTGGTTTAGCTTAAAATCACGAATCGTGCTAACAACTTCTTCTTCATTGTTTACCGAAAGCGGATCTTCGAAGATATAAACAAAATCCCGCAAGTAGTTGAAATCATCCTGCGACATTACAAACTCTCTGGTTCCATTACCATTGAAATCTCCAATAGCAGAATGTGAGGTTGAAGAGAGAATGTTGTTATTGTTATTACCAAAGCCAAGCTGAGAGTTTGGCGCTTCGAGGAGAATATCAACTTCACCATCAACACCGATTTCAGTTAAATCAGCTTTTCCTAAATAAACTCCGGCGTTTGTTAACCCATTATTGCCAAAATTACCTGGAGTAGTACCTACGAGCAGTTCATCTGAACCATCTCCATTCATATCTGGTACAGTAGTAAGCTCACCAATACTAGATACAGCAAACTCGTTGGTTACTTCGCCAGATGTTATCCTTTCGTTTAAACCGGCATTTGCATACTCACTGAGCAATAAAGGGAATGAGGCATCATGTAAGGAATCAGCTTCAGATCCTCCTTCGAAGATATAGATGGCATCAAGCCCTTCTCCTGATTGCTGATGAAAGAAAGGAGAAACCGCCAGGTCAGGAACGCCATTTCCATTGAAATCTCCCGAAGTCATTGTGATGCCGAAAAAGTTCAGAGTTTGACCAGGCTCAACTGGAGCGGGCAGAACCATAACAGGATCTGCAGAAAGTGTATCTCCTGAGTCTTCATCATATCCTGCAAAGATTTGCACAGCATCTGGTTCACCTTTAAATGCTCCCCAAAGTGCAAAATGGTTAATGCCTGTTTCAAAGAAATCACCCAGTTTCACAAAGTTTCCTCCACCTGACGAAAATCCAATATCCGGTGTATTTGATAGTGTGCTCCCTCCGAGTAAAATTTGAGATGGTGTGTTTCCGGTGGAGTTGTATGGAGAAAAGATTAAATCTTCAATTCCATCACCGTTTATATCACCAATATTGGCCATAGCCTCAAATCCACTTTCCGGAAATTGTGCGTTCTCATCATAAATGTCTTCATATAAGATCTGATGATCAGAATCCGCATTCATATCCGAGCCTCCAAAATAAATATAGAGACCGATATCAACGATTCCTGAAATATTTAATGCAATATCAGAAAATCCATCATTGTTAAAATCTCCAATGGCTGGAAAGGCTACAAAGTAATTGTCTTCTGCAGTGGTAATTTCCAGATCTGGTTCATCAAAAGAACCCCCGCCAAAGTAAATATTGACTGAGCCTCGATAAACGATTCCAAAATCCTGAATACCATCTCCATTCAGGTCTCCTGCATTAAAGGTGTGCCTTGGAATATCGCCTGCTTCATTTTGTGAGAAAACAATTTCAGACGTTGAATCAAAGTTACCAGCCGAGTTTCCAAAATAAACCCGATAGCCATAATCATTGGTGTTTTCATTCGAGAATTCTACTATGATATCATCAATACCATCGCCATCTACGTCGCCGCCGCTATTAACTTTGGCATTGGCACTACCGATTAACCCTATTATATCTCCTTCATCCAAAGCAAGGTCTGTGGAGCTTAAATTTAGATCTGTGTCTGAAGATATATGCAGTACAGATTCCGTGGATGTAACAAGCAAATTATCCTGACCATCCTCGTTATAATCTCCAATTACAGCAAAGCCATTAGATGGATAACTAGTAGCGTTCAGGTTATCCAAGATGTAGTATTCGCCAGGCTCTTCGCTTACGGAGATTACATTTAGTTCACCCTCAGCATAAACAAGCATTTCTGTGTTTCCATCTCCATTCAAATCTGCTGGTGCAATTTGCCCTGAACTCATAGCATTAATCGACTCAAAGAAGTTATCTAAAGTATCCCGACTTACTACTTCAAAACTTCCATCTACTTTTTGATAGATACTAACTGTGCTGTAAATCGTATTTGCACCACTCTCCTGATATGAAGAAACCTGAACCACCTCACCTGTTCCATCATTGTCAACATCACCAAACATGAACTCATCATAACGCAGTTGGTTTTCTACAGTGTAAGTAAGCGTATCTATAGAAACATCCTCTATATTTTCTGCACCGTAAACCAGGTAACTTTCATTAGTTATATTATTGCTCAAGGCTAATCTATCGTTATAAACAACAAAATCGTTATAACCATCTTCATTAAAGTCTCCATAGCTTCTGTAAGCAATGGAAGTGTATGGAAGTGCGAATATTTCAATTTCTGCTAAAGTGGTGAGCTCTCCATCCGATTGATCTACATCCAGATACAGAACACCATCTTCATATCTGACAGATTCCGGAACTCCATCACCATTGATGTCTTCTAAAAATGCAAAACCATTTCTGATCAACTCTTTGTTCTCTTCATCCAACCCGTTCTCGGTTCCATAATAAACTACCGTTTTAGTGATCTGGTCTGTAAGGTCTTCGGTGGTTTCATCAGGAGCAAGAACGGTATAATAGAAATCAGACCTGCCATCTCCATTCAAATCTCCGGCATGTCTAAGCTGAGAACTTGGAAGAAAATTAAATTCTCCATCAGCAAACTCGAGTCCCCCCAAAGCTTGCGAATATTCAAGCACTCTATCCGCCATTAAGTTTGAATATTTTGCGGCCTGTTGGTTTAATTCATACTCAGAAACCGTTTTTTTTAGCTGTTTAGCAGCTTTGTCTTGCTGTTGGGCAAATAAACTACTTGTACCCACAATCATCATTAGTATTATTAGTAAATGTTGCTTCATACCCCTGTAAGTTAGTTTAAATTAACATCTAAGCTTACATAATTAGATTTTAAAATAAAAACACCGATATATGTGGTATTTATTATTCGTGAATATTTAGTTAGCCTTAAATACAATAAAATTTTTCTGATAAACATTTTTTGGCGTTTGATCTTGTTCTTATAAAGCTGGTTTTTACCTGTATAAAATTCCCATCTCTCTTTTTCTGATGTAAAGAATAAAAGCGACAGCAGCTTTTTTGCTGAGTTCATGTTACCAAGCTCTCATTAAAAGTAGTTCCATAAGTCGATGTTCGGCCGATTATTGCGTATCTTCAAGGCCTATGAATACGACAAAAACAGCTCAAAAAACTGATCTCAAAGCACTCACTAAAGACGAACTTGCTCATTTCTGCAAAGAGCTTGGACTGCAAAGTTTTCGCTCCGACCAGGTTTTCCAATGGCTATATCAAAAAGGCGTTTCCGACTTTGAGGACATGACCAATCTATCCAAAGACCTCAGAGAAAAGCTAAGAGAAATAGCCACCATCAACCGGATTAAACCGGTTCAACAGCAAGAGAGCAAAGATGGTACCATCAAGTTTCTTTTTCAACTGAATGATCCTGAAGAAGATTATAAAGTTGAAGCTGTATTGATACCTGATTTTTTTGCTGATGGAGCTGCCCGGCGACTTACCGTTTGTGTATCTTCACAGGTAGGATGCGTATTTGGTTGTGCTTTTTGTGCAACCGGAAAAATGGGTTTGTTTAGAAATCTTACCCACGGTGAAATTGTAGATCAGGTTCAATATATCAATGAATTGGCTGAAGAAAGATACGGCAAGAAAATCACCAACATTGTTTATATGGGGATGGGAGAACCGCTTCACAATTACAAAGCTATTGTCAATTCTGCCCATATTATTTCGGACCCGCTTAGTATTGAGCTTTCCCCAAAACGAATTACCGTTTCTACCGTTGGGCTCACCAAACAGATTAAGAAACTGGCCGATGATCAGGAAGAATTTAACCTTGCTATCTCTCTTCACGCCCCAACTGATGAGAAGCGGGATAAGATTATGCCGATCAACAGCTCCATGAACCTGGAGAGCCTGGAAGACGCTGTTAAATATTATTACAAGGCCACTGAGCGGCCAATCACGTATGAATACCTGCTATTCGATAATTTCAATGATAGTCCTGAGGATGCCCGTAATCTTGCCAAGATTGTGAAATGGGCTCCCAGTAAAGTCAACATCATTATGTACAACAACGTGGCTGGTGTAGAGTTAAAAAGAGCCCGGGAAGAAAGACTGGATAACTTTATGCGGGAACTGATTAAAAACGATGTGCGCGCTACAGTTCGCCGAAGTCGCGGAGATGATATTGATGCCGGTTGTGGTCAACTTGCTATTCGGGAAGGAGCTCCCAAAGGTAAGACGATGGCTAAAAATTGAGGTTTTTAAATTCAAGATTCAAAATTATAAATTAAAAATTGGGTTCGATATTAAGTTCATCTTTCACCCAATTCTTAATCCTTCATCTTTAATTTTGAATTATTTAAATCCTAATCAATCATCGTAAAAATTCGCTCGAAACGTGGCACCCAGTTATCGGTAGAAAACCATACAATGGATGCTTTCCCGATAATATGATCGCTGGGCACAAATCCCCAGAAACGGGAATCCTGACTATTATCCCGGTTGTCACCCATGGCAAAGTAATAGTCCTGCTTAATAGTATAGGAATTGGTCTCTTCCCCGTTGATGAAGGTCGTTCCGCCCTCTCTCCTCAGTTCGTTCTTTTCGTATCGCTCAATGATATCTTTATAAATGAACCAGTTTTCGTTGGTGATTTGGATTTCCTGTCCTTCAAACGGTATAACGATTTCGGGCAGCTGATCAGAATTGTTGAACGCTCTTGAGAAATCTCCCTGACTTTGCACATAATTCCGGTCTACGCTGCCCTCTGGAGTTACATTCAGGAACATGGTATCCACTTCAGCCCATCCACTTACGGTTGCAGCCACATCATCGGTCATGTTCACTACATAGGTATTGTTATTGGTGTAACCGATTAACTCTCCGCCAACCGATTCCATTTTAGCGTTGCTCAGGCGGACTCGCTCTGCCATTCTTACTACGTAATGCCTCTGTACACCTTCATGCTGAACCGATTTTTCTCCGTTGATGTACAGAATTTTATCCTGTATCAAAACGGTGTCGCCGGGAATAGCAACTGCTCTTTTTATGTAATTAGTTTTTTGTGAAATGGGCTTCACTTCCCACGGTACATTAAATACAAAAATGTCGTTTCGTTCTACATCTCGGAAACCGGGCAGCCTGGTCCATGGAAGCTGAACTCCCGGAACACACCATCCCTGCAAAAACGGAACACACAATCCCATAGGAGTTCTGGGCCCGTAGGTTACATTCGATACGATGAGTAAATCGCCTGTCATCAGGGTTTTCTCCATAGAAGGAGTTGGAATTTTGTACGAACCAAACAGAAATGCACGAAGAATAGCAGCAGCAATAAAGGCAAAAACAATGGCATCAACCCATTCGCGAAGCCAGGATTTAGCTTTTTTATTTTCTTCTTCTTTTTTGTCCTTCCTTTTCTTCCAGTATGAGCTTATGCCCTGCTCTTCGGGGTTTTTATTTTCTTCCAAGATCCGGGTGTTTATTAAGTTTTTATATGCGAGGGTTTCTTGATTTCCTCTTTTTTGTATTCACCTGCTTCGTAGGAAACCTTGTACCATTGTCCCCTTTCCGGTGAATAAAAATAGTCAACGTATTCTTTCGGTGATGTTTGACGTAATTCTTTGGTTAAAGTTCTCTTTACCTGTGGCATCAAATCTATGTATCGACTTGCACCAACATAAACCAAACCATTGTCAAACGGGCCTTCCAGGTCTAATACCATCATCGGTATGTATCCATCAATAATAAACCAATATTCAAATTGTATGGATTTTCCATCCCGTAAATATCCATCTTTTTCGATGATATCTTCTACGGTCTGAGTGGGATCTCCATATGCTCCCTGAAGTACCGCCCGAATTTCAATTGCCGGCATACGGTCCAGTTCATTGTAATTGAAACCCTGACCGGTCCATTTTATATCAGCAAAACGGGACTGAAATTCAGCGCGCTCTTCCTTACTGACTTTTTTTATCTCAGGCTCCTCAAATTGAGCCTGGGCTGTGGTGGAAATCATCACCATCATTACGAAAAAGAAAAGAATTCGTTTAGTTAATTTCTGCATGGGAATTTATCTGTCGTCTTCATCCATAGATAGAACGGCAAGGAATGCTTCCTGAGGTATTTCAACCGTACCTACCTGTTTCATTCGTTTTTTACCTTCTTTTTGTTTTTCAAGCAGCTTTCGTTTTCGGGAGATATCACCACCATAACATTTCGCGGTTACGTCTTTACGCATTGCGCGAACGGTATCGCGGGCAATAACTCGGTTTCCTATAGCCGCCTGTACAGCTACTTCAAACTGTTGCTGAGGAATAAGTTCCTTTAATTTTCCACAAACTTTACGTCCGAGGTAATAGGCCTTATCACGATGGGTGATGCTTGAAAGTGCATCCACCTGATCGCCATTCAGCATGATGTCCAAACGAACAAGGTCGCCTTTTCGGTATTCGATAAATTCATAATCCAGAGAGGCATATCCGCGGGTTCCGGATTTCAACCGGTCATAGAAATCAAAAACAACTTCTGCCATCGGCAATTCATACGTAATTTCAACCCGATTATTTTGCATGAACAGCTGATTTACGTAAATCCCACGCCGTTCCTGACACAACTTCATAATCGGACCGATATAATCGGCTGGAGTGATAATACTCGCCTTGATGTACGGCTCATAAATCGCTTCAATATCACCGGCACCGGGCATCTGACTTGGGTTATCCACCTCAATACGCTTGCCATTTTCAACCAGTTCAACTTCGTACTGTACGTTAGGCACTGTAGTGATGATATCGATATCAAATTCTCGATCGAGTCGTTCCTGCACAATTTCCATATGCAGAAGTCCGAGGAATCCAGCCCGAAACCCAAAACCCAGGGCTTTGGATGTTTCCGGTTCATAAGTCAGGGAGGCATCGTTCAACTGAAGCTTTTCAAGGGCAGCGCGAAGGTCTTCAAAGTCGTCGGAATCAGTCGGAAATATTCCACTGAAAACCATTGGTTTTGCTTCCTGATAACCCGGAATAGGTTCTTTGGCGGGATTATCCACCTTAGTAATGGTATCACCTACGCGAACATCCTGCAGCGATTTCACACTTCCGATCACATATCCTACTTCCCCGGCATGTAATTCCTTGGTGGGCTCCTGCTTCATTTTCAGATACCCAATCTCCTCGGCATTATATTCTTCATGATTTGACATGAATTTGAACAGATCTCCTTTTCGAAGTACCCCTTCCATTACGCGAACATAGGCAACAGATCCTCGATAGGTATTGAAAACCGAGTCAAAAATGAGAGCCCGTAACGGCTTGTCTTCCTCTCTTTTTGGGCCCGGTACTTTTTCAACAATCTCTTCCAGAAGTTTATCAACTCCTTCACCAGTCTTCCCGGAAACATGCAGGATATCTTCATACTCACACCCGATCAGATCTACAATCTGCTGACCCACTCCTTCGGGATCAGCGCCGGGAAGGTCAATTTTATTCAGCACCGGAATGATTTCCAGATTCTGATCGATAGCCTGATACAAATTTGAGATCGTCTGGGCTTCTATTCCCTGAGCAGCATCCACAACAAGGATAGCGCCTTCACATGCTTTTAATGCACGGGACACTTCATAAGCAAAATCAACGTGGCCGGGAGTGTCAATCAAATTAAAAATATAGGTCTCGCCGCCCGGACTCTTATAATCCATTCGGATAGCATGACTTTTAATAGTGATGCCGCGCTCACGCTCCAAATCCATATCATCCAGCATTTGCTCTTTCATCTCCCGTTCGCTAATGGAACCGGTTAGCTGAAGAAGTCGGTCTGCTAAGGTTGATTTCCCATGGTCAATATGGGCGATAATGCAAAAGTTTCGAATGTTATTCATGTGCGGAATTCGGTGCGTCTCATCTTAAACAACAAAGATACAAAGAAGGCAGGAGCTGTTAAAATTCGTTGTTGATGAATTTTTATTTCCTTAATCGCTTTTCGCGTTCATCTAAAAGTGGATTGCTCACAATCAATAACTTCAGCCGATTAACGGCTAACGAATAATGAAATTACTCTCCGATGTGCTTATGTGAGCCTTTGTCGTGGCGTTTTCTGAGTTTCTTAATGACTTTGTGAAGAGGGATTTCTTTTTCAGCCAGCAAAAGCATCAGGTGAAAAATCAGGTCAGCCGCCTCGTTAATCGTCTCTTTATTTTTTTTATTTTTTGAAGCTATTACCGTTTCAACGGCTTCTTCTCCTACTTTTTGAGCAATTTTATCGATGCCTTTTTTATACATGGATGTTGTATAGGAGCCATCCGGCATTTCCGCCTTTCGATCGTAAAGCAACTCTTCCAGCTCAATCAGAAATTCGTAGTCTTTTTGTGTCAGGGTTTTAATATCTGCCATTTCTATACTCATGTATGCTCTTTTTTGCGGGTGTGAAGTTCACCATTTTATGGCACCCAAACAACGTGTTTTCTAAAATTTAATACTGGGATAAAGGAAGCAAATCTCAATCCTCCCCATACCCCGTCATCTCAATGTACCCTTGCCCGCCAATTTCTTTTTCATTCATCGTTCCATTTACGGAAATAGTTCCTTCGTAGTAACGAACGGAAACATCCATTTCCTGATCATCAAATAAGGTAGCCAGCTCCAGCCGGAGGTTTTCTTTTGGGATCTCAAGAGTCCATTGAGAAGGATATTCCGC
Organism: Gracilimonas sp.; assembly: GCF_040218225.1. NCBI lineage: Bacteria > Pseudomonadati > Balneolota > Balneolia > Balneolales > Balneolaceae > Gracilimonas > Gracilimonas sp. The sequence continues at coordinate 210,825 of NZ_JAVJQO010000003.1, forward strand.
CCCGCTGTGCGGACTCTCCCATCGATCTGTTACTTCCAGATTTACATCTTCGGGAGAGATGGTTGTTTTATTTCCGTCCGGATCAATTAGCGAACCGGTGGTAAATGTACTTATCGACCCGTCAGTATTTCGTAACTGGTAGTACATCAAATCATACCCGTTGGAAAGCTGTATCGAAAACCAATCCCAGCCCTCCTGGTCTTCACCCAGCGCAGAGGTACTCCATTCATGATCCATCCAGCTTTGACCTTCCACCTGAAAAGTATCATCACCCACACTAACCGTTCCTTTTGTTTCCATCCGGGTAAATGATAAATAATAGGAGGCATTTCCTTCTTCCGGACCTTTTTTATCATATCCCTGGTCGCCCTGCAGTGTCAATGGTTTGGATGGAGTAACTTCGATATCAATTGAAGCTCCGTTTTCCATCCTGGCTTGAATTCTTGTTGGGAAGTTTTTGTCATTACTCTCATCCGGGTTGAGTCGGGTAATTCTCCAATCTTCCAGCCAGATTTCAAATGGTTCAACCTGAGCACCCGCCAGCCCTGCGGCTCCGCGACTATACCGTTCATCAAATACATGATTTTGATTCTGAACATCGGAAATAGCAAAATGCCCCAGATATAACTGGTCCGTATTCCAGTCTGCGCCCTGAGCTGTTCCTGTTTCTCCACTATCCGGTGGATTCAGCTGACTTCTGAATATGGTAAACTGGTATCCAAATTGTCTCCCTTTCTGGCTAAACAGATTACCTGTGTAGTACCACCATTCGGTACGATATCCGGGATGAGGGCCGTGATCTTCAGGAAAGACAAACTCCCGCGGACCGGAAGCTCGCAAATATCCTTCTTCACTCCCACCTCCCATTGCTTCAGCTACAGAAACAGACGCTCTGATTTCAGCATGCTCTTCTCCCAGCAACCACAGGCCTGCACCTATCGCTCCAACTAAAATTAATACAGATAAAATCCAGATTTTCTTCATGAACAAATTGATTTAGTCGTTTCTGAGCGCATCCGCCGGGTTAGCCTGTGCCATTTTCCAGGAGGGATACAAACCGGCCAGCAATGCAGCTACTACAGCTAATCCCACGGCCTGAATAAGCACTTCGTGAGTGATCATAAACTGGAGCGTCCAGCCAAATGACCGCAGGTTGATCACATACACCAGTACATAGGCCATCAGAATACCCAGCGGAACAGAAAGAAGCCCAGCCATTACACCCATAACTCCGGTTTGAGTAACTACATAATTCCAAAGCTGGCCCGGGGTCATACCATTGGCTCTAAGCACCGCCAGTTCCCTTGACCGTTCGAGTTGTAGCGCCATTAAAGCTGAAAGCACTCCAATAAAAGCCACCAAAATGGCGAGCATCCTCAGTACAATTGTAACGGTAAAAGTCCGGTCAAATATCTCAATAGATGCTTCTCTGAGCCCTTTATTTGATCGAATAAAGACCTCCTGCATTCCTGCAGATTTTGCCCGCAGCCGATCTACCAAATCTTCCACTTCTACTCCCGGTTCAGCATAAAGCGCAAGACCTGAGACAGCCGTGTCATTAAAAAACTGATTGTACACCTGACGGCTGATGGTAATGGTCCCAATGTCGGAAGCATAATCAAAGTTAATAGCCTGTATCACAAATGGTGCCCTGCCCTGGTCTGTCTCAATTACAAGCGTATCTCCCAGCCCTACATTATTTCGATAGGCATAAACCTCAGAAACCATCACAATTGAATCTTGTGTGTATTTTTGCCAAAAGGTTTCTGCTCCGGATTTTAACTGGTATGTCTGCTTAGCTTTTTGTCCCTGATTTATAGCGACCAAGTTATCTGTACCCTTGTTGGTGCGAACTTCAACACTGCGAACGGTACTGGCATCTGCAACGCCTTCAGCTTGGCGGAGTAGATCTACCAATTCAGGCTCCAGCGTGGAATCGGCTTTGCGGGCTACTGAACTTGGAGGCTGAACATATACATCTGCCTGCAACTGAGCTTCCAGCCAGGAAACGACGGTGGTTCTGAAACTATCTACCATCACCCCAACCCCAACCGTTGCTGCCACGGCAACCACTAATGCAGCTATGGCAACAGAGGTTCGACTCAATTCAGTGACTACCCCTCGCACTGCCATCTTTCCAATTAACCCGCTGATTTTACCCAGAACCGGACGCAGCAGTTTTGATAGCCCAACAATTATCAATGGAACAAATAATGAGAAACCCACAATCATTAAAAGCAGTGAAGAATAACCGGCCGCAATACCACCATTTGGAATTAAAAGAATTAACCCTCCAAGCGTGCCAATCACCAATCCAGAAAAAGCAATGGGCAGAATTCGGGATGAAATTTTAGTCTCATTTGAAGAACGCCTCAAAACCGTAGATACCTCTGCTTCGGAAGCTTCACGGGCAGGCCAGAAGGAAGCAATAAGAGTAGCTCCAATTCCCATGACAATTCCTTTGGCCATCGGAAACACACCAATAGACAGCTCCTGAACCGATAGTACAAAGTAAAGGTCGTTAATGGACTGAGTAACCAATTTTACCAATACCTGTGCAAGAAATATTCCTGCTACAATACCAATTACCGTACCCAGTGCACCAATCAACAGCGCTTCTTTGAGTACGGTAGTTAATATCTCAGATTTGGTGACTCCAAGCGCTCTCAAGCGTCCAATAAGGGGGCGGCGCTGAACCACCGAAAACGTCATCGTATTATAGATCAGGAACATCCCGACCAATAATGCCAGCATGCTCAGTGCCTGCAAATTAAACTCAAAAGCACGGGTCATCTGTTCTACTGTTTCGGTACGCGATTCTGAACGTACTATAGATGCACCTTCTGGTAGTACAGTTTGAATCTCCTCTTTCAGATTTACCTCCGAATCCTTTGGAAGGATAAGATCAATTCTTGTTAAACTGCCTTGCATATCAAACAAACGCTGGGCTGTACTTATGTCTACTACCAGAAGGCTTTCCAAAGCCTGTTGGCTTCGGTCATCACTGGCTTCTATCATTCCAATCAGTCTAATACTGAACGGGCGGCCTCCAACCAAAACCTGAATAGAATCTCCCGTTTCAACACTCAGTTCTTTAGCTACTGACTGGGCGATCAATCCTGAGTTATCACCACTTATAAATTCAGATAATTCAATACCAGCCTGCTGGCTTGCATAATCCCTGAACGGAGCTTCGGCTATAGGATCCACCCCAAGCACCTGAAAGGTTCGGTTTACTCCGTTAATTTTAGTATATCCTTCAACAACCGGGGCAGATTTACGCACGCCGGCTTTAATCCTTATATCTCGATATGTTTCATCTGGAAGATCTTCTGCGGCTCCCCGAATTTGATGCGTTGCTTTGCCTGTTACAGCAGCCGTAGAAAGCTCAAATGCTTTTTCAGCGCTGCTATTTGAGAGGTCAATAGAAACCACAACGGCCACACCCAATGCTACCCCTAAAATTGAAAGTGCAAAATGCCAGGGATGACGCATTAAAAACCGGAGGCTCGAAAGCCAAAGTAAATTAGAGTTATTTCTGCTCATGATGCCATTAACCCGGCTGTATCTTTGACCTCATTTAACGTACCACCCCTGAGCTCCAGCACGCGATCTGCAATCTTGCAAATATCACGATCGTGAGTGGCAAGAATGATTGTTCTTCCATTTTCCCGCACCAGGTTATTCAGAATATCCAGAATTTGTTGCCCTGTTTCATAATCCAGATTTCCGGTGGGTTCATCGGCCAGAATCAGCATGGGTTCATGTGCAAGCGCACGTGCTATGGCCACCCGCTGTTGCTCACCTCCGGAAAGCCGGTCAGGATAACTATCACCACGATCTCCCAATCCAACGTCTTCAAGAAATTGTTGTGCTTTATTTAAGGTCTCGCTATCGGTTGCACCTTTTAATTTGAGTGGAAGAAGCACATTCTCGTGGGCCGTCAGAGTCGAGATCAGATTAAACGATTGAAATACAAAGCCAATATTCTTGCGCCTGAAAAGAGTCCTGTTTTTTTCATCAAGTCCGGCCAGATTGGTACCACCGATAACAACTTTTCCGTTATCCGGCTTATCAATCCCACTGATTAAATTCAGGAGTGTACTTTTTCCTGAACCAGAACGTCCAAGAAGAACAATCATCTCCCCTTCTTTTACCGATAATTCCAGCTTATCTAAAACGGAGCGATTTTTATCTCCTTCCTGGTAACTCTTTGTCAGTTTTTCGAGCTGAATATGGGATGTATTTGGCATCTGCGATGTAATTAAGCCGTTTCTTGTCATTTAACTTCGAGCTAAACATCACTTATAGAAGCAGTGTTCCTGAAGAATGAGTAATTATCAAACTCCAATAAAAAAAGCGCCTGCTGATTAAGCAGACGCTTTAGGGGGATTAAGATTTCTACATTGAACTTATTTTACTAAGGTCATCTTACGTATTTGTTCAAATTCGCCGGCTTTCAGTCGGTAAATGTACATCCCACTTGGTAGCTGACTAGCATCAAAATCTACCTGATGTGTTCCTGCAGTTTGTCTGGTATTCACCAAATCGGCTACTTTTTGCCCAATTGAATTAAACACCGTTAACCGAACATCAGCTGCTTCTGGAAGTGCATATTTGATGGTGGTAGTTGGGTTGAACGGATTTGGATAGTTATTGGCAAGATCAAACTCTCCCGGTACTCCGGTCTCGTCAGTGATATCCGTATCTGTCACCATTTGAATACCAACAGAAGCGGTTTTTACGCCACCATCTTCATCTGTAACTTCGATATCCAGCGTTCCTGAACCATCAAAATTACCATTCGGTGAGAGTGTGAGAACCTGTCCATCGAAGTCTACATTGATACCTGATGTGTCCACCGCAAAGGTAAAGGTTAGTGCAGTGTCAGCAGATTCAACATCAGCCGTTCGGGCAAACATGTCTGCAGTAAATTCTCCATCAATTGGTACCTGAAGATCATTTTCAAATCCGGCAAGCTCCGGCACATCATTAACAGATTCCACGTTCACTATAAAAGACTGACGAGCTGTTGTGGCTCCGTCGGTTGCTTCTACAGTCAGTGTATCGGTTCCAAAGATATTTTCAAGAGAAGTGAAAACCAGGCTGGTGTCATTTTGAACTTCAGCTTCCACAATGTGGCATGGAACCACAATGGAATAAGTCAGGTTTTGGGTGTCATCATCCTGAAAAACTGTATCCAGGTCTGCAGCCACATAGCTTCCAAAATCCTCATCCAATGTAATTTCAGGTATTGGGCTGGAAACCACCGGCTGACTGCTCAATGCATTTGAATTCACAAAAGTAGCATCTCCATTCAGGCTACCACTCATAGCCTCTGTTGCTGAACTGTAGGTCAATGAAGAGCCTGCCGATTCATCGAACCGGAAATAGGAAATAAGATCTTCCTGATGACCCATTAATTGTTTATAGAAATTATCGGCTATCTCAGATTCCGTTCGAGCTACATTCCAAATGCGGATTTCATCCAGTTCACCGCTGAAGAAATTTCCATTCAGTGCATTGGGCCCGCCAATTAAGAGCGGCTGAGGATTAGGATCAATACTCCTGCTTTCACTGTCGGTAGCATCAAGTGACCCATTCACATAAATCTTCAGATCTGTACCATCGTATGTGGCTGCAATGTGTGTCCATTGATTGGCTGGAATACTTGAATTGGTTGTAACCCGGGGCCCGCCATTTGTGATATCGCCAATCGTAAATGAAGCAGCTACCGAACTTCCGGTTCCTTCCAGACGAAGCCGGTATCCATCACTGGTTGCTCCTTTTTGAACGATCACCGCATTTTCATCGCTGTTTCCATCATGATTCACCCAAGCTTCCACCGTCATAGTCTCATCAAAATTGACGTACAGCTGTTCATATCCATCCAGCGAATTGCGATCGTCTAATCGAACATAATCAAGATCGCCATCCAGCTTTAAGGCATTACCAGCTTCATAGGAGGATAACCTGGCAGGTTTGGGATAGCTTAAATCACTTTCCTGTCCGTCTGCATTTTCTGCTGTAACCTGATAGTAGTAGGTGTTCTCAGGATTTGCAAAAACATCGGCATACGTTTCAGAGCCTGCTGATGGAGTGTGAGTGTAGATTTTAGCTCTGTCAGACAAATCTTGTACTGATGATCGGTAGATATGATTTACATCGGGCTCAGGCTCAATCCGGTTCCTGAATTCTATAAAAGCATCAGTTTCCCTGCCTCTGGTATATGCATATGGAGTAACGGGAAAAACACCAGGAGCAGAAACGGTAACGGTCCCACTTACTGGTACTTTCTCCATGTCGGTATGATAGGTATCCATACTTCTTACGATAGAATTTCCGTTATCATCAAACCGATAATAAAGTTCTAGTCCATCCTCATTTCCAGTAAACTCTTTATTGAAATTATCTTCAATATCCTGGCGGGCCAATGCAATGCTCCAAATACCGAGTTCATCAATATGACCACTAAAGAATTGGTCGGAGGCAGCGGCATCAGCTCCTATAAATAAATCGAAGTCGTTACCGTCAATGGTTCGGGTTTCTGTTTCTGTGTTATCGAGTTCACCGTTTATGTAAACTTTCAGATCGTTACCATCATACGTTCCGGCTACGTGTGTCCACTGATTGGCTGGAATACTGGCATTAGATACGATAGTTGGTCCACCATTAGTAATGTCACCGATGGCAAAAGCAAGGTTGGGTGCCTGTCCCTCTCCGTCAAACCGGAGCACATATCCGTCTGAAGTGGAACCTTTTACAGCAATTACAGCATTTTCGTCACTTTGCCCGTCATGCTTAACCCATGCATGTACGGTAATATCTGTTTCAGTGATATCGAGTGACGGCCGGTCGGTAACCAGTCCGTATGCATTCTTTGTTAAATGCAGACTCCCTCCACCCATCATTTCATAAGGCGTTGCCGACACCATGTGAGAATAGTCACTCTCATTCCCAGAACCATCAACTGTTGTGATTTCGTAATAATACGTTTGCCCGTTTGTCAGAGTACTGTTATCAGTAAATGAGGTAACTGTTGAAGATGCGGTAGCAATACTTTGCCGGTCGCTTCCATCGGGCTGTGTAGATCGGTAAATCTCAAAAGAAGCAGCATCATTTTCATCATTTGGGCCTAATCTTTCGTCCCATGATACTTCCACCTTTTCATTACCATTGTGTGTATAAAGATCAGGTGCTATAGGTACAGCTCCAGGACTTCCAATTCCGGCGTTATCTCCTGTTAGAGTTAATGTGTTTGAGCCTGCAAGATCATTTACGGTACTTCCGGAAACAGAAGAAAACTGATACAGAGCGGCAAGACCTGTTTCGCCTCCCGCTAGTTCTTCCAGATAGGTGTCTCCAATTTCTGCTGCGGATCTTACTGCACTCCAGATTCGCACCCCATCCATTTCACCACTTAAAAAATTCCCGGTTAATGACGCATTAGCACCGAGGGTTAAACTGGCATCGTTGGCATCAATCGTACGATTTTCCTGAGCAGTTGCATCTAATTCGCCATTTATATAAATCTTTAAAAACTGACCGTCATATGTTGCTGCTATATGTGTCCACCTGTTGGCAGGAACCCCTGTTTCGGAAAAAACAGCCGGACCGTTATTCGTTACATCCCCAATAACAAACCGGACGTAGGTTTCATCACCTTCACCATATAACTGTAAACGATACCCATCGCCACTCAAAGCCTTATTGATTAAGAAAGCATCCGTATTACTATTGCCATCGTGTTTTACCCAGGTTTCCAGTGTAATACTGGTTCCGGCTATGTCTAGTGAAGGGCTATCACCGGCTGTGGCATAATCTCCGTCACCATCCAGGCTAAGGCTCCCTTGTTGTGCCAACCCCTGAAATGAAGTTGCAGCCAGAATCAGGCAGGTGATTATTGCCCCGGCTATATATTTAAATTTAAGACTCCATCTATTTCTCTTTCTCTCATTGAACGAATATTGATTTATTGTATCCTCTATTTTCATCTGCACTTGGTTTGTTAATATTTATGGTAAGGCAGAGCATGGTATTCCAATATTTCTGCCCTCTACCTTTACCTACGTGAGAGAAATTTAAATGAGCTCAATTTGGCTTTTTGCTATACAAATTGAAAAATCAAGACTTATAGCCCGCCATGAATTAATAATACCTGATGAGAAGAAAGCTCCATTAAATATTGTGGAGAAGACCCAGCTAAAAACGTCAGAAATGGAAGGGCGTGAAGGCTCACAACAAAAATGTCTTCAAAGTTTAGACCAAATAATGAGATGTTCTGAGAAAAGAAGTTTACTAAGCCCTACCTTTCCGTCAAAAAAGATTCTATGCTTACAATTCCCGCTATCGATTTGTTAAATGGTCAGGCAGTCCGCCTTCACAAAGGATCATATGAAGAGGTTACGGTTTATGATAAATCTCCATTAAATCAGGCTCGAAAATTCCAGGAAGCAGGTTTTCATCACATTCACGTTGTGGACCTGAATGGTGCCAAAGAAGGATCATTTATCAACCTCCCTCACATCCGACAAATCATTGATGAGTTGGGGATTTCGGTTCAAACCGGCGGTGGCATTCGTACTTTTAATGATGTGAAAATGCTGCTTGAAGCCGGACTTTCAAAAGTGATTTGTAGTTCCATGGCTATCAAGAATGAAGAAGACTGGCTTAAGTCCTTAGCTGAATTCCCTGATAAAATGATTTTAGGCATGGATCTGAAAGACGGAAAAATAGCCTATTCCGGCTGGCTTGAAACTGCTGAAGAATCTGTTCAATCTTTTTTAAACAGGATGATTGATCATGGGCTTCAGGAAGTTCTGTGTACTGACATCTCAAAAGATGGTACTCTTTCGGGTCCCAATTTCGATTTGTATAACGATCTCCAAAAGCAATTCCCCAATATCCGGCTCATTGCTTCAGGAGGTGTTTCTTCTCTCGAGGATCTAAACCGACTGGATCAAGCAAATATCGATGCCGTTGTAGTAGGCAAGGCCTATTACGAAGGAAGAATTACCCTAGAACAAATGAACCAGTTTAATTCCTGAATCAATTATCCATTAGGGTTTTTAACTTTCCCCATAAAGAGAATAGCCCCGCTGTTTTGTTCACGAATCATGAAAACAAAGGGACGGTTTACAGAAAATATTTGTGGCGCTGAAGTAACCTCCATGCCAACTGATGTAACTGCAGCTGCTTCCGTGCCTTTTTCGTCTACTTTGACAAACGTCTTATGCATTACCTCACTTATAAATAGTTCGGCTTCTGGGTTTATTCCAGAAAAGTCGGCTTGGGTAGCGTCAAATGGAATTTCCATTCCCATAGACTTCAGGATGTCGTTCATTTTAATCTTGTACTTCAATTCAAACTTTGGAAGGTAGATCGGAGCGTCCTGACCCGAAAGGCTGGCAATCCAGTTATCAAACCTTTCTTTCGTTAAATCCTCAGCTATAAAATCATCAATCGGTTTTTCATCGTCAGCCGGCATCATAACAGTCATGCTAAACAGGCTATCCCCATAAGGAAGGTCTATCATATGCACGTCTTCATTCCTGTGAATATTAAACACGCGTTCCTGAGTCATCATATCTACTGATTCCTGGCCTCCTTCTTCAAGGAAAAAAGAACGCTCACGGGTTTCTTTTTTGTCAAACTGATTGGTCCAGTCACCCTGAAAATAGATAGCATTAATCAGGTACATGACCATTTCGGGAGGAATTTGCCCGTCTATAATCTTATCGATAAGTCCATTTGTATTATTTTCTACCCACTTATTTATTATATCGGCAGACTTAGCATCTGCAAAATCAAGTTCACGCGTTGTTGCATAAAAATATTCTTCAAGGGTGTTGTTAAAAGATTCCTGAACAGTAAAGCCCTCTCTGTTCCAAACCGAGTTCGCAATTTGCATTTTCACTTTGGGATCAGCTTGCGTCAACAGTTTTATCAATGACTGATATCCTTGATTGATTTCCTCCTGGCTCAAGCCATGAAACTCTAATGTTTCACGGATTTGTTCAAATGTCTCACCTTCAGCTCCATTCATCGTCATTCCCAGCGCCACCGAAATACTTAGCGGTGAAATGAAGACGTTTTCCGATGAGTCTCCGGCTACTGTGCTTTTAAATACATTGAATCCGAAAGACTGCCCGTCTGCAACCAACTTTTTCTCTACTGCTGAAAGTTCTCTTGATAATTCCCCCTTCGAATCTGGTCCGGCAACGTCCGATGTACAGCTATGTAAAACTAAAAATGCGGGCAGCAATAAAAATGTAAGTAAACGATTGGCTCTCATACTGTTCTCCTGTTTGATGTCAACACAATATATTAAATGAAAAACCCTGAATAAAATTGTGCATCATTTTTGCCCAACAATTTTATCCGCTCTGCCCAAAATATACACTTTGCCTTTTTGATCAATAAAGCCCCGGTCTCCGCTGTTGTATTCCTCATGGGTGAATGCTGTTTCAGATTGAATATAGATCGGAGCTGGTTTTTCCAACGAGCCATCACTACGAAGCGTTACTCCTTTTATGGGATGTCCACAGCAGAGGTAATCAATGTCGTCAGCAGGTTCTGTACTTCTTCTTTTGTGAGCCGCAATCAAGCCTCCGGCTTCTGTTTGTCCGTATCCCTGAATGGTAAATTCACAGTGATGTTCTAACATTTCTAATTCGCCTTCTTCCAAAGAATAGCCTCCAAACACGACATTAGTAACAAACCAATCATTTCCATACAAAGCTCTTAAAACGGCCGGTACAGTCATCAGGAAGTCTGGCGAAAAATCCTGAACGCTTTTTAACCATTTGTTACCCTCTCCTTTTTTTGTGGTAATGAATTGGTATTCACATCCAAGTTCTTCAGCCATAATCGCCCAACTGAGCCCTGCCACATGCCAGGGTGCGGCCATCATCAGTAAACGATGATGAGGTTTCACCCCGAAAGCTTCTGCCGTATACCGAGCATTACTGACCAGATTTGTATAGCTATTCCAAATCGCTTTTGGTAAACCCGTTGTACCACTTGAAAATAACCCTATATACTTTTGATCAGAGTCTGGGCTATCGATTTGCGGATTTCTATCTGCCATTTTGGGAGGTATCAAAAGCTGGGAGTATGTGCTTTCAATAACTTCCCGAACAATTACCTGACCCGACTCCTCAATATTTGTATTCTTAAAATTCATATCCTCATTGTTTTTTGCAGTGTAACTTAAAATTGACTCTTTAGGTTCACCGTCTCTTCGTGCTTATTTCACTAACACAGGGTTTGATAATTTTCTATATTTGGAGCCTAATTTTTAACCAAGCAGGATGTGGAAAATAATAAACCAGCACAACTCTGTATCCGTAGTGTTTAAGCAGATTTTTAGAACCCTATGCTCACAAAAAGAATTATTCCCTGCCTGGATATAAAAGACGGGCGAACCGTCAAAGGCGTTAATTTTGAAGGACTCAGGGACGCAGGTGATCCGGTGGAATTAGCCAAACGATACAGCGAGGAAGGCGCCGATGAACTGGTTTTCCTTGATATTACCGCAACTCTTGAAAAGAGGAAAACCCTGGTTGAGCTGGTTAAAAGAATAGCTGCAGAAATAAATATCCCATTTACGGTAGGCGGGGGAATCAAAACCGTAGATGAAATTGAAGAATTACTTAAATCAGGTGCCGATAAGGTTTCACTCAATAGCAGCATCGTCAAAAACCCGGACCTCATCAATCAAGCTTCAGATGCGTTTGGTGCACAGGCAATTGTGGCTGCTGTAGATGCCAAGAAAAATAAAGACAGCTGGAATGTGTACATCAAAGGGGGAACTGAAGACACCGGTCTGGATGCCATTGATTGGATGCAGGAAGTAGAAGAACGAGGGGCCGGGGAAATTTTGCTTACCAGCATGGACCGTGATGGCACTAAAAGCGGCTTCGATATCGAAATCTTAGAAAAGGTAAACAGTCTTGTAAATATTCCGGTAATAGCCAGCGGCGGTGCCGGAACTATTGAACATTGTATCGAGGCAATTACTAAAGGAAATGCGGATGCAGTGCTGGCTGCGAGTATTTTTCACTTTAAAGAAATAGAGATTAAAGAGCTTAAGAAGCACATGCAGGCCGCTAACATTGAAGTAAGATATAGCTAATCTCCCCTTTTCTCTACGCACAAACATTCTCTTCTTTGCGCATATTATTTGCACATTTTATTTTCTGAACTAAATAAATTTTTTTCATTATAAACCTAATTTATTTAGGCAAAGAGCGAACGTGTATTGTAAGCGCTTTTCCAGTAGCTCAAGTATGATTCCATGGTTAAAAAAGAGTTTTAGAAAGACAAAAAAGCATAAAAATCATTATTAAAACATCATTAAAATAGGTTTTTCATTAATTCGATAATTTGACAAACTCGGAAAAATTGTGCTTTTTGTGTGTACTCATCTCGCCTTACCATCGAAGTAGAAAATATTATGGACCGAAATAATTTAAGTTATACCGGCGAAGAAAAATCCGCATGCGGTGTGGGTTTTATTGCCAGCCGAAAAGGAGTATTTGCAAACGAACATTTGAAAAGCGGATTACATGCCCTGAAGTGTGTGGAACACCGTGGAGCCTGCGGCGCCGATGGCGTGACCGGTGATGGAGCCGGCATCATGACTGACATACCTTTCAATATGTTTGGTTATGATCAGGATACGGTAGCAATCGCAACTCTATTCCTGACCACCGATGAGGTAAAACAAAGCCAAAGCCTGAACATCTTTGAAAAAACATTCGACTTCTTTGGCCTGAAAATTTTAGAGTATCGGGATGTTCCCGTCAATCCTGAGGTGCTTGGCAGAGAAGCGAAAAAATCTCTACCAGTCATTAAACAGGTTGTTATTGAGCGGCCACAACGTTCTCGCACAGATCTTTCCTTCGACAAACTTTTGTACCAGGCTAAACAGCTTACCATGTCTAAATTATATTCTAGTGAATTAGTCGGAAATTTGTTTTTCACTTCCCTCTCGGCTAAGACCATTGTATACAAAGGACTGTGCAAGGCAGAAGCACTTGAAGAGTTTTATCCCGATTTAAAGAATCCGGACTACAAGACCCGCTTCACCCTTTTTCACCGTCGTTTTAGTACCAACACCCGTACTTCTTGGGATAAGGTTCAGCCTTTCCGCCTGATTGGACACAATGGCGAGATCAATACCATTGCCGGAAACCGATCGTGGGCTAAGTCCCGCGAAAAAATGATTGGTGCAGAAAAGTATGAATTGCTTACCCGCAAAGGGATTAGTGACTCGGGCAGTTTCAATGAAATGGTGGAAGCCATGCGCTATCGCAGCGGAGTACCGAATGTGGAAGATATTCTGGCATTAATGGTGCCCCCAGCTAATCAGAACAATGAATTTTACACCTTTTGGAGCCGAGCCATGGAACCCTGGGATGGCCCTGCATTTATCTCTTATGCAAATGGGTATACCATTGGTGCCCGACTCGATCGTAATGGATTCCGCCCGGCAAGATGGGCCCGAACCAAAGATCATTTCTACCTTTCTTCTGAAGCAGGCACGTTTGAGATTGATCAATCTATTATTGATGCCAAAGGAACCTTGTTTGCCGGACGTGGCGTAACTCTGGATCTTAGTTCCGGAGAAGTACATTTTCGCGATCCAAGCCACTCCAGGGAAAACAAAGATGCCAAGCTTGATGCCCGGCTTACCCCTATTCCGGAAACTATAGGTAAGCAGAAAGAGTCTTATTTAGAGAAACTTCCGGTTTTCAGTTATACAGATGAGGAACTCAGCAAAGTGATTTACCCAATGGCTGAAACCGGAAAAGAGCCTGTTGGCTCTATGGGTGATACTGCCCGGCTTGCGGTGTTATCAACCGAGCCCCGTTCTTTCTTTGATCATTTTTACCAAAATTTCTCTCAGGTTACCAATCCTCCGCTCGATTATATTCGTGAGCAGGTAGTAACCGACCTGAATACACATCTTGGTAAGAAGCCAAATATTTTTGAGCCCAAAGAATTGATTCCCCCTGCTCCGGCTTTCTTGTTAAAAAGCCCATTTTTAAGCCTATCACAAATGGATCATCTGCAGTCTTTATTGGGTAAGGATCTCAGTGAAGAGCGTATTGTTCCGGTTCAGCTTTCAATGACCTTCAAGCGTACACATGGTGTGGTTGGCTTCAAAGCAAAACTTAAAGAACTGGCTGATTCAGCGATTAAAGCTGCAGAAAAAGGACACAGTATTATCATTTTAAGTGATCGGGATGCTTCTTACGAATACCCGGCTATTCCTTCTTTGCTGGCGCTCAGAACAGTGGTAAACAACCTGAATGAGCAAGGATTACGCCTTAATGCCTCTGTGGTCATTGATTCAGGTGAGGTTAAGAATACACATCACGCAGCCGCTTTAATCGGCTTTGGAGCCTACGCAGTTTGTCCATACATGGCACTGGATATTGCACGGAATGATGATAACCGTGCACTCAAAGATCTGGATGCTGATACCAAAGAACGAAACTTCCTGCATGCTCTTGAACAGGGATTACTAAAGATTATGGCGAAATGTGGAATTTCAGTGGTTCGCAGTTATCAAAGTGCGAAACTGTTCTCTGCTGTTGGACTGGATAAGCAGGTAATTCAGGATTTCTTTCCGGGCATTCAAAGTCCGATTGGCGGAATTACCCTCGATCAAATTGGAGAGTTGGTTCTCGAAAGAACCAAACACTTGCATGGTGAAGACCTCAGCGAGGTGAAACCGCTGAAGACTTATCAGTACAAAGAGCATGCCCGTGGCAAGATGGGCGAGAAGCACTCTATGACGAGTTCGCGCTCAAAGGCTATACATGAATTGGTTCGGGATAAAGAGCTTGACCTGACAGACATGAAGCTTTTTGATGAATACCTGAAAGCTGGTCATAAGGATGAGCCTGTTGCATTACGTCATCTGCTGGACACTAAAAAAACAGATGAACCGCTCGATTTGGAAAAAATGGATTCCATTGATCACATCCTTCAGAAATTCGGGTCCGGTGCAATGTCGTTCGGCGCCATTAGTGCCGAAGCACAACGCGACATTTTTCGCGCGATGAAAGAAATTGGAGGGCGCTGTAACAGCGGTGAAGGTGGGGAAAACCCTTACTATTACTCCGAAGGAATTACCGCTTCTGTAAAACAGATTGCCTCGGGACGGTTTGGAGTAAATGCGGAGTATTTAATTGCTGGTGATGAAATCCAGATTAAAATTTGTCAGGGAGCCAAGCCTGGTGAAGGTGGACAGCTGATGGGTATAAAGGTTACCGAAGATATTGCCCGAGCCCGTTTTGCAAATCCGGGTTTCGACCTAATCTCTCCTCCTCCGCTTCATGATATTTACAGTATTGAGGATCTAAAGCAATTAATTCACGACCTGAAGCAACTTCACCCCGGCGGTAAAGTTAGTGTAAAATTGGTTTCCGGAGTGAATATTGGAACCATTGCTGTGGGTGTAGCCAAGGCTGGAGCCGACATCATTCAGGTTTCGGGTGGCGAAGGTGGTACCGGAGCAGCCTCCCTCAGTTCTATGAAACATGCCGGGCTTCCATGGGAAATCGGTCTTCCTGAAGTTCATCAGGCGCTTGTAGAAAATGATTTACGAGACCATGTTATACTGCGAACCGATGGCGGACTTTCCTCTGGTAAAGATATTGTACTAGCCTCCATCTTAGGGGCCGAAGAATTTGATTTCGGAAAGCTTCTGCTTATAGCTGAAGGGTGCATCATGGCACGTATTTGTGAAAAAAACACCTGCCCAACTGGCATTGCTACTCACGATCAAAAATTCAAAGACAAATATAAAGGCCATAAAGATCACATTGTTGACACTCTGAAGTATCTGGCTGAAGATGTACGCCGTGAGCTTTCAAAAATTGGAGCTTCTTCTCTGGATGAAGTGTTCGGACAAACCCAATATCTGCAAATGCATCCGGACCGTGAGGAACTCATTAAAGAGAAAAATTTTGATCTGAGTTACTTCCTGAATGCACCCTCTTACGCTAAAGAAAGTGACCTGGAAGGCTTATCTGATCCGGTTAGTTCCTTAAATGTAAGTTTGGTTTCAGATACAGAAAAAGCTATCAAAAACAACGAAGACTATAGTAACGAATACAAGATCTACAATACTGACCGATCAGCACTTGCTACTTTGTTTGGTGAGCTTTCGAGAAACATGAATAAGCAGCGCCTGAAAGAAATTAAAGAGGGTAAAGAGTTTAAAAATCCATATAACAAAACAATCTCGCTTGCTTTCAAAGGAAGCGCCGGACAGAGTTTTGGAGTCTTCCAAACGGGGGGTGTAAACATCCGCTTGGTTGGGGAAGCAAACGATTCGGTCTGTAAATCTATGTCGGGTGGACGAACCGTTATTGTTCCTCCTGAAGAAGCTAAGTTTGAACCCAGCGAAAACGCCATCATTGGTAACTGTGCAATTTATGGAGCAACAGGCGGCACCTTCTATGTGCATGGCCAGGCTGGCGATCGTTTTGCAGTGCGTAACAGTGGCTGTACGGCTGTTGTAGAAGGAACCGGACTCCACGCCTGCGAATACATGACGAACGGCACTGTAGTCATTCTAGGGGGAACTTCGAATAACATTGGTGCCGGTATGACGGGCGGAGAGCTTTTTCTCTATGAAGATCCCGGCTCAAAAGTGAACAAGGAATATATTGACGCCGTGAAGTTAAGCGAACAAGATGAACATAAGCTCAAATCTATCCTGAAAGACTACCTGAAAGAAACCGGTTCAACAAAAACCGAATACATTCTTTCGGACTGGGATAATGCCAAAGCTCAGTTCAAAAAATATATCCCGGTATCCATGATTGATCAGGAAACAAAAACTGAAAAAGCTTCTGTAGAAAATTAAACAGAGTTTCACTCACTCATTGCAGTAGCTTTCCCGGCTCATCAGATGTGTGCGGGGTTTTTTATGGCTATTCTTCTGCTTCTACCAAATAAACTTCGCTGGCTACTGCCTGCCCAAGCATCTGTTCTACTTTACCTTCAAGTCGGATTTTGACAGGTCCACTGAACGGAGCTTTTTCCATAACTTCTATTTTTGATCCTGGAAGCACACCTATTTTTTCCAGGTATCGAAGCAATTCAGGATCCTGATCTTTGACCCGGCCAATGATGTAAGCCGTGTTCTCTTTAGCATCAGAAATAGAAAGCTGAGCCATGGTTGGCATTACGCCATCTTTAGAAGGAATTGGATCACCATGTGGATCATGCGTTGGGTGATTTAATAGTTCTGCGATGCGGTCTTCGAATTGTTCTGAAATATGATGCTCCAGCTTTTCAGCCTCATCATGTACTTCATCCCAGGAATACCCCATTACCTCTTTAAGGTACAACTCGAGTAACCGATGATGACGTAAAATTTCCAATGCAATTTTATTGCCTGCCGATGTAAGCTTAGCCCCTTTATATGATTCATATTCCAGTAAATTCATCTTCGCAAGGCGCTTCAGCATATTGGTAACTGAAGCCGAAGAAACATCCAGTGCATTGGCAATATTTGTAGTTGTGGTAGCTTCACCTTCTGATTGAAGTACGTAAATAGCTTTAAGATAATCTTCCACAGACTGGCTCAGGCCCATGTTATTTTTTAATGATTCTCGCAATGGATATAATTTTTTTGAAGTATTTAACACCGGTTTGTTTAAATAGCGGCGCACAATGTTTTAGCTCACGCTAAAATACAAAATTTACTGATTTACTGAGGCATCGGCTTTAATTATCAGTAAAGTCATGTCGTCATGCTGCTTTGCAACCCCTTTGAATTCGTTTACATCATCGACTATAATTTCCATGATTTTTTCAGAAGATGCCTTTCTAACCCCTTTAACCAATCGTTCAAGCCTTTCCTCTCCGTAGAAATGATTCCCGGAATTCAACATCTCAGTAATTCCATCGGTATACATGATCACCACATCTCCCTCTTTCAGTTTTAACGTCGCTTCAACCGTATTCTTAATGAACATATCTCCCAGAGCAACCCCAATCCCAACACCATTGGGTTTAAGCCATTCGGTGTCCCCGTTTGCACGAACGACCAGCATTGGGTTATGACCGGCTCGTGCAAAAGTAAACTGTCTTTTATCTGCCTCAAGAATACCATAAATCATAGAGATAAAAGTACCCCGGGTCGCGTTTTCATGGAATAATCTATTTAACTGATTAAGCAATTCTACCGGGGATAAAATCAGTGCGCTCAAGCTATGCAGTACTCCTTTTGTGAAAGTCATATAAAAAGCTGCGCGAATTCCTTTCCCACTTACATCCCCTATAGCAAGTGCTGTGCGCTGTTCCCCTAAAGAAATCATGTCATAATAATCTCCTCCGGTTTCCTGTGCGGGGATACAAATTCCGGCAATATCAATACCCGGCAAGCGATGGATTTTAGAAGGCAGGAACGTTTGCTGTACAACACGGGCAATAGAAAGTTCCTGTTTCAGGCGTTGTTCCTTGGCCTGATCCTCAATGTAAGAGGGCACATACTCTGGCAGTTCGTCGCGGTCGGTTCCCTTGGTAACAAAATAAACTCCACAGCACGTAAATGTGATCAGGACCAAAACAAATAAATAGAACATATTTGCATCAGGTGAGCCACTAATTACCCAGCCTTTGGAAGTCGTTAAAAAGTTAACGAAAACGAAGGCTCCAAAAACGATCGTTAAAAAGTCATATCTGAGATAGAAATAACCCAGCACAAAACCTAAAATCGCCCGCATCGAACGATCGATGATATCAGGCTCAATATTGAACGGCAAAACATCAATCAGCGCAAACAAAAGAGCACTTATAACCGGTATCATCCAGCTCCTGCCTGTTAAACCCTTCATTTGATTACCAAGAATCAAATAAATGGGAACCACAATCAGTAATACAAAGCAGGTTGTAACCATCAGGTTTGCCAGCGAAGGCAAAAAGTATTCATCCGAAATAAATCCGGTATTTGAAGAGATATATGATGAAGGAAAGACAGCTAAAAATACTCCAACCAGCCCGATCAAAATTCCGCCAATCGCAAAGGCATTGATGATTCCCCAACCAACCGGTTTGTTTACAAATAAACCACGACGAACCAAGTCCCAGGTTTTTAACTTTTCAGGCCAGTATTGCCGGGTAATGGAATCACTGACGGCAGTTATCACAAAGAAACCAATAGCACTTATGGCTCCCATAATGGCCATTCCCATAAGGTTTTGAAAGATACTAATGCCACCATTCAGGCCATAAGCCAAGCCTAATTCGTCAATAAGCTGCAGAATCCAAAATCCGGGAACTAAAAACCCTGCCAATACCGCAATGATAATAGCTGGTTTAGTATCTATTGCCCTCGCTTTGATACGAAGGTAAAACACAAATAAAAGCCACAAAGCAAACACAAGAACGATGAATAGAGAAATACCGTCCATAGCTTCATCTGCATTAGATTCGGTGGGCTGGATTCTTGGGGAGAGTTCAAAATTCATTGCCTTTAAAGAACCAGCGGGCAACAAGTCTAAAGATAAATTTGTTTTCACTCCTGATGCTGAATCTTCAGCACTCAAATATGCACGGGCAAACCTGAAACCACCTTCATCCAATAGCTCCACAGAGTCGCGCTGAAGGTCAAGAGATTTCCATGCCGTTCTGTTCAGATAGAAATCAGCCAGATTCCAGATATTATTCATAGTGTATACATCCTCATCCTGACCTCCTCTCAACTTACGTAAGCGGTCAATAATAACCAGAGCCTGCGAATTTGATTGCGAACTTGTCGTGAGATGTTGATAATCAGAAAGTCCCGTAATCAACGAGTCTTCGACTCCCCTTGTATAATTTTCTACCTGGTTCTGAAATATTGTTCTAACCGCATACCGGTTGAATGGACGTTGCCGGGAAATCAACTCGTTTGAAGCCAAAAAGTTTACAACCTCTCCATCCGTGTTCAGCCCGATTCTTACTTCATAGTCATTGCTCTCCGTCTCGGTATTGAATTCACGCACTTCCCAATGCATAAAAGGAAGATTCTTTAAGTACCTGGATTCCTGAATCTGATGTTTGAATTCCCTGACTCCCCATTTTTTTTGAAGTGAATCAATCACTTCATCTGAAGTATTAAATTCGGAAGAAGGATAAAAGTCGAGCGACTGATATTGCCAGCTTTGAAAGACCGAATCTGCTTTTTCAATAATTCGGTCTTTTGGAACATTGACATCAGAAATTGTAAATGGATGATGATTTGGAAATGAATAGAAAAACCATCCTATCCCGGCTACCCCGAATAGAAGAATCAAAACATCCCTAAAGAGTTTTTTACTCTGTTGCATGTATCTCTTTACGAAAAACTTGTATTAGGTTTCGTGAATATGCTTAGATTCAGGCAAATTTCGAAACACTGTTGGTTATTTTTTATGTGCTTAATTACTTTTGCATACAAATCTCATCCCAGGTACGATCTCATCCTGGCCGGCAACAGGGATGAATTCTATGGCCGGCCAACCCGCGAGGCAAAATTTTGGTCTGAGGAAGGTAACCCAAATATTTTAGCCGGCAAAGACCTTGAAGCCGGCGGAACGTGGCTTGGTGTTCATAAAAGTGGAAAATGGAGTGCCCTTACCAACTATCGTGACCCTTCAATCAAAAAAGAGGACCCTCCCAGTCGTGGCGAAATAGTGCTTGATTACTTAAAAGCCAATCAGACTGCTATGGATTATCTTGCTGATCTATCCAAGAAGGCTGAATTATATAATGGATTTAACTTATTGGTATGGGACGAAAAGGATTTTTACCACTACTCAAACCAAAATAAAAAAGTAACAAGGATTGAGCCTGGTATTCACGGGCTGAGCAATGCCCTGCTCGACACTCCATGGCCAAAACTAGTAACGGCAAATCAGGAGCTGCGTAATATCATTTCTGAAGAGGATTTTGATAAAGAAGATATTTTTAAACTCCTCGCTGATGATAGAAAAGCATCAGACCATGAGTTACCTGTTACCGGGATTCCCAAAGAATTGGAAAAAGCCGTCTCGTCCATTTTTATCAAGACCGAGAATTATGGGTCTCGATGTTCTACGGTTTTACTGATTGATAAAGAGGGAAACATCGATTTTACCGAACGTCGGTTTGAGCCAGGTACTACCGAGATTGCAGGCGAACAATATTTCAGGATTTAATGACTTACTTTTTTAAAGTAATGGGAGGGCGAATCTGTGCAACCTGCGCTGCTAAGAGTCAATAGGTTCTCAGCACTGTTGTATCTCCCTTTCAGATCGCAACTCTTTTTATCTTTCCATTTCATGTAGAATGAATTTTCCTGCCATCCTTTCTTTCTCTCTGTTATCCAGAACTCACCCGTAATTTCATCATCTCTGTACCAAGTTGCTTCATGTGCATGCAAGGTTAGCTTCATTGTGTAGTCCACCGAGTCAGCATCAGCATAAGGAC
Organism: Gracilimonas sp.; assembly: GCF_040218225.1. Classification (NCBI taxonomy): domain Bacteria; kingdom Pseudomonadati; phylum Balneolota; class Balneolia; order Balneolales; family Balneolaceae; genus Gracilimonas; species Gracilimonas sp. The sequence continues at coordinate 232,284 of NZ_JAVJQO010000003.1, forward strand.
CCCAACCACCTGCAGAGTGGGTCCACTCCCAATTTCCTATTGCTGCTACTGGAACCGTTTGCTCGTTTTCAAATACATCACAACCGAGTGGCACAATTAGCACAAGGACAATTAATAGTTTTCTCATAACCATTTCTGTTTTGATTATTGACTAAACCAAAACTCACCTGTTAGGCTAATATTATCCATCCAGGCTTGTTTTTGCGGGTTCTTTTCCTTCCGGAGTATACGTTTCGGGATCCGGAATCTTGCCAAACTTATATATGATCCCAATGATAATGGCTACGCCTGTCGGGTAAATGATCCAAACGGAAATATTTAAAACAATCGCAGCAATCATAGCCAAAATGCTTATTGCTCCCACTATCATTGCATAAGGCAACTGAGTATTTACATGCTCTACGTGATCACATTGGGTAGCAATGGAACTCAAAATGGTAGTATCTGAAATAGGTGAACAGTGATCCCCCCAAACAGAGCCCGCTAATACGGCACTTACACTGGCGTAAATAATTTCAAGTGTCATTTCCATTGGAACCCCGGTATTATTACCAATCTCCCATCCAAGCGGTACAACCAAAGGCATCAGAATACCCATGGTTCCCCAACTGGAACCTGTAGCAAAAGCCGTTAAGGCCGAAAGCACTAATACAATGGCAGGCATCCAATATGGATTCAGCGTTTCACCAAATACTGAAATTAAATAGTCGGCTGTTCCTAACGCAACGGTTACATCACTTAATCCCCATGCGAGAACCAGAATTAACACTCCATCAAACATAACGTGCATTCCGCTCATCATGCCTTCCAGTGTTTTTTCGATATCGAGTAGCTTTTGGGCTATAGTCATGCCAATAGCCACAACAACTGAAGCCAAAGACCCCCACAAAAGAGCATTATAAGAGTTAGCAGTTTCAACAATAGCCTGAATGCTATTTCCTTCCCCAGTTACAAAAAGTCCAATGATCGTTCCCAACACAAGGGTCAGAATCGGGATAGCGGCATTCATCCAGTGCGATTCAGCTTTTTTTGCCTCATCTTCCTCAATCAATTCCTTGTATAAATTGTATTTGTCCAGCTTAGGGTCGTGCTTGGCTTTGTATAAATTGATTCGGGCCTTCAGCATCGTGCCAAAATCACGTCCAGATGCAGCGATCAGAATCACAAATAAAATGGTAAAGAACGCATAGAAATTATAGGGGAGCGAATTAATGAAAACGGAATAGGCGGCCTCATTAAAATTAGCCATTTCTGCTTCGGCGGTAGCTATGAAACCGACCATTGCACCAATCCATGTACTTACCAAAGCAATAGTTGCAATAGGTGCGGCTGTGGCATCCACCAGATATGCCAGCTTGGCCCGTGAGATACGAAGCTTATCGGTAAGCGGACGCATCGTATTTCCAACAACCATGGTATTTGCGTAATCATCAAAAAATACCACAAATCCCATCAAAGAAGTTACCAACTGCCCCTGTACTTTTGTGCGGACAAAACGGGTTATCGCTTTAATCACGCCACGGGTTCCGCCATTATCAGTTATAATACCGACCATGCCCCCGATCAGAATAGAAAAAATGACAATACTCATTCTATCCGGGTCTGAAACTCCGGGAACGATATACTCACTAAGTGAAGAAAAGAAGCTATTGAATACATTCAGAAAAGAGAGCTCGCCGGCCAGATAGGCCCCCATCCAGATTCCTAAAAACAGAGCAAACAGCACCTGACGAAATATCAATGCAATCCCAATGGCTACCAATGGGGGAAGGATACTGAGCCAGCTCCCTGCTATGCTGGAGGAAGCCTCTGCTGTTTGAACATCAGCCCAGGCAAACTGAGAAGCTAAAATGAATATGGAAACCACCCCAATGAGTGCTGCTATTTTCTTTTTCATGCGTGATTAGTATATCTGAGTTATTAAACCGCTCAGAAAATAACATCTATTGGATTAAAACCAAGATTCAAACTTCGCCCCCCTTATTAACTTTTAACAGTTCAATCTTTGAATTGCACCGCTCAGTGAGTTACTATTTCGCATACCAAAAAATCAATTAACCGTATTTATGAAACTCAAATTACCGCGCCCGTTGCTTTTTCTGCTGGGCCTGATGTTTTGCTTGCCGGGTATAGCTAACGCACAAAACTCGTACAGCAATTTCAACACTCTCACTGATAGGCTGAATCAACTGGAAGATGACTACGGAAACCTGACCGCCTTAACATCTCTGGCCAAAACAAAAGAGAACCGGGATATCTGGTTACTCACTATTGGAAACGGTGATGTAAAAAATCATCCGGCTGTGGCGATAGTAGGCGGTGCAAAAGGGTCTCATATTCTGGGAAGTGAACTGGCTGTGTCTTTTGCAGAGAAGTTACTTGCCAATTCCTCTTCTGAAGAAATCCGCAGTCTTCTTGAGACCACCACATTTTATATACTTCCGAGAGTAAATCCCGATGCAACCGAGCAGTACTTTGCTTCGCTAAAGTATGAGCGGGATGTCAACACAACTTCCACCAACGAAGACCGCGACGATGCTTTTGATGAAGACCCATTCAACGACCTGAACAATGACAATCTCATCACCATGATGCGGGTGCATGATGAGACCGGCAAATGGATGATTCATCCCGATGATGAACGGTTGATGAAAATGGCCGATATCACTAAAGGTGAAAAAGGTTCTTATAAATTATTTACGGAGGGAATCGATGATGATAATGACGGTGCATTCAACGAAGACAACGAAGGTGGCGTCAACATCAATAAAAACTTCACCTACGATTATCCTTACTTCGAACCGGGTGCCGGTGAGAACATGGCTTCCCAAATTGAGACAAGAGCCATTATGGACTTTCTATTTGAGGAAGCTTCGAATGTGTTTTCAGTCGTTTCATTCGGACCAGCTAACAACCTGAGCACTCCTGTTAAATTTAATCGCGGAGCGATAAGTCAGCGTGTAATTAAAGGCTGGTATGAAGAAGACGTTGCCATCAATAAACTGGTTTCTGACAAATATAACGAAGTAACCGGGCTCGAAAACGCCCCGGAAATGAATGGCCAGCCCGGGGATTTCTTCCAGTGGGCTTATTTCCATTATGGAAGATTCAGTTTCAGCACTCCCGGTTGGTGGACGCCAGAAGTTATGGATGAAGAAGGAAAGGCTAAGAAATTCGATAATGAGGAAGCAAAGTTCCTTGCATGGGCCGAGCAAAATAGTCTGGATGTCTTTGCAGAATGGGAAGAAGTAAATCACCCCGACTTCCCTAACAAGACCGTAGAAGTGGGTGGAATCAAACCCTATACGAGCTTAAACCCTCCTTATGCGATGGTCGACTCACTTGCTCAGAAACATACCGATTTTATTATTGAGCTGGCATCCATGAAGCCGTCTGTAAAGCTGGTAAATTTTGAAGCTGAAGAAGCCGGACGAAATCTTACCCGAATTACCGTTGATGTGCACAACAATGGCATCCTCCCCACTGCCTCACGATTAGGACAACGAACCAACTGGGTGAAAGAAGTAATTGTCGAAATCAAGCTTTCAAATGGGCTTGAATTGGTTAGTGGTGAACGCCTGGATACCATAGAAGCCATTGAAGGCGATGGAAGCATTCAGAAAACATGGCTGGTTCGCGGAAACGGAACGTTCAGCCTTTCAGCCGGAGCACCCAATACCGGAATTTCAACCCTAGAACACTCTATCCGATAGAAATAGCCATGAAGAATTTTACACTTACATCACTGATTATTGCACTTATTGGACTTGGATTGGCATTACCCTTATCGGTGCATGCCCAAATAGAAGATGGTGTTTTCCCTGCGGCCGGTTCTCCCGAAAACCCTAAGGTTCAGGTAAGCTGGAACCAATATTATGCCTATGAAGGCGTCACCGACCTGACCAGAAAACTGGCCGATGCACACCCAAACCTGATCAAGCGCGAATCGATTGGAAAGTCTTATCAAGGCAGAGATATCTGGTTGTTGACAGTCTCCAATTTCAATGAAGGAAATCCTGACCGAAAACCCGCTATGTATATTGATGGGAACATTCACTCTAATGAAATCCAGGGAACAGAGGTATCTTTGTACACGGCCTGGTACCTGGCTGAGATGTATGGGAAGAACGAGTTTATTACACAGCTTCTGGATGAAAAAACATTCTATATCGCCCCTACCATCAATCCTGACGGACGGGAAAATTTCTTTGAAGCTCCCAACACTCCAAGTTCACCCCGGTCAGGCATGAAGCCTATCGATAATGATCTGGATGGAAAGGTGAACGAAGATAAATATGACGACCTGAATAATGATGGCAGCATTACCATGATGCGTCGTAAGAATCCGCGCGGTGATTTTCGCCCGCATCCCAAGTATCCTGAGTTCATGCAGCGCGTTGCTGATGATGAATTCGGAGAGTATGAACTGCTTGGCTATGAAGGATTGGATAACGATAATGACGGCAGAATTAACGAGGACGCGGAAGGTTATTATGATCCCAACCGGGACTGGGGCTGGAACTGGCAACCGGATTATATTCAGGGCGGTGCACATAAATATCCTTTCTCCCTTCCTGAAAACCGGGCAGTAATGGAGTTCGTGATGGATCACCCAAATATTGCCGCCGGACAAAGTTACCATAATGCAGGTGGTATGATTTTAAGAGGTCCGGGTGCCGAGGAAGACCGTGATACCTATAACCGCTCCGATGTTCAGGTCTACAATGCCCTGGGTGAAATGGGCGAACGATTGATGCCTGGCTACGATTACCTGGTGGTATACGATGATTTATACTCGGTGTTTGGAGGAGAATTGGATTGGTTTTATGGAAGCCGTGGTGCATTTACCTTTACCAACGAGCTTTGGACCCCTTTTGAAATGTTTAATGAAGAAGGTGGAGGCCGGTATGGCGTGGAAGTCCACGAATTCAATCGTTACCTGTTATTCAACGATGCCTTGGTTGAATGGGAACCATATAATCACCCGCAATATGGAGAGATTGAAATAGGTGGGATCAAGAAAAACCTGGGGCGTGCTCATCCCGGATTCCTGCTAGAGCAAATGGCGCACCGAAATATGGCTTTCACCATTTTCCACGCTTATCACACTCCACAACTGGTAATTGACGAAATTAGCGAGCGGGATTTAGGCGGCGGACTCAAAGAAGTAACAGCTGTTATTACCAACACCCGCATGATTCCAACCCATGCCAGTCAGGATTTAAAGTACAAGATCACTCCACCGAATTACATCAGTATTGACGGAGCTCGTGTTGAAGCTGGTATGGTTGTCACAAACCGGGCATTAAATCAAACCGTAGAGCAAAAGTATAACCCCCAGAAAATAGCTGTGGATAATATTCCGGGCATGGAGTCTGTCACCGTTCGGTGGATTATCAGCCGTGGTAATAATTACACCATCACGGTTGATAGCAAGAAAGGCGGTCTGGTTTCCAAATCGAAGTAATCCAACCAGCATTTAGTAACAAAAAAAGGAGCTCAATGAGCTCCTTTTTTGTTTTTTTTATGTGTCTTAATAAAATATGTCATTGCGAGGAATTCAGCGACCACAGGAAGCAAATTCCTTGGCAATCTCTTTGATATAGACGCTTGCTTGAATTTGAGAGATCGCTTCGTCGTTAGAGGAAATTATCTCAACTTAAATCTGGGCTCCTCGCGATGGCTTCATTTCCTTAGATCAAAGCTTCTCAATAGCTGTATCAATTCGCTTAAGCACTTCTTCTTTACCAATCAGTTCAAGAGCAGGTGTTAAGTCCGGACCAAATCCCTGGCCGCTTACAGCCACACGAAGCGGCATCATCAACTTACCAAAGCCCACATCATGCTCTTCGATGGTTTCTTTAATTTTGTCTTTTAACGTCACAGCTTCGAACTCCTCTTCCGAAAGCTGTTCGATTTTATCGCGATAAGCTTTGAGGATAACCGGACTGTCATCTTTCCATTTTTTGAGAGCACCTTCATCATACTCTGTAGGGGCTTCGAAGAAGAAGGCTCCCATGCTCACAAATTCTTCGATGGTAGAAACGCGCTCGTGGAGCAGCTCAATAACATGAGTCAGAAATTCATCGTCTGGGATTTCAAATTTAGACTCTTCAAACAAGGCCTTCACTCTTGGTTTCAACTCTTCCACTGAATGCTCCCGGATGTAGTTTTCATTGTACCACATCAGCTTTTTGTAATTGAAAACCGCACCGCCTTTACTTACCCGATCGAGCGTAAATAATTCGCACAGCTCTTTCATGTCGTGGATTTCGGAATCATCACCGGGGCTCCATCCCAGATAGGCCAGAAAGTTCACCAGTGCATCCGGCTCATAATTTCCTTTAATATAGTCTTTAGTGTTCACCGGAATTCCTTCACTCTCTGCTTTACGCTTGGAAAGCTTACCTCCGCTTGGACTCATAATCAAAGGCAGGTGAGCCATTTTGGGCGGTTCCCATCCAAAGGCGTTATAAAGAAGTATATGCTTCGGCGTACTGCTCAGCCATTCTTCACCCCGGATTACATGCGTAATTTCCATGGTATGGTCATCCACCACATTTGCCAGATGATACGTCGGCATTCCATCTGATTTCAACAATACCTGATCATCCAGTCCTTCCGTATCGAAAGAAACGTGCCCGCGAATTTCATCTTCAAAGCGGATGTTTTCTTTCCGTGGAACCTTCAAGCGAACCACATATTCATCGCCATTATCCAGCCGCTTTTGGACTTCATCCTGGGAAAGAGTCAGGCTGTTTTTCATAGACTGACGCGTAATAGAATCATATTTCGGGGAAGGATTACCCGATTTCTCCAGTCGCTCCCGCATTTCGTCAATTTCCTCAACGGTATCGAAGGCGTAGTACGCATGGCCGGACTCAATCAGCTGCTCAGCGTATTTGTGATAGATGTCTTTTCGCTCACTTTGTCGGTACGGACCAAAATCGCCTCCCTTTCCGGGGCCCTCATCAATTTCCATTCCGGCCCATTCCAGAGAATCAATAATATCCTGTTCCGCTCCCTCCACATATCGGGATTGATCGGTATCCTCAATTCTCAACACAAAAGTGCCCTCGTTGTGCCGGGCAAAAAGGTAGTTATATAATGCGGTTCTCAGTCCGCCAATGTGTAAAAATCCGGTGGGTGATGGCGCAAATCGTACGCGAACGCTCATTTAGTATCTCGTTTTTTAGATTTCGAAATTTCAAATTTAACAGAAGTCAAAGATAACAAATTTTAAATGCTAAATTTTGAATCTTGAATTGGCTAAGTTTCAATTCAACTTTCAAAATTCATAATTCAATCTTGCGTCTCGCCCTCCTACAACCCCAGTTTGCTCCCAACCTGTATGACCTTGCTGCAATGCTGAAAGCCGACCGGATTATCTGGAATGATCTGGAGCAGTGGTCGCGAAAGGGGCGTACCCATCGCACCGTTATAAAAGGGGAACAGGGGAAGCAGTGGATTAACATCCCCATCAAAACAGAAGACAAGAAAAAGGCGATTGGCGATGTACGCATTGAGCACGATGAAGACTGGACAGAGCCCTTCTGGAATGCCATTTATCACTCCTACTCCGAGGCCACCTGGTTTGATTTTTTTGTGGATGAGCTGCAGTATGATGTTGAAAAAGCAACAGAGTTTGAGAAGCTCATCGATTTCAATATCTATTTTTTTGGAAGAATGATGACCTATCTTGAGCTGGATATGGAGTATGAACTTGCCAGCCAGATTCCTGATTTCGACCCTAATCCCGACCTCTTTCTCCAACACACCGGGGCCGATATTCTCTACCAGGAATATGACGCTAAAAACTACCAATGGCTAAGTGCCAAGGCGAAACCGTCTTTAGAAAAACACCCGGACTATGCTCAGTTGGGCAATACTTTCCTTCCTGAATGCTCCATCATTGACCTTTTGATGAACTGCGGAAAAGAGAGTTTTAAGGTTTTTGATGAAATCACACAAACTTAGTCATTCCTGGTAAGGCAGGAATCCTAATACTGCTATAAAAACATCGCTTTACAAAGCATACAGATCTCGGGCATTCGCCGCGAGATGACAAGATTGAGTTCAACGTTCTGTGTTCCTTGCCTCCCCTGCCTACCGCAGGCAGGCTACCGGCAAAGACAGGTTCAACCTTCACCCGGGCTTTCAAAAGAAAAACACATAAGATATATACTTAGGCTTTTATACCGTTCTTCTTAAGAAGTTTGTTTAAGTCTATCGGTAATTGCTTATTCCACATGCCATAATAGGCTCCTTTTTTTGAAAAAAGGCTTTCATGATTCCCTTCTTCAATTAGCTTACCTTTTTCCAAAACGCAAATTTTGTCCGCTCCAAGTACAGTGCTAAGTCTGTGTGCAATCAGAATAATGGTCTTCCCTTCCTTTCTAAGTTCTTCTACGGTTCTTTGGATATAATTCTCTGCTGATGAGTCTAGCGAAGAAGTCGCTTCATCAAGAATTAAAATTTCAGGGTCTTTGTATAAAGCTCTTGCGATGGCAATTTTTTGCTTTTGTCCTCCAGACAATGAAGCCCCATTTTCTCCTAAATAGGTATTAAAACTATTGGGAAGTTCTTCAATAAAATCAAGAATGTTTAATTTCTTACAAATGCCAATAATCTTTTCCACATCTGGTTCCAATTCACCAATGGCAATATTTGAAGTAACATTACCATCAAAAAGATCAATGTCTTGAGGAACTACACTTATATTTTTTCTCAAGCTTTTGTTGCTTATATAATCAAGGTTTATATCTCCAACTAAAACCTGGCCACTTTTAATAGGATATAATTTTAACAGAATATTGATTAGCGTTGTTTTTCCAGAACCGCTTTCACCTACAAAAGCCGTAATTTTTCCTTTAGGTATCGCAATACTAAAATTTTCGAATACGGTTACACGTGACCCATATCTAAATTCGATGTTTTTAAATTCTATGGCTCCAATATTTTCTGGATTTATATCTATTTCCTGACCTTCTTTTTCTTTTTCAAGGTCCATGATTTCAAATAAACGATCACCTGCAATCAGGGCATCTTGTATCTGTACATTCATCCCAACTAATTGACTTACCGGCCCTGTGAAATAACCTATGAGGGCATAAAATGACAACAGTTCTCCAGGGGTGATAGACTGTTGTAAAACATAATATCCCCCTACCCATAGCAGTATGATTGTAAATATCCGGGATGAAAATTGGGTTGAGTTTCCAGAGAAGATGGAATTTAGCCCCGAGCGATAAATATGCTGTAGCAATCCCACGAAACGGGTTTCCGTTTTCATGTTAGCAAATCCTTCTAAGCCAAATTGCTTAATAGTAGAGGCAGAGTTTATAGACTCTACTAAATGAGATTCTAAATCCGCTGCGCTTTCCATGACCTTGCGTTGCGTTTTCTTGTTTATGTGATTTGTAATCAAATAAATGATACCATAAACGGGAACAATCAGGAGCATCACCAGACCCAGTTTCCAGTAATACGTAAACATCAAGCCAAATGAGAAAACTACTGTTAACACACTTACGGCAAGATTAATAGAAACATCATTAATAAAAGCGCGAATTTTTACGGCGTCCCCAATCCTTGAAATAATTTCACCGGTCCGCATAGTGTCAAAAAATCGCTGGGGAAGACGTATCAAATGTTTGTAGTAGCCCAATATTAATCGTGCATCCATCAGCTGCCCGGTTTTAAGTACAAACAAACTTCTGATCACACCAATGAAAATTTGAAATATGAGAAGGGTGATCATCCCCACGCTTAGTAGATTCAATAAATTCATATTCCCGCCTGTGAGCACATGATCAATAATCAACTGCACGTAAATAGCTGTTGACAATCCAATAATGGTATAAATCAACGCTCCAAAAAAAGCCTGAATTAATACCCATTTATGCGGTTTCATCAGAAACCATAACCGGCTCATGATGGAGACTTTTTCATCAGCAGGAGTAAACTCTTCTGAAGGCAAGAGTAAAATAAGTACACCCGTCCATTTCTGTTCAAAATCTGATCGTTCAATCTTATGCTTTCCCCCATCCATTGGATCCATTACCACTACATGCTTTTTTGTCACTTGATAAATCACCAAAAAATGATGGAGTACATCTTTCACAACAACATGGGCGATAGCAGGTAACGGAATTTGGGTAAGACTGTCCATTTCACCTTTTACGCCCTTGGCTTCGAAGCCTAATTTTTCAGCGGCTTCAATCATTCCTAAAACATTAGTGCCTTTTTTATCTGTTGAAGCATACTGCCGTATTCTAGCAATAGGAACTTTTAATTCATAATGTGCCGCCACGGAAGCTAGACAAGCCGCACCGCAATCGGTTATATCATGCTGTTTGACCCCAACTCTATTAATATTCATTTCTACTCTCTTTTATGCCGGGTTCAGCCAATCATCTACATTATCATATAACAGTTGGAAAAGGCTCCTTTCAGTTACAATAAACCTTCCCTGGAGTACCATTCCTTTTTTTAGATTGCCCTTATAACCATTAGGCAGCTCCAGAAAATCCTGATTCAACTTGCATCGCACCAAGAAAACAGGTTGGTCTTGTATAACGGTTACATCATCTGATATCTCAGAAATAGAACCATACAAACTCCCCCATTGATTATGATCGAATGCATTAATCTGGAATCGGGCCTGCATTCCTTCTTTCAGTAAACCTATATCTCGGGTAGAAACATACAGCTCTGCAATTAAAGCCGTATTCGGTGAAATTTCAGCAATTTTTTCATTTACATAGATCATGCTTTTTTCAGAAATGCCTGCTACATTTTGAATGACTCCATCTACCGGGGCGTATAGAGAGTGCCGTTCTTTTTCCTTTTTTAATTGAGTAAGATCAGCCTGTAGCCCTTTTAATTCTTGTTCAAAATTGTCTAATTCTTGCTGCCAGCTATTTAATTTTGATCTTTGCAGTAATTCTAATCTTCTTTTTTCAGATTCAAGTTGAAATGTTTGTTGCTCTAATTCGGCTTGACTGATTAGCTGTTTATCGAAAAGTTGCTTTTGGCGATTATATTCAGACTCAATATTGTGAACACTTGCCTCCAAGTCAGTTTTTTCCTGTTCAAAAGCCAACCATTCTGAACGATATAGGGGAGTGCTTAAAGAAATTTGTGATTCGCCTTTTAATTTTCTTTTAATGGATTTCAAATCCCAAATATACTTCCTAAGTACTGACTGGCGCTGCCGGTTGTATTCCATACTTTGTTCTATCTCTTCGGAGTCAATGGCTGCAAGTAGTTCCCCTTTTTGAACAGGATAATTTTCCTCGATTTTAAATTCCGAAATTACTCCCGTAACCGGAGCTTTAAGAACCTGCCGTTCGGTGGCAGCTCGTATCACGCCGTTACTTTTCACACTTACATCAGCTTGAATGAAGGGAAGAGCTGCAAATAAACCTATCACAAAACACAGGGTAGAGCTGTACAAAATTTGTGAGCTTACAGTATGCCGAACCGAAAGGCTTTGTGTGGTTTGTTCAAGGATTTCTTTTGGGAAAAGCATATCCAGAAAAAGGTGAATGAGTGGTTATCTCATTCACCTAATTATTGATTTATAGTAACTCATCCCAAAAGCAATTCCATGCTTCTGTTGCTTCTTCAACAGCTATATTTTCTAATACTTTTTTCCCAATCTTAGCCCAAGGTACACCAAAGCCAGCACTTAAAGATTGCATTTCAATATTAGTAAGTTCTATTAAGTTATTTTTTTCTGTTTTCATAGTTTTATCCCTTAGTTTTCACATTGATTATTTGCAGCTATCCAGTAACTACCTGATGAATTTACAGCCGCACCTCCTGGACTACTTCCTATGCCCGTTTTAACAACACGTGCAAGAAATTTTCCAATAGCACAACCTATCCCTCCTCCGTTTATCTTCTTTTGTTTATCTTTACTTATTAAGTAATAATTGGTTTTTAGAATATTATTTCTATTCATAATTAATACCTTTTATTTAATTAAAATTATAATCAAGCCTGATCGGCTTACCTATAATTGTAATTAATACTGCAGTTATACAGCAGTGGACAAAAATTTATTGTATGAAAGAGAACTTGTATATCCAGCTCCTAAGCTTCTTTGCTCGTCTTTACTCATAAACTCTATTACAAGACTACCTTTGCAAGTATAAACATAACTCCTTCTCCTCCTTGAATACTTGATAGGGCAATCAAAATCATGCTTCAATTCGTTTAGTATTTCATAGAGCCATCGTTCCGAAATGCCTAATTTTTCAGCCAGTTCTTTGGGAGTACCTGTGCATTTCCTTCTTATCAAATAATCTAAATACTCTACCCGATCTAGTGATTTTTTTAAACCCATACGAAAATTAATTTCCCGACCTTTTTAATTTCTAATAACTAAATAGGTAATTCTATTATTTTCAAGATATATCGCCCCCCAATTTGTGCTTTTACTCGTAACCCATTGCCAGTTCTTGTTTTAAGGCTGTTAAATTTTTATCAAAATTAGCTGATAAAAATTTATGAAGTGACTTTTCGTTAGCCAATCCTGCATTTACAGCAATTCTAAAACCGATTGCTGTAGGAGTCTTGCGAATTTCTTTTTTTATAAGGCTAAGTCGAAAACTTTTTAGTTGATCTTTGGGACATATTCCAAATTCTTTTTTAAAAATTCGGCAATAATGAGACCTCGAATATCCCATTTTTTCTGCCCACTCACTTACTGTTAGAATTTCTAGATAATTCTTTTCGAGTATTTCTATGGCCATAGAAATACCGAGCCTTTTGTCTTTCCCCATAAGACAACCCCTCTATTTTTATTGTTATATATTAGATAGAGAGAATAGATTTCAAAATGTTACAAAAAAGCCTGAATTTACCACTGAACTTAGGCTTATCTATTAAGATTGGAGAGTCGTTTATTAGATGAGCGTCATTATCTACTCGTCACATAGATCCTCCTTCGTGATGCCCTTCCGGAAGCTCCTTCATTCCTGACTGCGTTGCCACGCTCTGGCTTAGCAACAAGTGTTAAAAATATCACTTCCTAAACTGCACTTCTTTCCACTTCTCAAACAGATGCGCAACCTTTAGACGCTGGTATTTTCCGGTGGAAGTCACTGGCAACTCTTCGCCAAATACCACTACTTTTGGGGCTTTGGAGAATGGCAGATGTTGTTGGCAGTAATCTAAAATGACTTGCTCGTCTTGCTCAGCTCCCTCTTTCAGTTGCACATACGCTCCAACTTCTTCTCCGTACCAGTCGTTTTCAAATCCCACAGCTATTCCGGCTTTCACACCCGGAGCCTTGTTGACCACTTCATCAATTTCCAGCGGAGCCAGGTTAATGCCCCCTCGGATAATCAGCTCTTTTAACCGGCCGGTAATGAAAAAGTAGGAATTCCCCTCTTCGTCTTTTTTGATAAAACCTTCATCACCGCTTCGAAACCAGCCGTTTTTAAAGGCCGACTCATTCGCTTCCCGGTTATTGAAATATCCTTTCATCACATTCACCCCTCGAATGACGATCTCGCCACGTTCGCCTTCCGGCATGGAGTTACCTTGTTCATCCTGAATGTCCATGTTGTTGGCCGGAACCGGAATGCCAATACTTGGGTAGCCAAAATCCCGCATCCATTTGTTGTGTTCATCTTTGGGTTGTTCCGCAGGTATGAAACAGGAATAGCAGGTGGTTTCGGAAAGTCCATACCCGTGGATAATGGGAATCCCGAATTTCTCCTCAAAGTTTTGGGCTACTTTCACCGTCAGCGGTCCGGCCCCGCAAATGATATGGCGAAACTGTTCTGACTCCGGGGCTTCTTTTCCTTCATAATAATTTGTGAGATACTGAAGCAACGTTGGCACCACACTCACGACATGAACCTGCTCTTCTTCAATGGCTTTAAAAAAATGCCCCGCACTGAACTTCTGATTCAACACCGTAGATCCGCCCACAAAAAACGGGGTTATCATAGTCACAACCGTACCATTTACATGATGAATAGGTAATACGCACATCATTTTTGTTTGACCATCAATGTTGTGCCACTGACTGATAGTTCGGGCATCTTCCAGCAGGTTACACTGAGTTAAAACAACGCCTTTTGGGTTTCCCGTAGTGCCCGAGGTAAATACAATGAGAGCTTCAGATTCAATGCTAACCTTAGCCTCCCGAAGCTCGCCTTCCTCGGCAGAAAAAGAATCAACGGAATCATTACAAACAACTACTTCTATATCCCCCAGCTGACTTATTTCATCAATAACCGTCTGAATACGTTCTGCATATTCATCCCTGACCAGGGCCAGCTTCACTTCGGCATTTTCCAGAATGTAGGCGATGCGGTTGTCATCTTCCCCAAGATTTACCGGCACTACTACCAGTCCGCAGAACCAGGCCGCAAAATACTGAATCACCGTATGCCAGTGATTGTGGGAAATGGTGGCAATTTTATCCCCGGGCTGAAGTCCCTTAGATTGATAGAAACGGGCGGTGTTTACTACATGCTCATAGAATTCCCGGTAAGAAATCTCTGTACGATTCTGACCAGCGTCCCTGTAGGTAAGATATGTTTTGTCGCTCCCAATGCCTCTTTTCAGCAGACTAAAGAAATCATCCTGCAAATCCTCCGGTGAATTTTCCAGAGTCCGGGCATGTGCAATCTTTTCTTCTAAGGTATTGAATTTCATGGTACTCCAACTTTTTTGAGATGGTAGCGGATGAAAGCTAAAAAGGCAAGAAATGGCTTTACAACAGCTTCTTCATCTTATAATTCGCAATCTCAATCCCCTTTCTGTTCACCATTTGTTTTTTAATGACCTTGAAACCATGCTTTTCGAAGAACGGCCTGGCTGTAATACTCCCGTCCGTTATTATTTCTTTGAGCTGATTTTCCTTCGCATAATCTATCAAAGCGGTAATCAGGGTTTTGGCGATGCCTTTTCTTTGATGGTTTTTGTGAACAAACATCGTATCGAGATAGCCTTCGTTTGTGATGGAGGCAAATCCTGTGATACAGTCCTCTTCTTCAGTCACCAAAAAATACTGCTCTCGAATTTTAAGCAACCACCGGTCTGTATCTTTAGAGCTTGAACTCCATGCTTTAATTTGCGATGGTGAATAATCCCGATTGTTTACTTCAGAAATCGTATCTGTAAACAGGTTCAGAATTTCATCCAGATCATTTTGATTCGCTTTACGAATCTTCATTCCTTTATTGTTTTGCCGGTATGCGTGGAATCGTCATAATTTCTCGCTGGCGTCCATCTATGTACCAAACTCCGGATTCATCAAAGAACGCATCTTCTTCCAGCATAATCCGGATTTCCTTGCCCCACTCTTCAATATAGGTAGCTGCATTCAGCTCTATAGAATAAGCGGTATTCAGGTGAAGCGGGTAATCGCCATCCCCTGGCACGCCACCCTGAGCATCCCACATTCCAAGCGTAGTTCCGGCTGCATGACCGTGATAACCAATGGGGTGGGTGTAGATGCTGGGCTTAAGCCCTTCTTCTATAGCTTGCTCCCGCGACATTTTTAGCACTTCATTCCCTGTACGGCCTTCTTTGAAATTATTGGTGAAGATATCCTGCAGGCGATTTCCATTTTCGAAGGCCTTCACTAAATAACCAGGCACCTCGGTTTCTTCCGGGCGAAGCACATACGCATGCTGCTGGGTATCGGTGTTAAGTCTGAGGTAGGTGATTCCGAAATCCACGTGGAGTAAATCCCCGGGCATAATCACGTTTTCGCCGGGACGACTGTCAAAGGTCCTGAGGTGGTCAAAAGATTCCGGATCAGCCCGCTGAATGGATACACTTGGATGAAACCAGGTATTCAGCTTTAATTCCCTGATTTTCTCCCGATACCACCAAACCACATCTTCGGTAGTAGTGATTCCCGGCTGAATGGCAGCATCTGAAAATCCTTCAGCGATAATCTCATGGGCAATTCTGACGATTTGGGGATACACCTGCATTTCTTTTTTCGTACGGGTTTCCAGCCATCGTACAGCCAGCTTCTCGGCTGAAACCAGACGATCCGAGTATTTTTTTCCGATGGCTTCTTTCATTTCTTCGTAATCAGTGACCACCATGCCATCTGCATGTCCCCAAATTTCAGAAATATTAATTCCGATTTTTTCCGGATTCCGTTCTTCAATGATTTCCTTTAGCCGCTTCCATTGATTGGGTTCTCTTTCCTTATCCCACGCCTTTTTGAATGTTTCTCCCACATCATACCGGGCAACCGCCAGCGTTTCCACTCCTTTCCCCGCTCCTAAATCATGCATTACCAAAATAGTTCGGCGCCGGGCAGCAAGCCAGGTAGCCGGAAGCATGGTTTCAATAACGGGATCTTCATTGTATTCCCTGGAAACCACAATCCACATATCGATATCAGTTTCCCTCATCAATTCCGGCAGGTAGTTCTGAACCTTATCTTTTAGCATATCATCGATTACAGCTGCCCGTTCCTTCATAGGCAGAATATGCGGATAGTTTTGAGCTATAAGAGGAGTGGCGAAGATGAATATCAGGCTGAGCGTTAGGAGTTTTTTCATGGCGGTTTTTAATTTAAAAATTTGCAGAATATGGGAATGGACAGGCAGAGGTGCAACTGTGGTTTCTTTAGTTGGGATAAAACAAAATTTCGGACATACGCTGCAAAATGACCTACGTAAGAGTATTATTTAAATTCTAATAAACAAAAACCCCGGATCAGTTTTCACCAACCCGGGGTTTAAATTTTCTATCTGCTGTTCAGATTTACATTGATGCTAAATCGCGTAATGTTTGAGCCAGCTTGCCTGCTTTTGCAGAACCAGAGGTATCAATTCCACCAGCCAATTCAGTTAGCAATGCTGATTTATCTGAACCAGAGGACTTCTCTGCTTTCGCAATTCCAGATCTGAGTGCAGAGATTTCGGATGCTCCCATCTCTTTGTCGCGTGCAAGCTGATCTACATAGGCTTTAGCTAAAGCGTAGGTAGTAGGCCATTCAAACATAGGCTGACCCTGAGCATTCAGGTAATCGAGCTTCACTGTATTAGCCGCATCAATTTCATTTTGAGTAAGCAATGGATTTGCTTCCAGCTCAAAAATATCCATACCACGAGCGATTTCTGAATTGATGATCATACCATTGTACCAGTATACCGACCAGCTACCACCCATTTGCATACGAGTTGAATCAACAGGGCCTCGGTCGTGAAATGCGATCTCAACCGGATTGGCGGGGTCAGTCCAGTCAAACACGGAAATTCCACCCTGATACCACGACTGCACCATAATTTCACGTCCCGGAACCGGAATAAGCGAACCATTATGGGCTACACAATTCTCTTGTGGTGTTTGAGCAGCCGGGAGTTTGTAATAGCTCTGGAATTCCATCTTGTTGTTCTCATTAATGGTAAACAAAGCATTTGCTCCCCACTCATAAGGATCCGTTTCACGGCATTTTGGCTGTCCGCCACCGCCCCACTCATCTGTGAACAACACTTTACTTCCGTCATTGCTGAAGGTAGCAGAGTGCCAGTAAGAGAAGTTAGAATCAGCAACTGCGTCTACTCTTACAGGGTTTGCCGGGTCAGAAATATCAAGCAGTAAACCATAGCCTTCACAAGCGCCACCGGCTAATCCAATTTCAGGATATAATGTGATGTCATGGCACTGGTTAGGACCACGTTCGTCTTCCTCATCATCTCCACCCACACCAAATTGCTGGTCAACCATCATCTGGATATTTTCACGCACGTAAGCACTGTCAGCTGCTGTAGGCTCTGCACCTTCGCCAGCTCTCTGCTGTGCTACATTCGATAAAATCATTCTTACATACTGACCTGGAATCACACGTTCCTGACCAAAAATAACCGCAGTAAAAGCACCTTCTTCCTTGGCTTTTTCCAACGCAGCTTTGTCGGCCGGAGCCATACCGTGTGTAGGAGCTGCTTCCAGGTTTTCGAAAATTCGTGGAGAGTTTACGATTGCCGCTTCTTCCGGATTGTCCAGCGGGACTTGTATCACTTCTATCCTGAACAAGGCTGAGTTCGGATCCTCATCCGGCATTGCAGATGAACATCCTGGCAATTCTTCATTTGGACGAACCGGAGCAGAACCAGAAACATAGATATATACGTTTTCGTCGTCTTCAGGGTCTTTCAATACAGAGTGCGTATGTGAACCGCGACAAGTTTGAACGTTTGATACATATTTTGGCTCTTTAATATCTGTGATATCAAAAATCCGGATTCCGCGAAGCCGTTCTTCACTTACTGTTTCCTGTACACCTTCGGTACCACAATCGAGCCGGCCTCCCAATCCTTCACCGGATACAAAAAGCAGGTTTCCATATACAGATACATCACTTTGCGATGCCGGACATAAGTAGTCAACAACCAGTTCAGGTGACCGCGGATTTGAAACATCCCATACAACCACACCATTATAGTTCCCCTGAATAGCGTAATTACCTTTAAAAGCTAAATCTGAGTTTGTAACCCCTACAAAATCTTCCGGGGGTGGAGTTTGAGATAGCATATTGAGGTTCCAGGAAGCTTCACCAGCATCAAATAAACCGGCTTTCAGGCCAACCCGTGGGTCTGGACTTGGAGGGTTAGCTTCCGTTACCGGTTTTGGTTCAATAGATGGCATCATGCTTGCTGAGCTTGAGTCGTCCATCATCGAAGAAGACGAACAACCATAAGCTCCAATCAGCACCGTCACCATCAAAGTGAGAAATAGGTTCGATTTTTTCATAGTTAAATTACTGAGTTTTTGTTGACTTGATTTTCTTTCTACTGTTGATTTGCAGCTGTAATTCGATCCAGCATCAGTTGCATTCGGTCAATTTCCGTACGCTGATCTACCTGTATGTCTGAAGCCAATTTGAAGGCTGCATCATCCTGGGCTGCTCCGTCCGTATCGAATAACCTGGTAACCATAGTTACTGCTCCTTTATGATGATCGATCATATACTTTAGAAACAGCCGGTCAAATTCATCGCCCCTGGCTTCGCTGAGTTCTTTTAGCTGAGCCGGTGAAAGCATCCCTGCCATGTTGGTGTGATCCATTTTCATATGATCTTCCCCAAGCCCGTGAATCATCAGGTTCAACCCTTTTATATGTACTTCAGGCACCGGTTGATCACGATCTCTAAGCCAGGTTTGCATCGACTGAATTTCATCTTTCTGGGCATTGATGATTCTTGCTGCGAGTGTTTGAATTTGCTGGCTGGCATTATTCTCCGGAGCCAATCGCGACATAATTAAGGCCTGAGCATGATGGGCAATCATGCCGGTCATAAACTTTACATCAGCTTGAGTAAAATTCATTTTTGCACTGTCCCGACGGGCCCAGTATAAAGCTTCCATCTCGGCCTTAGTCATTTCAGTGCCATTTTCAGTGGCCTTTTCAGAAACTGTTGAGCTATCTGAATCAGAATTATTACTTACCGATTCTGAGTTTTTACATGCTGATAATCCAATCACCAACACAAACAAAAGAATTGATTTGGCTAGTTTTGCCATAAAACTGTTGTTCATATACACAATATCCATAACACGTTAACCTTGTAGAATCTCTCTTTTTTTAGAGACGGCTTATTATAAGGGCATTAAACCTGAAAAACCATCTGCAATTAAATCATGCTTAATTTTTTAGCCAGGCATTTCTTTTTTCTTTAGCCTTTCTGTTCGCTTTTGAATTCAACTCTGTTTTAAGAGTCGAATCTTCAGCTAAAGTTACATTAACAGATTTTTCTTGCCCCCACCGGGTGAACCTAACCTCAATTTCATCCCCGGGTTTGTACCCGCTAAGAATATCATCCACCGATTCCACTTCACTCAAGGCAGTTCCGGCAATAGACGAAATTTCATCATCTGTATTAATTCCCGCTTTATATATGGGTGAACCGATGATCGCATTCGATTCCAGCTTACCGATTCCGTCTTCAATTTCGATATCGGTTCCAAGAACCGCCTTGCCGGGATTGGCTTTAACAAGCGTGATCCCGAAATCAGCTAGTAAACTTTGGTAATCTGGCAGCTGACTGTCAAAGATATAGTTCTCAAAAAACGCCTCCGCAAAATCAGCTCCTGCATATTCAGCTAACGTAGCCTGAATGTCTCTGTTGGTGTAGGGAACCTCCTTCTTTCCAAACTTCCTCCACATTAATTTCATGAAGTCATCCAGATTTTTGTTGCCGTCCATTTTTCTGAGTGAAAGGTCCAGCCCGAGTCCCAAAACGCTTCCATAGGTGTAATAAGAAATGAAGGTGTTTGTTTTATTCTGAGGATCTACTGACGTGGCTGCATCCACAAAGGGAGCCTGATAGCTCATTTCAACCGGAGAGAAAAACTCTCGCCCGGGACGATTAATAACATAGTTCAATCCGCCATCCAGGGCCGCCGCATATTCCTCGGCCGTATTTATCCCCGCACGATGAAGAATCAAGTCATCGTAATAGCTGGTGAAACCTTCAGCAAACCAGAGCTCTCCACTCATGTTGGCTTCCTCAAAATCAAAAGGCTCCAGACTAGCCGGACGAATACGCTCTACATTCCAGACATGAATAAACTCATGCGAAACCGTTCCCAAACTGGTATTTCCAAGCGGGCGATCCAAAGGCTTGGAATTGGTAACAATAGTAGAGTTCCGATGCTCCATCCCGTCACCACTTGCGTTAGGCATATAGCAGCTCAGAAATACATATTCCCCGTAATCAAATTCAGGAAGCTCACCGAAAAGATTCACCTGCGCGTTCACAATGGCCATCACCTTTCCAAAGTATTCATCTGCTTCTTCATCCGTTGCCGGTGTATGCAAAGCCATCTTAATCAACTGTCCGTCAATGGCTTCCTGTCGCTCGTGGAAATCAGCGATCTCTACCGGACTGTCGAGGAAGTAATACAAATCAGGTGCATAAAAGGTTGCTCCTTCAAGTGGTTTTAGCTGAGTTGCTACTTTCCAGTTCAGATCTTCCCGGACGTCAAAAGTGATTTCAATCGGGCGGTGCTCGTAATCTCTTGCCCAGGCAAAAGTGGCCGGCATATTGAGATGCGCATGGGTTTCATCTACCTGTGAATAAGTCCCGTCTCCCCGATTGGCAAAAAGAGTGTACTCAAACTTCACGGTTCCGTCATGTCCGCTTATATTCCATTGATGCGGATTGGGTCGTGTGATTTCCAGCTCATTCCCCTTGCTGTCAGTTGCCTTCACTCCATATACATTCTTGGCAAACTCATGAAGTGCATATCGTCCGGGAGAAGTCCGGCTCATCCGTACTTCCAGTATCTTATCCTCCAGGTTGGTATACGTCACTGAAATTTCAGCCTCGTGATGAACGGCGTTTTCGAAAGAGATTTCGTATTGGGTGGTAGTTTGGGCGAGGAGTGATAAGGTGAGAAGTGAAAAAGCGAGCGTAAACAGAACTTTTCTCATGACAGAATTTTGAGATTCTAAATTGATGGATGGATGGAATATGAAGAGGATAGGTGTTAGTTACAAGGTATTAGGTTTTAGTAGTTCGAGTCTGAGTTTAGTAATCTTGCTAATCCTTTAATCATTGAAATCAAGGTTCAGAAGCTAATTTTGAACCATGATTTGTGGGATTTATGGATTCCCTTGATTTCAATTGTACTCGCTACGATCGCTCTGCGTCGTAGTGAATTTGGTGACGACTCAGAGCGATCGTCACCAGGTATTATCACTTCAATGTTAAATGTTCGTTATTCCTTGTTCGATGTTCTACTCATCCTCGAGCCAGGAATACGGATAGCTTGGATCATCCAGGCGCATGGCTTCTTCGGTTACATACATCGGGTGGAAAGTGTCAATCATGACCGCGTACTCATCGGTTTCTTCCGCTCCAATACTTGCTTCCGCTTTACCGGGCTGAGGTCCGTGCGGAATACCACCGGGATGTAAAGTGATATCGGCATAACCAATTCCTTTCCTGCTCATGAAATCCCCTTCCACATAATAGATCATCTCATCGGAATCGACGTTGGAGTGGTTGTAAGGTGCCGGAATAGACTCGGGATGATAATCGAATTTACGCGGACAGAAACTGCATACTACATAATTATGTCCCCGGAAGGTCTGATGAACGGGTGGTGGCTGGTGAATGCGTCCGGTTATCGGTTCAAAATCTTTAATATTGAAAATCCATGGGTACAGATATCCATCCCAACCGACTACATCGCAAGGATGATGATCGAAGGTATAATGATGAAACCGACCGCCTTTTTTAATTCTTACTTCGAACTCCCCTTCTTCAGGGTGGAAAAGCTGTTCAGAAGGCAGGCGGAAATCCCGCTCACAAAATGGAGAGTTTTCCATAAACTGCCCCATTTCTGAGAGATAGCGCTTTGGGAATTCGATTGGACCGGTGGATTCCGTAAATAAAAACCGGTTTTCATCCGTCTCAAAATTCATTTGATAGGTTGTGCCTCTTGGCAGGAAGATGTAATCGCCATAACCAAAATCGAGGCGACCAAATACAGACTGAATATGTCCTTCACCTTCGTGGATAAACAACAGTTCATCATGTTCCCCATTGCGGTAGAAATAATCCATTTTTCCGGTCGGGCGGGCTGTTCCAATTTGAATATCGTTGTTGAACATCAGCACTTTTCGCCCGGTAATGGGATCGCCACCCGCAGGAATATCTTTGGTTTTCAACAGCCGGTGCCGGAGCGTTTTTTCATCCGCTTTCTTGACGGATATTTCTGCTCCTTCCTCAATTTTAACCACACGTGTTGGCATATGGTGATGGTAAAGCAGCGAACTGTTCCCATGGAATCCCTCTGCTCCAAAAAGCTCTTCGGTATATAATTCCCCATCCGGTCGACGGAAAATCGTGTGTCTTTTATGTGGGATCTTCCCTAATGCGTGGTAATACATGGCTTCTGAATTAAAAATGAAAAAGTTAAAAATTTAAAATTGGCTCTTTCCAATTCTTAATTTTTAATCTAGAATTTTAAATTGATTAAAGGTTGCCTCTGGCGTCCTGTTCGCGTTCAATGGCTTCAAATAACGCTTTGAAATTTCCTTTTCCGAATCCTCGTGCACCTTTACGCTGAATGATTTCAAAGAATAACGTAGGCCGGTCAACAACTGGTTTTGTGAAAATCTGAAGCAAATAACCTTCGTCATCACGATCTACCAAAATCCCAAGGTCTTCCAGCTTCTCAATAGGCTCATCAATTTTACCGACCCGGTCTTCCAGTTCTTCATAATAAGTAGTCGGAACTTTCAGGAATTCCACGCCGCGGTCCCTGAGTTTGGTAACCGTGCCAATAATATCTCCGGTCAGCAATGCAATATGTTGCACTCCCGGACCCTCAAAGAAATCCAGGTATTCTTCAATCTGGGATTTTTTCTTACCATCGGCGGGCTCATTGATTGGAAACTTAATCATTCCCCTTCCCCCCGCCATTACACGGCTCATTAATGCCGAGTATTCGGTAGAGATATCCTTGTCATCAAAGCTTATGTATTGAGTGAATCCAAGTACATCGCGGTAGAAATCAACCCAATCTTCCATTCGGCCTAACTCTACATTCCCTACGCAATGATCCACAAACTCAACGCCAACCGGCTCCGATTTAACCAGACTCTCCTTGGCTTCAAATCCCGGCATAAACAATCCATTGTACTCAGAGCGATCGATAAAGGAATGAATGACATCTCCATAGGTTTTAATGGCTGCTTTCCGGATGGTCCCATGTTTATCTTTCATATCATGAGGTTCCAGTACAGGTTCTGCCCCGCGCTTCACCGATTCATTAAAAGCCCGGTCTACATCTTCTACATGCATGGCTATATCTCTGACACCATCTCCATGCTTTTGAACAAACTTGGCAATGGGTGAATCACTGTTGAGAGGAGCCGAAAGCACAAACCGGATATTTCCCTGCTCCAGATAATAGGAAGCCCGATCACGAATACCTGTTTCCAGGCCTGAATACCCTTTTAATTGAAAGCCAAAGGTAGTGATGTAGAAATGTGCAGCCTGTTTGGCATTGTTTACATAGTGTTCCACATAATCTACATCCTGCAGCCCAAGATGATCATCAAATTTTTCTTCCAGAGGTCGCTTCAGGGTATCTGATTGGTTAGCCATATTCACGCTTTTATTTAATCTTTATTCACTGAGAAAATACAAAATAAAAAGCGCTTCCATAAGAGTAAAAATTTGTGGCTCTTGGATTTGTTTGGGCTGCCTGGCTATTGCCGTTTTAGTTAGAGGCGGGGCATCTTGATGAGAATAAATCTCTTTGCTGCTCACTCGGACCGGGTGGTCCGGCGGGACGTTGGAGATGAGATTAACTACTTCACTCACTAATCAACACTCAACTCAATTTCGATATCCTCAGTAATGATTTTAGTAAGATTGATTGGAGGAATAATGAAATCGCTAAAATCTGTTTCGCTAGTCTTTTCATGAAGTACACCTCTGGCAGTACCAACTGTTAATACTGCCATGTGAGAAGCAAAACCTTCCGGTATTATTATTTTATTATTGTCTACGTCAATCAATGATTCCCAGGCTTCTTCTTCCATTTCAAAGCCACAGGTCACAGAAATGATTAAGAAAGGCTTGTCATTTTGTTCAAACTGAAATTTAACAGTAGTCCCTAAAATGTGTTTTTCTTTATCTACCCGAAAGTTGAAAGAAGATTCAAGACTAACTTTCCCTTCTTCCTCAAAACTATCCTCAATTATGGCAAACTCATCGGTTTTAATGCTTACCAAGCGAAAACTAAGTGCTAATTCTTTGCTCATGCCGCTTCTCTATAATTATAATCCGAATCTAATGGTTGTGTAAAAACATCTCCAAAATCTACCTGAGCACCAACACTTGGTTTTTTCCGCTTTCCAAGATTTGTTTTAACCTCTTTTTTATCCACATCTAACTTGGTTCGATATTTAGGTACACCAACCAATTCAACTCCAAGCACCTGCTCCAATTTGGAGATTGTTTCGAGAGTCAAATTTTGTTTCCCTTTTACAATCTTACTGATTTGCTGAGGAGAAACATCCAGTGCTTCCGCCAATTCTTTTTGCTGCATACCTTTCTCATCAAGAACATCTAAAATACGGAGGGCGATATCCTGAGATTTTCGTAACCACTTTCTATTGGCACGACGATACTTTGCATCCTCTTTCCAGCCACTGGTATCATCAATGGCAATTTCTTCTATTTTTTTTCTAATATCTGTCATATCTCAAATCCCTAATTCAAGCTTTTCAAATTCTTCTTCATTGATCAAACCTTTATTCTTCAAATATCTAACGGCCTGATCCATCTTTTTCAATTCAAGTTTGGTATGGTCTCGGTTATTCATATCCTCAGTGAGCTTTATGGCTCCTCCGGTAATCACATACAAATGTTTATCAATTCGAATAGCATATAATCTAAGCCAGGTTTCTTCATCTAAAGTAGCTTTGCTTTCTTGTAAAGGATAACGCTGGTCTTTTTCTTTGTTGTGTAGTGGTTTAAAAAGAGTTTCAAGGATTTCCTCTTTGTCATTTATCCCGTTTTCAGCTTTTTCTATTAAAACTTCTTCTAAGTTTTCAATGTCATTGATAGTTTTTCTTACGGCATCATTGATACTATACAAAACTCCATGGAACTCACAATAGGCCTTTAAATCTTTTTCATGTGTTTTAAAAAATTCTCTTAGATACTCCGGGTCAATCCATAAATCTATATTTCTATAAAGTTCATGAATTTCCTCTCCCGTGTACTGCACAGCATACAATACTGGTTGAGGAGCGTCTATTATACGTACAATCTTCATATCAATCAACCTGTGAGTTGATTGCAAAGTTCCTTGCTTCGATCATTAATGTTGTACATTGAGTCATTTTGTTATCTATTAAAGGCTTCTTGGAAAAATTTTCTAATTATATCTTCCTATAAGCTCATCTGTGAATATGATTAATTTCCTAACAACTTAACCACGTGTTCCATTAGAGCCGGAGCATATTCCGAAACATGTATTAATGCAGAGATATGAGATAAAAACTCAAAAAACTTTACAGCAATCTTTTCGTCCTTTTGCATTACTTCGATTTGCATAAAGTAACTGCCAAATGCACTTTCAACTTCTTTCTGAATTAAGGCAGTGCCTTTCAGTTCGTAATCAAATATTGCTCTTTCAATATCATTGACTTTATCAAAAATGAGGCTACTCAATTGATGATCTATTTCATATCCAGAGAGATCATTTTTAAACTCTTGAACTTTTTTTCTTAGTACTTCTAAATCATCTTCTTCAAGTACTTTTTCATTAGAATATTTTGAAAGCATATCTGAACAATGCTCGATAGATAAAACAGTCGCTTCATCTAATTGCTTCTTTATTCCCTGCCAACTTGAGTTAAAATTGATATTACTAAGAGCTCTTTCTACAACACCCAATTTTTTCAGATGCAATTGATGATTCTCATCTTCATGGCTAATGACATCCTCTCTTATTGTGGCCGGAAGTTTGTTTACTTCCCCTAATTTTCTAAGTATCTCAGCGGTATTCTTTGAATCTAAATCAAAAATTTCTGCCCATGCTTCTTTAACCTTTTTCCGGTCATCAATTTTTTGAGCTTTTTGGAATAATGGCATGTTTCCCCGAGTCCAGCCATTGGTCGGACGAGCTTGGAGTCGTCAGACCAAGAGCTTTGGTTTAAATCAATTTAATATCAACGGATTATAGCGAAAGCGAGAGTAAATTGGAAAGAAGGTTTCGAACAAGTTTCGAACATGGCAGTTCGTCCAGATTGTACTACCTGCCAAAACTCCCACCAAAGCGTCCTCTTGCCCTGAGGCGGTCGCAAAAGGTTAGAATTTTATTCAGGCGTGCCGGAGGGAAAGAGACAGAGATAGGGTCCTGTTAGACTTGGCAATTTTGTTTTCACCGGAAACAGAGTTCCCAAGTATGCATTACGAAGCAAAAACTTCGTAACGAAAACTACTTCATTATTGAATGTTCAATGTTCCTTATTCAATATTCCATCGGGCTTAGAAAAACGAGCGTTAAGAAGAAGCCGTAATTTAAAGCGCACTACTCGGGCCTTTTGCATCCCTTTTCTGAAACCTGAGTTCAAATGATGTTTTTTTATCCTGTTCTGTAGCAGATAACGTTCCGTTTAGCTGAGCGGTTAGTGTTTTAACAAGAAGCATCCCCAGGCTTTCCGGTTTTTCCAGGTTATAGTCGGCACTGCTTTTTTCGCCATTATCAGAAATAGTTAAAATAACCTGCTCTCCTTCCTGTTCAATTCCTACTTCAATAATGGGTTCAGTAATATCGTCAAATGAGTTCAGATAGGCGTTAAGCAGCAACTCATTACACAATAATCCAGCGGGTACCGCCTGATTGATATTGAGGTTTAAATCGGGGAGGTCTGCTTTAAGTTTGATCTTATTCTTACCCTGTTCTTTTTTAAATGTGTCATATACAAACTCTACTAACTGATTCAGATAATCTCCAAAATTTATATGAGAGGTTTTCTCTGCATCAGCATATGACTCATGTACCAATGCAAGACATTTGAGCCGCATTTTACTGTCGTGCAGGATAGCATGAACATTTTCGTTTTTGGTGCACATGGCCTGCAGGTCAAATAATGCAGATATTAACGCCAGATTATTTCGCACCCGGTGGTGTATCTCGGCAAGTAATGTTTCTTTGGCTTTCAGAGATTTTTTTAAGGCTTTTTCTGCCTCTTTCTGTTCTGTTATATCTTCAAGCATAACCACCAGATATGCCGGTTTTTCTTCACCATTAAACACAGCAGATTTTGATACAAGGCCCGGGAAATAGGTTCCGTCTTTTCTCCGGTATCGTTTCTGAATTTTAAAAAATGGATGTTTTTGGTCAGCCAGTTCCTGATCTAAAGTCCTTCCTTTAGTTAAGTCTTTTGGGTGAATAAAATCTTCAAAATTAAGTGTTAGCAATTCCTCTCTTGTATATCCAAGCATGTCACAGAGCGTTTGATTTACCTGAATCCAATTCTCGTTGGGCTTGTGGTGGGCTATGCCTACTGGGGCGTATTCAAAAGTAGCTTTAAACTCGTCCCTGCTTTTGCTTAGCTTATCGAAAGCT
The DNA here is from genome assembly GCF_040218225.1 of Gracilimonas sp. NCBI lineage: Bacteria > Pseudomonadati > Balneolota > Balneolia > Balneolales > Balneolaceae > Gracilimonas > Gracilimonas sp. The sequence continues at coordinate 260,378 of NZ_JAVJQO010000003.1, forward strand.
TCGCTGAGTAACGAATTATTTTTCCACACCAATGCATATACCATGACCCCGCTCACTAATACAAAAAACCATCCTTTAAGTGACTGAACCCATGTAATCATTTTCGGATCATCGAAATAGGCGAGAACAGATTGATCAGAATACTGTATCCAAACGGCACCAATCAGGATGTAAACGAGAGCAATTATAAACGGACTATTTTTCAGAATAGTTTTTATGCGATCCATGCAGTACTCCTTTTCTCAGTAAAACGATCAGCCATAACCAACGTATTTTGTTATAAGTAATCGTGCCTGTTCTTCTTGAATTATTTGTCGTGAATAGGATATACAGCTATAGGAACCCTGGTACCTGTAACTAAAAGCCTAACAGTTATTTGATATCCAAACCTATCGCTGATATTCTGCTACAAAGAGTAGGCTGGGAGTAAATTGTTACACTTTTATTTTCCAGCTGTTTTTTAATGGTTTAGGGGTGCCTTGAAGTACTGAAAAAGATTTAGGTTGATTTAAAACCCCGGAAATGAGTACGAACTTTTATCTCGAAAAGAGTATCAAGCTTTTTTGATCTTCTAGAAAGTTTTAAGAAAACGTCTGCATAAAAATATTCTTTCCATGAAATGAAAATTTTGAATTATCTAGACAGAAATTTCAATTCCCGAACTTCTCTTTTTAAATTCCTGTTAAAGAGACTGAAAAGCGCTTCCAAAAAATCGTATATTTACCTCATGGAAAACCAAGAAAAGTTAGACGAATTTCAAGCCCGTATTGACGCGGGAGAAAAAATAGAACCCAAAGATTGGATGCCGGAACGGTATCGCCAGCAGTTAATCAGGATGATGAGCCAGCACGCTCACTCCGAAATTGTGGGCATGTTGCCGGAAGGAAACTGGATCGAAAGAGCTCCTTCTTTAAAGAGGAAACTTGTGCTCCTGGCCAAGGTTCAGGATGAAGCCGGTCACGGACTTTATCTATATAGTGCTACCGAAACGCTGGGTATTGATCGCAGCGAACTGGTTGACCAGTACTTATACGGCAGTGCCAAGTACTCCAGCATATTCAATTACCCTACCATGACTTATGCTGATATTTGTGCTATTGGCTGGTTGGTGGACGGAGCGGCTATTGTAAACCAAACCATGCTGGCCCGTTCTTCCTACGGTCCTTATTCCCGCGCTAATGTTCGTATTTGTAAGGAAGAAAGCTTCCACAAAAAGCAGGGATATGAAATGCTCGCCAAGATGGCGGACGGAACTCCTGAGCAGCAAAAAATGGCTCAGGATTCAGTGAACCGCTGGTGGTGGCCAAGCCTTATGATGTTTGGACCGCACGATTCAGATTCTCCAAATAGTGCAGAACTCATTAAATGGCAGGTGAAGCTTAAAACCAATGACGAACTTCGCCAGCATTTTGTTGACCGCATGGTGATGGAAGCCGAAGCCATTGGTGTTAGCCTTCCCGATCCGGATTTGGAATACAATGAAGAAACAGGACACTGGGATTTTGGTGACATCCCCTGGGATGAATTCTGGAACGTAGTGAAAGGCAATGGCGTCATGAACCGGGAGCGTATGAAAGCCCGCCGCAATGCTCATGAAAATGGCGAATGGGTTCGGGAGGCGGCGACTGAATATGCCCGCAAGCAGAAACTGAGCCAGGAAAAGGCATCGTAATCTAATAAAGTCATTCAGAGCGAAAGCGAAGAATCTTCACAATTTATATACGCTCATTATGAAGATCCTTCGGCAGCAGCCTCAGGATGACATTTCTTTTGAATGATAATCAACAAATTTAATGTCCGAAGAAAAGAACAAAGACAATTGGCCTCTCTGGGAGGTTTTCACACAGCCCAAATCAGGTAAACCACATGAACATGCCGGCAGCCTTCATGCCCCGGATAAAGAAATGGCTCTCCAAAATGCGAGAGACACTTACGCCCGCAGAAATGAGGGTGTCAGCATTTGGGTGGTTGAATCGAAATATATAACCGCATCCACACCGGAAGATATGGGGCCTTTTTTCGACCCGGCAAATGACAAGCCATACCGACATCCACAATTTTACAGTGTACCACGAGCCGTTAAGAAAAGATCATGAGTACAGCTACAAAAGAATTGATAAAAAAAGACGCGTTTTTGACCTATCTGCTGAGATTGGCAGATGACCGCCTCATTCTGGGACAGCGTAATGCTGAATGGTGCGGACATGGCCCTCAGCTGGAAGAGGATTTAGCACTCGCTAATATCTCTTTAGATCTTATTGGACATGCTACTGCTTTATACGAATACGCAGCGAAAATTGAGGACGAAGGTCATGATGAAGATTACTTTGCCTTCTTCAGGGATGACCGTGATTTCACCAACCTCCAGCTTTGCGAACTTCCAAAAGGTGATTTTGGCTTCACCATAGCCCGGCAATTTTTATTCAGCGCCTTCAGTTATTTCCAATACGAACGACTGAAAGAAGCTAAAGACGAGCAATTCGCAGGTATGATCAACAAGCACCTGAAAGAAATTAAATACCACCTCCGCCACAGCCGGGAATGGGTTTTACGCTTGGGAGATGGAACCGAGGAAAGTCACAATCGCATTCAGGAATCCTTTGATGAACTCTGGATGTACATCGACGAGCTCTTTTATATGGATGAAATTGATGAGTTTTTGATCGATAAAGGCATCGCAATTGATTCCTCTGAATTCAAAGATGAATGGAAGAAATTGGTTGAAGAAACGTTAACTGAAGCGACACTCACGGTTCCCGATTGGGATCAATTTATGATGACCGGCAGCCGTAAAGGTATTCATACCGAGCATTTAGGTCATATGTTGGCTCAAATGCAATTTTTACGGCGTTCGCATCCCGATGCAGAGTGGAAATAGTTTACGGTATTTAGTATTGAGATTTTCCATCCTCAAAATCACTCAATACCAATTACCCAAAATTCCCTGCTAAATACTTACAAATGTCAACAATACAGCTACATACCGAAGAGCAGATTTGGGATTACCTCAAAGAGGTAACAGATCCCGAAATACCGGTATTAAACATCGTAGAGATGGGAATTGCCCGTAAAGTTGAGGTTGGTGAAAATGGTAATATTCTGGTAAAAATTACCCCAACCTATTCTGGTTGTCCGGCTATGAATGCCATCGAAAAGCTGGTAAATGAAAAGCTGGAAGAACGGGGTGTTGAAGATTTTTCGGTTAAGCTCGACTTTGCAGAAACCTGGACCACCGACTGGATGACAGAGGAAGCCAAAGCCAAGCTTAAGGATTACGGCATTGCACCTCCTGAAAAGTCGGAAGAGGAAGATGACTTCCTCAAAAACCTGTCGAGCACAAAGATTGTACCCTGCCCTTTTTGTGATTCATTTGAAACCAAATTAGTGAGTCAATTTGGCTCTACTGCATGTAAGTCACAATATTTTTGCAATAATTGTGACCAACCTTTCGAGCATTTTAAATGTATATAAGATCACAGACTTTTGTGATTGCCTTCCTTTCTCTACATTTACTTAGTTCATAATCCTTCAAACTTTTAATTTTCAAGCCTGTGATCACAACTAACCTAACTGATGGCGTTTTCACTATCACCCTAAACCGTCCTGACAAACTTAATAGCTTTATCTTTGAAATGGCCAGTGAGTTGAAAGAAGCTCTCCACCGGGCCGAGTCAGACGATAATGTGCGTTGTGTTCTGCTAACGGGAGAAGGTCGTGCTTTCTGTGCCGGGCAGGATCTGGCAGAGGCTACCGAAGTTTCTGACGATCCGGAAAGAGACCTCAGCGAAATTGTCCATCACACCTACATTCCTATTATCAAGGGAATTCGAAAGCTTGAAAAGCCGGTCGTTTGCGCTGTAAACGGAACAGCCGCCGGAGCCGGAGCCAATATTGCTCTTGCCTGTGATATTGTAATTGCCAGTGAAGAAGCCAAATTCATACAGTCCTTTTCTCAAATTGGGTTGATACCGGATAGCGGAGGCACCTACATCTTGCCCCGGTTAATCGGTCTGGCCCGAGCTACGGCCCTCACTTTTTTGGGAGAAAAAGTATCAGCTAAAGAAGCCGTTGAAATGGGGATGATCTGGAAAGCATTTCCAGCCAACCAGTTTATGGACGAAGCAAAAGCTATTACCTCCAAATTGGCGAAAATGCCAACTAAAGGATTTGGGCTAACTAAACGCGGATTTAACGCCGGATTCGCTAACGACCTTGAAATCCAGATGAAGCTGGAAGCCAACCTGCAGGCTGAAGCTGGTGAAACTTACGATTACAGTGAGGGAGTCAAAGCCTTTATGGAAAAACGTAAACCGGAGTTCAAGGGCAAATAGTCTAAACATGAAAAGCTTTTTAAAGACCCTCTCTATTAATGCTGTTTTACTTGTAATATTATTCGGAATTATAGAGCTCTCTGTTCGAATATTTATCCCTCAGATTCAACCTCCCACCACTGATGATAAACTGATCAAAGAAAATGTCTATGGCTCAACCTTTGGCTTGAAACCAAATGTAAAAGCCAGAAGCATGGGTCACTATTTCGAAACCGATAGCCTGGGTTTTTGGAAGTACCCTCGTAACAATGAGAGCTCTGCGGGCTGGTTGCTTCTTGGAGATTCGGTTACAATGGGTATGGGAGTTGATCAAGACTCAACTTATGCAGGACAACTAGCTTTTGCCTTTGACAGCCTACATATCATTAATCCATCACTACTTGGATATGCTTCAGACGACTATGCCAATATTTTTTCGCGGCTGTCTGGAAATGAAAGTCTCAACATAAACAGAGTTACGCTTTTCTGGTGCCTGAATGATATTTATTCCAAGAATATAGCGGTGGAAGGGCCAAAGGGCCTTAGGGGAATGGGACAGTTTCTTTCCAACTTTATTTACAATCACATTTATACTTATCAATGGTTGAAAAAAATAATATTCGACCGTCCGAAAACATATTTCTTATACGATAAACAGTTTTACTCATCCGAGAATGAGCAATTTGAAAACGCTATTCGTAATCTAATTGAAATCAAAAACACTGCAGATTCCCTTGATATTCGATTTGATGTAATAATCATGCCATACGAATATCAGTTTAGAAGTAATGACACTTCCCCACAAAATCACCTAATGGAAGCTTTAAGTGAAAAAAATATTCGGTTTCTAAGTCTTTTCGAAATCCTGAATACGAATTCCAACTCATCAGAAAACCTGTATTTATATGGAGATGGAATTCATTACTCAAAGTTGGGCCACCGGATGGTTTTTGAACAATTAAAATCATATTACAATGAAAATTGAACTCAATTTTAACCTTAGAATATTACTCATCCTCGAAGAAATTTTACTATTCACAGGTTCAGTAATTCTTTTTGGCTTGATTACCGGGTATACCTGGTGGATGTACGCCTTATTATTTTTTCTGCCTGACGTTTCCTTTGCCGCTTATCTCATTAACACTAAAACCGGAGCCTTTTTCTACAATCTGCTTCATCACAAAGGAGTAATGATTAGCTTAATTCTGCTTGGCTATTTTGCACAGCTTCCCATGCTGGTAGCGATTGGCATTGTATTTCTGGGACACTCAGCTTTTGATCGCATCTTCGGGTATGGATTAAAATTCGGAGACGACTTCAAACACACGCACCTTGGGTACCTGAATCAGGATAAAAACACATAACGTTAAAGTGTGAAATTTGAACTGTATTCCGCCTCAGATTCCTTATCTTGGAAGCGATTTTTCAGACGATTAAACACGATATTTACTTATGATTAAAAACGATGCAAAGATCGGCGTAGTTGGCGCCGGAACTATGGGAACGGGAATTGCTCAGGTTGCAGCTACTCAGGGTCATCAGGTGTATTTGTATGATGCGTATCCCGAACAGCTTGAAAAATCAAAAGCCGGCCTCGAAAGCATCCTCGCCCGGCAGGTCGAAAAAGAACGCATGACTCAGGATGAAATAGACGGGATACTTAACCGCATCGAGTTTGTAGATAATATCACCAAGTTTGGGGAATGCGGTTTCGTGATAGAAGCAATTCTTGAAGACCTTGATGTCAAGAAAGATACTTTTTCCCGAATTGAAGGCATTGTATCCAAGGATTGTGTGCTGGCATCCAACACTTCTTCTCTCTCCATTGCAGCTATTTCATCAGCCCTGAAAAAACCGGAACGGTTTTTAGGAGTTCATTTTTTCAATCCGGCTCCGCTCATGAAATTGGTTGAGATTATACCTGGCATTGCTACCGATGATGAGGTTTTTAAATCAACCAAGAATTTTATCAAAAGCTGGGATAAAATTACGGTCTCTGGCAAGGATACTCCCGGTTTTATTGTGAACCGGGTTGCCCGCCCATTCTACGGAGAAGCTCTCAGAATCTATGAAGAAGGAATTGCTGATGCTGCAACAATCGACTGGGCTATGAAAGAAATTGGCGGCTTTCGAATGGGGCCATTTGAGTTAATGGACTTAATCGGACATGATGTAAATTATGAAGTCACCTGCTCGGTATTTGAGGCCTTCTACTACGATCCACGCTTCAAACCATCCTTTGCACAAAAAAGAATGGTGGAAGCTGGCTGGCTGGGAAGAAAATCAGGCCGGGGCTTTTACAATTATCGCGACGGAGCCAAAAACCCGGAGCCAAAAAAAGACAGAGAGCTCGGGGAAACTATTTTTGATCGTATTCTAACCATGCTGATTAATGAAGCCTGCGATGCCGTGTTTATGAATATTGCCTCCGTGGAGGATGTTGACCTAGCTATGCAAAACGGGGTTAATTATCCAAAAGGGTTGCTAAAGTGGGCCGATGAAATCGGATTAAAAAATGTACTGGACAGGATGACGGCGCTCCAGGTTGAATACCGGGAAGATCGCTATCGCCCAAATCCGCTGTTGAAGAAAAAAGTAGCCGATCAGGAAAGTTTTTATAAGGAATAGCTGACAGCTATGAGTAAAGAAATCAATCCCGTAATAGAAAAAATGCTTTCTAACGACCCATTCTCGCAATGGATGGGCGTGGAAGTATTGGAATCTGACCCCGGATATTGCAGAATCTCGATAAAAATCCGTGAGGAGATGACCAATGGGTTCGGAGTTTGTCACGGCGGAATCACTTTTTCCCTGGCCGACAGTGCCCTCGCCTTTGCTTCCAATTCACACAGCTCGATTTCATTAGCTCTTGAGAACAATATAAACTTTACGAAAAAAGTATCGGTTGGTGATGTACTGGTTGCTGAAACTGAAGAACTCCAGAATGGACGAACCATTGGCGTTTATAAAGTAAAAGTGACTAATCAAAACGAAGAGCTAGTTGCTGAATTTCGTGGCACTGTTTACCGAACAGGAAAGCAGCATAGTACTTAGTATTGAGACAATAGTATTTAGTATTTTTATATATGCATCAATTCAAAGAATTATCAGTTTGGAATAAAGCAGTAGATCTTGCCACTGATGTCTACTCATATACAAAGAACTTTCCTTCAGAGGAAAAATATGGGCTTACTTCACAAATCAGAAGAAGTGTAGTTTCAATAAGTTCGAACATTGCAGAAGGTGCCGGAAGGAAATCTAAAAAAGAATTCAAACACTTCCTGAATATTGCTTATGGTTCGGGATCTGAATTAGAAACTCAGCTTTTGATAGCAAGAAACTTAGGATTTATAAATAACGAAAATTATGAGGCTCTATCTGAAATGATTACCGAAATACAGAAGATGATTTATTCGCTATCTAATTCATTAAAGTAGAGACTTAATACTAATTACTATTATCTAAGTACTATGGATGCATACATTATTGACGGAATCCGAACACCTATAGGAAAACTTAAAGGATCTCTCTCCTCAATCCGGGCAGACGATCTCGCGGCAATCCCAATCAAAGAACTCATAAAACGTAATCCGGAAGTTGACCTGAAAGCAATTGAGGATGTGATTCTGGGATGTGCTAACCAGGCCGGTGAAGACAACCGGAATGTGGCCCGAATGGCTTCTCTGTTAGCTGGAATACCAGTCTCGGTACCCGGTGAAACGGTAAACCGGTTATGTGCTTCAGGAATGAGCGCGACTGTGAAAGCCTACCATGCCATCAAAGCCGGCGAGGGAGATGTATTCATCACTGGTGGCGTGGAGCACATGACCCGCGGCCCCATTGTGCTTGGAAAGGGATCATCCCCCTACTCAGGAACTACCGAAATGCACGATTCTACTTTTGGCTGGCGCTTCATCAACCCAAAAATGGAAGAAATGTATGGGACGGACGGCATGGGAACGACAGCTGAAAATGTAGTAGAAATGCATAAGATCAGCAGAGAAGACCAGGATAAGTTTGCATCCTGGAGTCAGCAGAAAGCTGGAGCGGCCCGGGATTCCGGCCGACTGGCTAAAGAAATCGTACCCGTTGAAATTCCCCGCCGAAAAAGAGATCCTATCCTTTTCGAACACGATGAATTCATGCGTCCTGATACCACTCCTGAAGTGTTGTCAAAATTGTCACCAGCATTCAAAAAGAATGGCTCCGTAACTGCAGGAAATGCCTCTGGATTAAATGATGGGGCCGGAGCTTTGTTAGTAGCATCTGATAAAGCCATAAAAGATTTCAGCCTAAAACCCAAAGCTCGCATTGTAGCTCATGCAGTTTCCGGAATTGAACCCCGAATTATGGGATTAGGTCCGGTTGAAGCAGCTCAAAAGGTTTTAAAACGGGCTGGTATGAAACTGGATGACATGCACATCATTGAACTGAATGAAGCTTTTGCGGGGCAATCTTTGGGTGTAACCCGAATGCTGGAAATGGATGATAACGATCCACGACTAAACCCAAACGGCGGAGCGATTGCTTTGGGACATCCACTGGGAATGACCGGTCAACGATTATTGCAAACAGCCACTGTTGAGCTTCACGAGAAAGACTCTAACAAATATGCACTTTGTATGTTGTGCGTGGGAGTTGGACAAGGAATGGCTGTCATCCTGGAGAAAACATAGTAATTAACCGCAAAATCCGCGGAGATCTCGCAAAGAACGCTAAGTATTTTCTTTGTGACCTTAGCGCTCTCTGCGGTTCACTAAATACTCAATTATGGCAATTTACCAGTTTAACGGATATAGGCCTGTCGTACACAAGTCGGCTTTTGTACACCCTCAGGCAGCGGTTACCGGAAATGTGATTATAGGGAAAGATGTTTATATAGGTCCGGGAGCAGCTATTCGGGGCGACTGGGGAAAAGTTGTGATCAAAGACGGATGCAATGTTCAGGAAAACTGTACGATTCATATGTTTCCGGGAGTTACAGTGACGCTGGAGAAGAGTGCTCATGTGGGTCATGGTGCTATTATTCACGGAGCACATCTTGGCAAGAACTGCCTGATTGGAATGAATGCCGTAATTATGGATAATGTGAAAGTCGGGAAAGAATCTATTATTGGCGCTCTTTCCTTTGTTCCTGAAGGGATGGAAATTCCTGATCGTAAAGTTGTAGTTGGAAATCCGGCCAAAATCGTCAAAGATGTGACGGATGAAATGGCGGCCTGGAAATCAAAAGGGACAGAATTGTATCAACAACTTCCCGGCGAACTTCATGAAACCCTGAAGGAATGCAATCCGCTGAGGGAGATTCCTGAAGATAGAGAAGATCAAAAAATGGGCTATGAAAACTGGGGGAACTCGAAACTGGATTTTTGAAGCTGGCTTCTTGTTCTCCTTCTATAGAACTAACACCTTTGACATGAGTTATAGAAATCAGGAAATATGGAAGCTGGCCAAAGAACAGTCTAATAAAATTCATAAAATGACTTTTTCTTTACCAAAATTTGAACAGTTTGAAACTGCCAGCCAAATTCGACGATCTTCAAAATCAGTCAGGTCAAATATTGTAGAAGGATACGGAAGAAGAAGATATACTCAAGAATATATTCGGTTTCTTATTTTTGCCTTAGCTTCAAATGATGAAACACAGGATTACCTTGATTCTCTATTCGAAACTGAATCTTTAAATAACGAAGCCTCATACAAAGGGCTTATTGAGCTTAATGACAAGCTTGGCAGAAAACTGAATCTATTTATTCAATCTGTTGAAAGATCTCAAAAGTAAATTACAGGAATGAAAGAACAAGAAACAAGAAACCAGATACGAGTTACCAGCTACATACAAGGCAAATGGTTAACCAATGGCACAGAAACAGACCTCATCAGTGCAGTAACCAATGAGCCAGTCGCTCAGATGGTTGAAGCAAATATTGATTATAAATCTGCACTGGAATATGCCCGAAAAACGGGCGGGCCAAAGCTTCGTGAGATGACCATACACGAACGGGCGTTTGCAATCAAGTTCCTCGGCAAATACCTGATGGAGCGTAAGGAGAAGTATTATAAAATCTCCACTCACACCGGGGCTACCCGCAAAGATTCATGGATTGATATCGAAGGAGGGTTAATCACTGCTTTTGGAATTTCGAGTAAATCACGGCGCGAGCTATCAGATCTTCCATGGCATGTAGAGGGCAACACAGAACGACTTTCCCGAAAAGGCTCGTTCATGGGGCAGCATATTTGTGTACCTCGTCATGGAGTGGCTGTTCATATCAATGCTTTTAACTTCCCGATTTGGGGAATGCTGGAGAAACTTGCGCCATCCATAATTGCAGGAATGCCCGTTATTGTAAAACCATCTCCAATTGGATCTTATCTTTCCTGGGAAGTTTTCAAAGACATGATTGAATCTGAAATACTGCCTGAAGGAAGTATTCAGTATATCGCTGCCGATAAACCTGGTGATTTACTGAATCATCTGATCAGCCAGGATATGGTCGCTTTCACTGGCTCAGCTGACACGGGAAAGAAACTGAAAGCACATCCCAATATAATAGCCAACAGTGTTCCTTTTAATCTGGAAGCTGATTCTCTGAACTGTTCTATTTTGGGTGAGGACGTCACTCCGGATATGGAAGAGTTCGATCTTTTTATCAAAGAAGTAGCACAGGAAATGACGGTAAAAACCGGGCAAAAATGTACGGCTATCAGACGGACTATCGTCCCTGAAAATTTAGAAGATGAAGTCATCAACGCTTTAAAGTCCCGTTTAGAGAAAACTACAATCGGTCATCCCGCTGAGAAAGAAACACGAATGGGTCCTTTAGCCAGTTCTCTTCAGGTTGAACGATTTGAGGAGCAGCTTCAGAAATTGTCCGAGATTACAGAAACAGTTTATACGGCAAATGGATCTCAAAAGGGGGCGTTCACAAATCCGCGTGTGCTCGTTTGTCACCAGCCTATGCAAGTGGATGAAATTCACCGGCTGGAGGCCTTTGGTCCTATGACCACCATCATGCCATATAAATCTACTGAAGAAGCTATAGAGCTCGCTAATAAAGCAAACGGTTCTTTGGTGGGATCTCTATTTACTGCTGATGATAAAATAGCGCATAAAATAACAATGGGATGCGCTCCCTATCATGGCCGGTTTATGGTGATTAACCGCAATTCTGCTGAAGAATCAACCGGACATGGTTCTCCAATTGCCTCATTGGTTCACGGAGGACCGGGACATGCCGGGGGAGGCGAGGAACTTGGAGGAGCCCGGGCAGTACTTCATAATATGCAACGGGTTGCTTTGCAGGGATCACCGACTACACTTAGAAACATTGTAAAACAGCATATTTCAGGAGCTGAAACGGAAGAGTCGGACAAGCATCCTTTCCAGAAGTACTTTGAAGAGCTAAAAGTTGGCGAAGCTTTAACCACTGAAAAGCGAACAGTCACTGAAAAAGATGTTGAGGAATTTGCAGAGTTAAGCGGTGATCATTTTTATGCACATACTGACCCGGACGCTGCTGCCCGCTCTTTGTTTGGTAAGATAGTAGCTCATGGCTATTTCGTGCTTTCAGCAACAGCCGGACTTTTTGTTCATCCGGATGAAGGCCCCATGATGTTGAACTATGGACTGGAAAACCTTCGGTTCGTTGCTCCCGTTGCCCCCGGCGATACCATTCAGGCTAAATTAATCCTGAAACGGAAGAATGTCCGCCAGCAAAAGAAAGACGACCCATTTCCTTTTGGTGTAGTTTACTGGGATGTGGAAGTAACTAATCAAGAGGATGCTGTTGTTGCTGAATACACCATCCTCACTTTAATGAAACGGAAAAACAAATTGGATATCGATGAGTTATAAGTCCCCGTTCCTTCTGCTATTATTGATTATTTTTATTTCTTGTAATAAAGAAAATGATCCAACTTTATTTTCTCTTTCAGTAACTGTTGTTCCTGAGAACTCTGGGTTCATTCAAAATTTCTCAGATACGCTACTTAAAAAAAATACTACTGTAGAATTACAAGCGGTTTCCAATGAAGGATATGCATTTATAGATTGGGAAGGGAGTGTCTCCTCTGATGACAATCCTTTAGAGTTTACGATAACTGAGAATACTGATTTAGTAGCTAATTTTGAAAAAAAGTCCTATCCATTAAATGTAACCACCCTTGGGGAGGGTGATGTCACTGAAACCATTATTAAAACAAAGACAGATTACGAATATGGTACCATAGTTCAATTAGAAGCTATTCCAGATTCAACTTGGGTCTTTGAAGGATGGGAAGGGAGTGTGAATGGAGAAGAAAATCCCGTTCAATTAACAATCACTTCTGAAATGAATGTAACAGCTGTTTTTGAAGAAGGAACAATCAACTACTGTGTTCCCATTAAATTAGATGGTTATGCTCATAAAAGTAGCGGAGACTCTGTTCACTTTATGGACTACGATTTTCAATACAGTGATCAGTATTTATCCACTTATACAAAGTACTATAATTATACAAAAGCTCATTTAGATAATGTAGATGCCTTCATTGAAGCAAATTATACCTATCAAAATAATCTTATTCATCAGATTGTTGAAAACACAAAAACTAAATCTGGAGATATCTGGGCTAGTTATAAATATACTCTTGGTTGGAATGGTGAACAGCTAGCAACACTTGATTATGAATATTTTGTTGGTAATCAAACGGGTGATATAAAGAGTACAAGAATTGAATATGAAGAACCATGCGGATTACGGTATTTTGAAGCCGAAGGCATGGATGCTGGTATTCGAATTGGATTCTCAACAGAATTCATTTATTCAAATAATTGCCTCACCTATGAATTAACTACAACAGATGATGGAATTAGAACTTACAAAAATCAAAACTCAATTTTTATAGATGTCTTAGGATTAAATGGATTTATTGGCAACAGATACGAACATATGTTTTCTTTTTTTCAACCAATTCCACTTTATAACAAAGAAAATCAAAGGCTTTATAAAACAACGTCTCAATATATCAATCCTGATGAGCCATATATAGGTACCTCGGTAAACTATGAAACAATTACAGAGAATTATTTTTACGAATCATTTATTCAGGATCAAGATTACCCGAGATATTTTTCAAGAATTATCACAGATACTAAAGACGATTCGGAAAACAAAGACACTTTTACAGTGAGTTATGCTTGTCAATATAAATGAGGCAAAAGAACTTTTGAATTTTAAATTTTGAATTAAATAATGAGCGAACAAAACGGAGCAGTCAACCTATCCACCAAAAACAACATCGGAACTATTGAATTCTATCACCCTAAAGGGAATTCTCTTCCCGGTTCCATCCTCAGAAAATTGGCTCAGACCATAAGAGATGCCGGTAAGAATGATGATATCCGGGTTCTTGTAATCCAGAGCCGTGGTGATGGCGCTTTTTGTGCCGGAGCTTCTTTTGATGAACTCATCGCCATAGATGATTACGAAACAGGAAAAGAATTCTTTATGGGGTTTGCCCTGGTTCTAAACGCCATGCGCACCTGCCCAAAACTGATCATAGTTCGGGTGCATGGAAAAACAGTAGGTGGCGGAGTTGGCATCGCAGCTGCCGGAGATTATACCTTTGCTGAAGAAAAAGCAGACGTCAAACTGAGCGAACTGGCATTGGGTATCGGGCCATTTGTTGTAGGTCCGGCCGTAGAACGCAAAGTGGGTAAAAGTGCTTTCTCTGCTCTATCAATTGATGCTACTAACTGGTACGATGCCGACTGGGCGTTAGAAAATGGTTTGTTCAACAAAATTTTTGATTCTACATACGACCTGGATCAGGCTGTAAGAGAATTAGCTTCTGAATTAGCAAAAAGCAGTCCTGAGGCTATGAAAAACCTTAAAGCAGTATTGTGGAAAGGTACCGATGACTGGGACCTATTACTGGAACAGCGGGCTGAAATAAGCGGCCGTTTAGTTCTTTCTGATTTCACTAAAAACTTCATAAAGAAATTTAAATCAAAATAAGGCAAAGTAAGTAAGAGCTTATTTAGGGATCACTATGCGGATAGTGGTCCCTTTTTCATTTTTATACTGAATAGTTCCTTTTATTTGGGAAACCAATGAATTGATGAGCGTAAGACCAAGCGTGGTCAATTTCGAGTTGGTGATATTTTCAGGAATACCAACTCCATTGTCCTTCACAACCAAGGTATATTCATTTTCATTAATTGATTTAAAGACGACTTCAATATTACCTTTATCTGTTTCCTTAAAAGCATGTTCATAGCAATTGCACAATGCTTCATTCAGAATGAGACCACAGGGAATAGCAGAATTCACGCTAATATTCCCCTCTTCAATATCAAGATCAACCTTTACATCCTTGTTATCCCCTTTAAGTGAGCTTGCAACTTTATGTACTAAATCTTCTGCAAATAACTTAAAATTAATTTTTGAAAGGTCCTTATTCTGATACAGCTTTTCATGGATAGAAGACATGGTTTGAATGCGAAGCTTGCTGTTTTCCAATGCTAATTTAGCCTGTCCATCCTGCATTTTCCAGCTTTGTAAATCCAGCAATCCTGAAACTACAGCCATATTATTCTTGACTCTATGGTGAATCTCTTTAATGAGCACTTCCTTTTCGGAAAGAGCAGACTGTAAATGAGCTGTCTGTTCGTCAACCAATTCCTTTAATTTCTTTTTCTCGATAATGCTCACATACATTTGCACATAAAAGAAGATTACAGCCCCTAAAGAGGCAAGACTTAGCAGAATAAACCAACCAGAAAGCCAGAAAGGTTTGTCGATATTTATTGTAATAGAAGAAGCAATACCACTCCATTCTGAGGTAGTTGATTTCGACATTACCTCAAAGGTGTATTCGCCCGGATTTAGATTTGTATAAACAGCCTCTCTTTTATCATAGCCGGTGTTCCAATTCTCTTCAAAGCCATTCAATCGGTATCTATAGAAAATGCGGGCAGGATCCTTATAGTTTACAGCACCATACTCAATTTCAATATTCTTTTGATGGTAATCGAGTTCAATTTTCTCAACGTCATTTATAGCTGCATTTTGATCATAAACTTTTTGCCCATTTACAAAAACTCTTCTTATAAAAGTTAAAGGAGCTCTGTCATGAATTGAAGTTGGAGGTACGTTAGAATCATACTGAAGCAATCCTTCGGAAGCAGTACCAAACCATAGCTTACCATCATCATCCGCTATGGCTGCCGCTCCATTAAACTCTAACCCTTTGCCATAATCACGGAGTGCAAAATGCACTTTATTCATTTCTCCACTTTTGTACCAGTGCTCCACATCATAATAATTAAGTCCGCCATTAGTTCCCTGCCAAAGCCCGCCTTCTTTATCAAAAAGCAAGGATATGGTTTCTGGCAAAAAGATCTCATCAGACTCAAAAACTTCAAACTTTTCTGACCTCTCCCCTTCGTCAAATTTCTTTAAAACAGACAGCCCCTTATTAGTACCTATCCAGATGTTTCCTCTGGAATCTTCTCTGATCTCATAAATACTGGGGCCCTTAAGACCTTCGCTTTCTGTGTAAAACACAAAGTCTTTCCCATTGAATTTTGCGACTCCCCCTTCTGTTCCCATCCAAATATTGCCTTTACTGTCTTTATAGATCAGGTTCACATACGATTGCCAGTATTCAGAACTTGGTTCTAAAATCTCCAGATCTCCGCCGTTATACTTTATCATAGACTGCCCGGTTCCTATCCATATTTCTCCATTATCATCAACCAGAATATCATTGATGTAATAGTCCATTAATGGCTCATTTATGGACGAACGGAAAAACTTTTCTCCATCAAACTCAATAATCCAGTAACTGTAGGTTAGCAACAGAAGATTGCCATTGGGCAGTTGTTCAATATCCCAGATTTCATCTTCATCAAATATCTCTTTAGGGATGTCATAAGACTTAAATTCCCCATCTTGATAACTTCCCAAACCCCCTTCCTTTCCGAACCAAATCACCCCTTCATCATCTTTAAAAAGACTGTAGATAGAATTTGAATTAACACCAGAGTCCTTATCATAAAACCTGAACTGTTTGTCCTTAAAAATGCTGACGCCATTCCCATCTGTTGCTACCCAAATGGTTCCGTCATTGGCTTTAATGAGACGATATATATAATTGCTGCTCAGTCCATTTTTTTTGGTGATATGCGTAAAATCTTCTCCATCAAACCAGTACAACCCTTTCCGCTCGGTTCCAATCCAGATCAAGTCATCATTATCTTGAGCAATGTTATAAACGTAACCTAATTTCTGTCCGTTAATTTCGGTGATATTAGTTAGCTCATCTTCTTCGCTTATAAGTGTTATACCTGAGCTTGTAGGAATCCAGATTGTTTTATCGGAGGCTTGAAAAGCCTGATAGGCAGTTCCTCCACTCAAGCCATCTTCTTTTTTCCATGTTTTAAAAACGCCTTTCTCATCTTCAAATACAGCCACTCCATCCATGGTAGCAATCCAGGCTTCGTTATCTCTGTAGAATTGAATATCCCAAATCTGGTCACTGGGAAGTCCCTTTTCTGTAGAAAGGTTTTTAAAGGAATCTCCGTCCCAAATCATCACCCCGTGTGCATTAGTTCCAAACCACATTTCACCATCTTCCGATTCGATGATATAATTTATGAGCATGCTGTCTAAAGCAGAGAAGGCCGGATCATATCTCACAGAATCCCCTTCTAAAAAGCCCACACCTCCTGTCTCGGTAGAAACCCAGAATCGCTTCTTAGAGTCTTCAAAGATGTCAAAAATGAGTTCATCTCTCAGTCCATTGCCTTCACCATAAGTCTCAAAATCAAACCCATCAAACTTCACTAAGCCGTAGGCCGTGGCAAACCATACCAAGCCATCATCATCTAAATGCACATCATAAACCTGGCTGGAGGGAAGGCCATCATTTACTGAGTAGGTTTTTATATTATATTTTTGTGCCTTAGCCACACAAAAAACCAGTGCAAAAAACCCTGTTAAGATTATTTTTCTCAAAATCACTTTTTTACCCAATCTAAAACCTAAACTTGGCCAATATGAGAAATTTATCTGTATAACTACATTAATAATCTGTAAGAATACAAAGCTAATCCTCAGTCAGTTTTCCAATTTTATCTCATTATTTGGTATTATCGGCACAATCAATCTTTTCTCAAATACTTATGAAATACTTAGCCTCTTTATTTTTTGCCTGCATATTATTTTCAACAACACATGCCCAGGACAATTGGGATGTCACAAATCCCCCTCTTGGAGATTCTACCCATGTTTCTTTTACCACTGACGAGGGAACCTGGATGAATTTAGATGTAAGCCCGGATGGACAGGAAATCGTCTTCGACTTACTGGGTGATATATATACCATGCCTATTAATGGAGGGAAAGCTACGCTTCTTAGAGGCGGACATGCATATGAGATACATCCACGGTTTAGCCCGGATGGAATGCAGATTTCTTTTACCAGTGATGCTGGCGGAGGTGACAATATCTGGGTGATGGACCTTGATGGTGAAAATGCCCGACAGGTAACCAATGAAAGTTTCCGATTGCTCAATAATGCTGTTTGGACACCCGATGGCGAGTATATCATCGCCAAAAAACATTTTTCTTCCACTCGTTCTCTGGGAGCCGGTGAAATCTGGATGTATCATAAATCTGGTGGAAGCGGGATTCAGCTTGTAGAAAAAGCGAATGCACAACAGGATATCGGCGAGCCATGGGTTTCTCCGGATGGCCGATATGTATACTACAGTCAGGCTGTATATCCCGGCGGATATTTTCAATATAACAAAGACCCAAACAGCCAGATTTATCAAATTCGCCGCTACGACCGTGAGAAAGGCGATATTGAAACCGTAACCGGAGGTAATGGCGGAGCGATCAGGCCTCAGATCTCACCGGATGGTAAAAAAATGGCGTTTGTACGCAGAGTTCGCACAAAATCAGTCCTGTATTTAAGGGATCTGGATACCGGAAGAGAGTACCCGGTCTATGAAAATCTGAGTAAAGACATGCAGGAAGCCTGGGCAATTTTTGGCCCCAATGCTAACTTCAACTGGATGCCTGACAACCGGCATATCATCATTTGGGCAAATGGTAAAATCAATAAAATTGATACCCAAACAGGGGAATCCGAAGTCATACCTTTTGAGGTTGAATCCACTCACAACATTGTAAAAGCCGTACGGTTTAAGCAAGATATTGCTGCTCCTGATGAATTCAGAGTAAAAGCCGTACGCCAGCTGGTTACCTCTCCGGATGGGCGCACACTGGTTTGGAGTGCTGCTGGTTATCTTTGGACAAAATTACTCCCGGATGGCTCTCCAAGACGTGTTACCAACTCAACTGACTTTGAGTTTGAACCTGCATTCTCTCCTGATGGCAAATCAATAGCCTATGTTTCCTGGAGTGATGAGAATATGGGAGCTGTAAATGTAGTTCAGCTAAATTCTGGCCAGCGGGCTTCTACACCCCGTAAAGTAACATCAGAAAAAGGAATATACAGAGAACCCCGTTTTTCACCTGATGGAAATACCATCGTTTTCCGTAAGGAAAGCGGGAACGGGCAGCAGGGCTTTGTTCACACACTGAATCCCGGTGTCTATACTATACCGACACGGGGCGGTACTGAAACGATGATCACTGATGAAGGTGCCAAGCCACGGTTCAACTCTGCCGGAGATCGTATCTATTATCAAACCGGTGGATATATTTTTGGTGCTATCGATAAATCGTACAAAAGTGTGAACCTCCGCGGCGAAGACGAACAAACACACTTTACTTCCAGTTATGGACATGAGTTTGTTCCAAGCCCTGATGGAGAATGGATGGCTTTCTCTAACCTGCATAAAGTATATATCGCCCCCATTCCTAAAACAGGAAAAACCATTGAACTGGCACCTAATACTAAATCAGTTCCTGTGAAACAGGTCTCTTCCGAAGCAGGCTACCATATGCACTGGTCGGCAAACAGCGACAAGCTTCACTGGACACTAGGTGAGGAATATTTCTCTGTTGACCTCAAAGATACGTTTTCATTTGTAGAAGGGGCCCCAGATGCACTTCCGGAACCACCTGGAAGCGGTCAAAAACTAGAACTTGATCTCGAAACATATGTACCCGAAGGCTCCATTGCCTTTACCAATGCCCGCATTATTACCATGCAGGGAGATACCGTATTAGAAAATGCCTCTATTCTTGTAGAAGGAAATCGAATCAAAGCTATGGGGACTGATATTCAGATACCTTCCTCCGCAAAAGTCATTGATGCAACCGGAAAGACCATCATGCCTGGTATAGTGGATGTTCATGCACATATTGGGAATTTCCGATTGGGCGTAAGCCCACAGCAACAGTGGGAATACTATGCAAACCTCGCTTATGGAGTTACTACTGCTCATGACCCTTCTTCCAATTCTGAAATGATTTTCTCCCACGCCGAGGCTATCAAAGCCGGGCATATGGTTGGTCCCCGCGTGTTTTCAACCGGGGTGATTCTGTATGGTGCCGATGGTTCCATCAAAGCGGAAATCAACAGTTATGAAGATGCCCTTTTTGCTTTAGAAAGAACCAAAGCCTGGGGAGCTTTTTCCGTGAAGAGCTATAACCAGCCTCGCAGAAATCAGCGACAGCAGGTTATTAAAGCGGCTCAGGAACTGGAAATGATGGTAATGCCAGAAGGTGGATCAACCTTCACTCACAACATGAGTATGATTCTTGACGGACATACCGGAATTGAGCACAACATTCCGGTAGCGCCTCTTTACAATGATGTGATTCAGCTTTGGGCAGCCAGCGAAACAGGTTATACGCCAACACATGTTGTGAATTACGGAAGTATGAGCGGTGAGTACTATTTCTATCAGAAGAACAACGTTTGGGAGAATGAGAAACTCCTGACATTCACTCCCCGCAGCGTAATTGATCCTCGCTCCCGTCACAGAACCATGATTCCTGATGAAGAATATGAAAACGGACATATTCTAACTGCAGAGTCAGATAAAAAACTGGCAGATGCTGGCGTTAAAGTAAACCTCGGTGCTCATGGTCAGCTACAGGGACTTGGTGCTCACTGGGAGCTCTGGATGTTTGAGCAGGGGGGCATGACCAACATGGAAGCGTTACGTGTCGCTACACTGAATGGTGCTCACTACCTGGGAATGGATCATGAAATCGGCTCCCTCAAAGAAGGAAAACTAGCCGATCTGATTGTGCTGGATGAAAACCCATTAGAAGATATCCGAAACACAAACTCCGTTACTTACACTATGGTGAACGGTCGTTTGTTTGACACTGCTACTATGAATGAAGTAGGCAATCAGCCCAAAGAACGACTACCGTTTTGGTGGGAGCGCAATGGCTACAGTGATGAATTCGACTGGCATGCCATTACACTTGAAGCAGCTGGTTTACAATGTACCTGCTTCGGAAGTCACTAATGTCTTTTTAATTCATTAATATCATGCTCCGGCACATTGTGTTGGGGCATTTTTTATTTAGGGGAATAAATGATGACATCATGCAATAACTGTGGCACAAAGTATGAAGGGAATTTCTGCCCTAATTGTGGGCAGAAACCTAATTCTGGCCGGATTGTATTTCGGGAATCGGTAAGGGATATATTGGAACACTACTTTGACTTTGACGCCCCACTTTTCAGAACCATAAAAGGTATGATCACAAAACCCGGAAAGATTATCCGGGAATATATTCATGGGAAACGGAAGTCATATGCTCATCCATTCCGATTTTATGTTCTCATTCTTGCTATGTATATCATTGTCCAACAACTCATAAGCTTCGATCCTATTTCAACGTTTTCCGAAATACTTGGGGCCCGTGAAGCTCCAAACCCGGATACTGCAGCTACAAAAGGCTCTTACTTTTATGCAAGGCATATTAATATTTTCATGCTGATTTATGCATTTACACTGAGCCTGTTTTCAAGACTTTTTTTCAGAAAATCGGGC
This sequence comes from Gracilimonas sp., assembly GCF_040218225.1. Taxonomy (NCBI): domain Bacteria; kingdom Pseudomonadati; phylum Balneolota; class Balneolia; order Balneolales; family Balneolaceae; genus Gracilimonas; species Gracilimonas sp. The sequence goes on from NZ_JAVJQO010000003.1 coordinate 281,666, forward strand.
TTTCATTACGCAGAATATCTTGCCCTCGCTTTCTTTGTGATTGCTGAGTACGTATTTATAAATACATTCATCATGTTGGGCACCCTGATCTCCCCCTACTTTTTTGTTCTGAATTATCTGCTCGTACTTATTTACCCAATTTATGTTTTGCTTAGTTTTCACCAGCAATACAACTTTCGTAATATTCTCAAAGCAATAGCAACTTCCATCTTTGCCTGGGTTCTATACGTTTTAAGTGGACAAGCACTAGCTATTTTAATTATTAAGCTATTCAATCTATGAAACACTCAGACGTTCTCGGTGAACTAAAAAAATACGCTAATCCTGAAAAGGCAAAACACTCCACTCGTTTTTTTAAAGCTGGCCCTGGAGAATACGGCGAAGGGGATAAATTCCTTGGCATCAAAGTTCCGGATCAGCGCAAAGTTGCCAAAAAATACCGGAATCTCTCTGCTACTGAAATAAAACCTTTGCTGGACAATGAATATCACGAAGTGCGACTTACAGCAGCGCTAATTATGGTATATAAGGTGGAAAAAGGTGGACAGGAAGAGCTGGAAAATATGACACGTTTATATCTCAACAATCTATCCGGATTTAATAACTGGGATATCATTGACAGTTCCTGCCATAAGATTTTAGGGCCTTTTTTGGAAAATAAAGAACGGGATCTTTTATATGATTTCGCCCGGTCTGATGATCTCTGGAAAAAGCGTATTTCTGTAATAACCTGCTATCATTTTATCCGGAATAATGATTATGAAGATGCATTGGCTATTTCAGAGATATTGGTTCATGATGCCCATGACCTCATCCATAAAGCGGTAGGCTGGATGCTTAGGGAAATCGGGAATCGTGACCTTGAAACAGAAGAAACGTTTTTAAAGAAATATTACCAAAATATGCCCAGAACTATGCTTCGTTATGCTATTGAGAAGTTTGATGAGCCGCTGCGTTTAAAGTATCTCAATGGCAAGATTTAAGGATGTTTTAAATTTAAAACCGCATGGTAAAGGTCGAACCTTTTCCGGTTTCTGAATTCAAAATCAAGCTCCCCCCGTGCAACCTCATTATCTGCCGGGAAAGACTCAGCCCAATCCCCGAACCTTTACTTTTTCCGTTACTTCCTACGGTATAAAAAGGGATGAAAATCTTCTCTTTCATGGCTTTCTTCACTCCCGGACCGTTATCCTGAATCTGTATAATCACCTTCCCGGACTCCTCAATCCCGCCTTTCATCCAGATTTTTCCTCCTTCCTGATCTGATAAAACGCGAATAGCATTCTTCACCAGATTAATCAAAATTTGTTCTATCAAATGAGGGTCTGCCGTCAGCTCAAGGGTTTGCGGATCTACTTCCACAATAATTTCAATATCCTCTTTAGCAGCCTCGGTTTTCATCAGGCTGGCTGTTCGTTCCAAAGCTTCTTTCACTTTAAATAACTCATAGCTTGGTTCAGGAATCTGGGTAAAATCACGATAGGAATTAACAAACCGCATCAATCCCTGACTGCGGTTACTAATTGTGGTTAATGCGTCCGTTACATCTTCGATGGTCTCTTTATTCAGTTCGACATGATTCTCCTGAGGTACCATATTTTCTTCAAGCAACATCTTTACCGTACTGGAAAGTGAAGAAATCGGAGTGATGGAATTCATTATTTCATGAGCCAGTACCTGCGTTAAATTCTGCCAGGCTTCCATCTCCTTCTCTTCCAGCTCTGTGTGAATATTCTGAAAAGACACCAACTTATAGGCTTCATCTCTCATCCGGAACTCGGTAGCATACATAGCGAGCTGAAGAGTCTCATTTTGAATGGTAACCCGAATCAGGCTTCTGTTGCCACCTTTTTGCTGTTTCACAGTTTTATACAACGACCCCGAGATATTCTTTAAGGAATCCAGCGTGCGTAAGGTAGCCACTTTGAACAACCGCTTGGCAGCAGTATTGAGCAATACCACTTCCCCTTTCCCATTAAAACAAACCAGACCAATGCCAATATGCTGAACCACCGTTTCCAGGTAACGAATGCTTTCCTCTTTTTTACCTCGCTCTTCTTTGAACTTATCGATGACATCACTAAAGGCTGCATTTAAGTCATCAAAATTACTCCCAAGCCCATGATTTCGAAATGCGCCAGTGAAATCAGAATATCGGATAGCTTCTAAGAAGCGCGTCAATAAAATATTAGTATGCTCCAGATACTTAATGAGTGCAAAAATTTGCCCCACGATGATGGCTCCCAAAATCACCATACTTACATAGTACTGTGTTTCCAACACCAGATAGGTAACCAGCAACAACGTTGCAGCCAGCATAAGGATGCGCAGTATAATTCCAAATCGGAAGCTCTTTATCATATCCTTTCTAAAAAAGTCATGCCTGCGAAAGCAGGAATCTTATACTTTAATTCAATTTATTCCTTTTAAAAACATTTAGATCTCGGATATTCACCCCGAGATGACATCTGGAACTGAAAACCAAGAATCTACAATCCATATTTCTCCAGCCTTCGATACAGAGAGGCCCTTGTCAAACCAAGTTCCTCGGCAGCGTGTGAGATATTCCCGCTATGCTTCTCCATTGCTTTTCGGATAACGGTTTTTTCGACTTCTTCCAGATTCAACCCGGAAACCGGCAGTTTATGATCATTGCCGGAAATTGAAGTCAGCAGGAAATCCCCCTTCTGAAGCTGCTTCTCATCCGTCATGATAACAGCACGTTCAACCGCATGTTCGAGCTCCCTTATATTCCCAGGCCAATGATATTCTTTGAGATGATTCAATGCTTGTTCAGTAACCCCGGCAATTTCTTTCTTGTATTTGGTTCTGTATTGCTTCAGAAAATGCTCAGCCAACAGCGGAATATCTTCAGCACGTTCTCTGAGAGGCGGCAGTTTAATTTCAATGGTGTTTATGCGATACAGCAGATCCTGCCGGAATTCTTGTTTTTCTACTTTTTCTCCCAAGCTTTCGTTAGTTGCGCAAATCAGCCGTATATCAATTTTTGTTGTTTTGTTTGAACCGATTCTGCGAATCTCATGTGTTTGTAAAGCAGACAATAGTTTAGGCTGAAGCTGAAGTGGAATGTTCCCAACCTCATCCAAAAAAAGCGTTCCCCCATGGGCTATCTCAAATCGACCTGCACGAGATTCCTTGGCATCAGTAAACGCCCCTTTTTCATGGCCAAATAACTCACTCTCAAACAGACTCTCCGGCAAAGCGCCCATATCAACCGTGATAAAGGCATTTTCACTTCGGTTGGAGCGCCTGTGCAAAGCCCGGGCCACCAATTCCTTTCCGGTACCATTCTCACCTGTAATCAACACATTGGCCGCCGTTTTAGCAACTTTCTCTATGGTTTGAAACACCTGCTCCATGGCCCGGCTTTTCCCAATTATGTTCTGATATGGCTGCTCCATATCTGCTTTGAGCGCCGCATTTTGGGTGCGAAGTTTTTGAGTATCTCTTTTAGACTGACTCAGGTTCATAGCCGAAGTTACAGTAGCCAGCAGCTTTTCATTTTGCCAGGGCTTGAGTACGAAATCAGACGCTCCGGTTTTAACCGCTTGCACCGCTTTTTCAACATCACCATAAGCCGTTATAAGAACCACCGCCATAGCCGGATCTATTTCCAGGATTTTTTCCAGCCAGTAGAACCCCTCTTCCCCGCTGCTCACATCTTCATGGAAATTCATATCCAAAAGAATGGCATCATAATCATACTCTTTCATCAAAGCAGGGATCAGCTTGGGATTGCTTTCCACATCTACTTTTTCAACATGTTGCTTCAGATATAACCGCGCTGCATTCAGCACATCGGTATCATCATCAACTACAAGTATTCGTCCGGTTTTTTTCATTATAACTAAAGTGTTAAAGTCTTAAGATGTTTGCGTGTTACTACAGTAATTTTTGAACACGTAAACACTTCGACTCTTTATTAGCGAATTTCATACCACTTGTAACATTTGCTTCCTTAAACAGTCTAACACACGGGATTAAGGAATCGGGGTGTTCGATATCGAACATTTGATGTTGGAATGTGAACATTAATCAGGAAAGAATCATCCTTAATTCACTTTTAGGAGACATTCATTTAATTTGGCACGCATCTTGAATATTTAGATGAAAAATTAATTACGAATAAAATAAGCAGGACATTTACGGATGGGAATGGATCGAAAAATTGAAAAGAAAACCTGGACGCTAAAGCGCATCTTAACGATTGCAGGTATTATCGCTTTTGTTGGTTTAAGTGTATATGCGTTCTGGTTTATGGATGTACGATCAACTTTAAATGTGGAAAAAGAGAAACTAACCATATCAACCGTACAGGAAGATACATTCCAGGAATTTATACAGGTAACCGGAACCGTTCAGCCTATACAAACTATCTACCTTGATGCTATCGAAGGTGGAGTTGTACAGGAAGTTTTTCTTGAATCCGGTACCATGGTTGAACAAGGAGATACCATTCTTACCCTTACCAATTCGAGCCTACAGCTACAGGTGATGCAGCAAACATCGGGACTTTATGATCAGATTAACAATGTCCGTAATTCCAGACTGAATTTAGAACAGAATACCCTTCAGCTTCAGGATCAGCTGGCCAGTGCCAAATCTCAAATGGAGATTCTTAAATCTCAATATGATCGTCAGAGAAAACTGGTTGACCGGGACTTAATTTCTGAACAGGAATTTCAGACCACAAAAGAAAACTACGAATATCAAAAAAGGCGGTATGAACTTACTTATGAATCTTATAAAAAGGATTCGGTTCAGACTATTTCTCAGCTACGCCAGCTTAACAACTCTGAACAACGTATGTTTCAAAACCTGGAAGCTGTACAGCAGATTTTAGACAACCTTTCTGTAACTGCTCCTATTTCCGGACAGTTGAGTACCATTGAATTGAATCAGGGGCAATCCATTTCTTCTGGTGAACGAATTGGCCAGGTGGATATCATGGATGGATATAAGGTGAGGGTAGCTATTGATGAGTATCACCTTTCCAGAATTACTCAGGGGTTGAGAGGGTCTTTCCCTTTTGATGGACAATCTCATGAACTCGTAATTACAAAGATTTATCCAGTCATCAACAACGGGCAGTTTGAGGTAGACATGGAGTTTGTAAACAGAGCACCGGAAGGTCTGCGGCGGGGACAAACTGTAAGAATTCGCCTTGAGCTTGGTGAATCGGCAAGTGCCATTCAGATTTCCAGGGGTGGGTTTTATCAAACCACGGGAGGCAACTGGGTGTTTGTAGTGAATGAAAATGACGGAAAAGCATACCGCAGAGACATCAGGTTAGGCAGACAGAATCCTGAGTATTTTGAAGTTCTGACCGGGCTGTCACCGGGAGAAAAAGTGATTACTTCCAGTTATGATACCTTTGGAAATAATGAGGTTCTGGTACTTGAGTAGCTTTCAGCTATCTGCAAGCACCTTTTGATGCAGTGACGTGAGCATGTTTTTAATCTCAGTCACTTTATTCGATTGTTCTTTGAAAATTTGGTCGGTTACAAAACCTAAATCTTTGGCAAGAATCAGCTGATATTCCAGCTCTGACGCCGAGCCCATCGCCATATTTGCAAAATGGGCAAATTCTGATTGGGAATTTCTTCCGCAACCTTCAGCTAAATTGGTGGGTATTGATGAAACAGACCTCCGCATCTGACTTATCAGGCCATGTAATTCCTCTTTGGGAAAAGACGCTGTTGAGTTATAAATCGACAAAGCCAATAAATGACTTTTTTGCCAAACGGATAATGTTCTAAAATCTCTCATAAGATTTTAACCTTTAATTTTGAACCGACTGATAGCTTTAACAGTAAGAGCAATTAAAAACGAATTCCTTACAAAAAATTTTTAAAAAGACCATCAACCAAAACAAATACACCATGATTCAAACTAAAAACCTTAAAAAAGTATATACCACTGAAGAAGTGGAAACTACTGCATTGAGTAACGTAAACCTTGAAATTAATGAGGGTGAATTTGTAGCCATCATGGGACCATCGGGATGTGGCAAATCTACCCTTTTGAATATTATGGGGCTGCTGGATAATCCTTCCGATGGAGAATACCATTTCCTGGGACATGAAATTTCTACCCATTCAGAACGAGAACGCGCTCAGCTTCGCAAAGGCAACATTGGATTCATCTTCCAGAGCTTTAACCTGATCGATGAACTAACAGTATTCGAAAATGTTGAATTACCATTGCTTTACCTGGGTGTTGATTCTGCCGAGCGAAAAGAAAAAGTAGAAACGGCACTAGACCGAATGGGCATGATGCACCGTCGTAATCACTTTCCACAACAGCTATCCGGTGGACAGCAGCAGCGTGTGGCCATCGCCCGTGCCGTTGTAGCCAATGCAAAGCTGATCCTTGCCGATGAGCCGACAGGTAACCTGGATTCCGATCATGGTGATGAAGTAATGAAGCTGTTAGCTGAGCTCAATGAAGCCGGAACTACCATTGTGATGGTAACTCACTCTCCCCACGATGCCGATTACGCCCGACGGGTTATTCATCTGTTCGACGGACACGTGGTAACTGAGAATATGCAGGAAGGTTTTCATGTATAAGAGCTTTTAGCTTTCAGTTTTGACCGGATGGAATAAACCGAAAGCTTAAGCATGAAAGCTTTAGAATCACTCTTACCGAACAATCAAAATTAAATTGCTATGCTGAAAAACTATTTCAAAATTGCCCTTAGAAATATATCGAAGCATAAGGGATATTCGTTTATTAATATCTCCGGACTGGCAATTGGTATCGCCTGTTGCCTGTTAATTTTGGTGTACGTACAGCATGAACTAAGCTATGATGAGTATCATCAGAACGCAGACCGAATTGTACGGGTAAGTATGGATGTCGGGGAGGAAAACCCTATTGCAGTCACTCCTTCCATGGTGGCCCCTACATTAAAACAAATAGTACCGGAAATAGAACAATGGGTTCGTATTTATGAACCAACACGATATAGCCCGGCTATCATAACTGCCAATGAGAATAAATTTCAGGAAGAGAGTTTCTTCTACGCAGATTCCAGCTTCTTTCAGATATTCACTTTTGATTTTATTGCCGGTAATCCCAACACTGCTCTCGATAATCCAAGGTCGTTAGTTCTTCCCAAATCTACAGCACTGAAATTGTTCGGATCCACTGATGTTCTTGGAGAAACGGTTAATACACGAATATTCAACACCAACTATGATTTCGAAGTAACCGGGGTTATTGAAGACGTCCCCACCAATTCTCATTTCACATTTGATTACCTTGGCTCGCTTCATACCATGAGTAGTTGGTCTCAATTGGATGACTCTCAGATCAGATCTGCAAACTTTTTTACCTACCTGCTGCTTAATAACAGTAATTCAACCGGGCCGTTGGAACAAAAGGCCAATTCTTTTATCACTGAGAACCTTGTTCAAGACCGAATTGATAAATTGGTTTTTACTCCCGTTTCAGAACTGTATCTGAATTCAAATTTCGAATTTGAAATTGCTCCTATGGGCAGCATGCAAAACGTAATTGGGTTCATTTTTCTCGCACTAATGGTATTGATTATTGCCACTATAAATTATGTGAACCTGGCTACAGCACGCTCTTCAAGAAGAGGAGCTGAAGTAGGTATCCGTAAAGCACTGGGCGCGGTAAAATCACAACTGGTGAAACAGTTTTATGGAGAATCGATACTTCTCACTCTTTTCTCAGTTTTATTAGCACTGATCCTTGTAGAATTCTTTAAGGAACCTTTTTTCGACCTGATGGGTAAAGAAGTCAGCTTTAATCTGTTTACTGATCCTTCTGCCTGGATACTTCTGGGCGGCATAACTGTTATTACCGCCGCACTTGCAGGAAGTTATCCTGCGTTTCTTCTTTCTTCATATCAGCCAGTCAGAGTTTTAAAAGGATTACTCGGCACCACAGGATCAGACCGCACACTCCGAAAGGGGTTGGTTATATCTCAGTTTGCTATTTCCACATTCCTGATTTTGTGCACGGTCATCATCTATCAGCAAACAAATTTCATTCTCACAGCAGACCTCGGTTTTGATGATGAGGAAGTGATTGTTCTTCCCGCCAGAGATAATGAACTTGCGGCAAAGCAGGATCTGTTAAAGAGTGAAGTTCTCCGCCAGCCGGGAGTTAAAGCAGCCACGTACATGTCAAATATTCCGGGTAAAGTATTCGGCGGCTATGGGTCGGTTCATAATACAACCATGGAGCCTATTGGAACTGCGGCAGGTGCAGCAGATGCTGATTTGGCACAAACCTTGGGAATCGAGTTAGTTGCCGGAAACGGGTTTCCTGATAACCCATCCTACACCCGTGAGCAGGGATATGTGTATCTCATAAACGAGCAATTGGCACAAGCACATGGCTGGTCGCCTCAAGAAGCTGTTGGAAAGCCATTCAACGTGTTGGGAGGAAGAGAAGGTGAAGTTGTCGGTGTGATGCAAGACTTCAACTACCAATCTCTAAGAGAAAATGTAGAACCGCTGGCATTATTTATTCATGAGCAAATGTATAACTATCTGTTGGTGAAAGTTGAACCGGGTAATCTTCAGGGCACGATAGCAGCTCTTGACAATATCTGGCAGGATATAGCCCCACACCGCCCTTTTGAATTTGAATTTATGGATCAGCAATTGAATGCCCTTTATCAGTCTGAACTGCAGACCCGAAATCTGCTGCTGGCATTTTCCGGGCTGGCGATATTCATTGCTTGTCTTGGTCTTGTTGGACTTTCTTCCTTCTTAATTGAGCGCCGGGCCAAAGAAATTGGTATCCGCAAAGTGCTGGGGGCTTCAGTCGTAAAAATAGTATCGTTGCTTTCAGCTGACTTTCTCAAATTAGTGGCCATCGGTTTTGTGGTGGGTACACCCATTGCCTGGTATGTGATGGACCAATGGCTCACCAACTTCGCTTATCGCATTGATATAGGTATTGCTGTATTTCTGACCGTGGGGCTAATCGCAATGATTGTAGCTGTTTTAACCGTTAGCTGGCAATCCATCAAAGCAGCTGTGGCTAATCCTGTGGATAGTTTAAGGAGTGAATGATTTGAGAAGAATATGAAAGTGAATCTTCTTAGGTTCATTTCCGTCTTTCTCTTCCATTACTCCGAACAATTTTGCATTGATGAAAAAAATGTTATCAGCAGGTTTACTATTAGTAACTCTCGGAACCGGTCTGGCAGAAGCCCAATCACAAAAGAACTCACCTGAACTTTATTTAGGACAAAACCCGCCCGGGTCGGAACCTCTGGTTTTTGCTCCTGACTTAATTTCCAAAGCCGATGAATATGAGTTCGGCTCTGTATTCTCAAAAGACGCTAGCGAATTCTTTTATGGCGTGGATATAGACGGCAAAACGGAGATTAGAACAACCCATTGGGATGGCGATAAGTGGACAGAACCCGAAGTTCTCATTTCCCATTCTGCCTTTAGTTTCAATGATCCCTTTTTATCACCGGATGAGTCGAAGCTTTATTTCATTTCTAACAAATCTGAAAATCAACAAAGTGATCCAAAGGATTACGATATATGGTATATAAACCGGGAGGAAGCAGGCTGGTCTGATCCGGTTAATGCAGGAACCCCCATTAATACCGAATCTCACGAATATTACATTTCTTTTACTTCTGGTGGAGACATGTATTTTGCTTCAAACAGAGCTGCTGAACCAGACAGATCTTTTAATTTTGATATTTACAAAGCAGATTTCAATACCGGACAATTCATCAATGCTGTAGCAGCAGATTCCGGAATCAATTCCCGAATGTATGAAGCCGATGTATTTGTATCACCGGATGAAAGCTTCCTTATTTTTTCATCTTTCCGCAAAACCGGGCTCGGCGAAGGCGATCTTTACATCAGCTTTAAAAAACAAGATGGCAGCTGGAGCAAGGCAAAAAACATGGGTTCTGTAATTAATACCGAAGGACATGAACTTTGTCCGTTCGTTACTAAAGATGGCAAATACCTTTTTTATACCAGCAATAAAGATATTTACTGGGTTAGTGCCGACATCATAGAAACACTCAAATAATCAGTTGATTCAAAATTCTATGAAATTATTCATCACCTTTTTATTCTTCCTGTTATCTGTTGAAACTTATGCACAGCAACGCAAAATGGTTGTTACGGTTGATGATCTTCCTGTAGTCCACTATGGAATTGAAGACCCGGAGTATCTGGAAAAAATCACGCTAAAGCTTCTGAATACGTTCGAAAAATATAACATCCCGGCTATTGGCTATGTAAATGAAACCAAATTGTACGAAGACGAAGAGCCAGATTCCTCAAAAGTTGAGCTTCTCGAATTGTGGCTGAGCCGTGGTTTTGAATTAGGAAACCATACCTTCAGTCACCCGAATTATCATCAAGTTGCGTTTGAGGACTTCACGACGGATGTTCTTAAAGGGGAAGAAATTACCAAGCCACTGGCTAAAAAATATAACCTTCCGTACCGGTATTTTCGGCACCCCTATCTCCGAATAGGAAGATCACAGGAACATGCTGATTCATTAACTCATTTTCTGAACGCAAATAATTATACCGTTGCACCAGTTACCATCGACAACGAAGATTATATTTTCGCCAGAGCATATCACAATGCCTACACAAAAAATAATACACAGCTCATGGAAAAGATTGGTAACACTTATGTGGATTACATGGAGAAAAAACTGCAATTTTACGAGCAATCATCGCAAACACTTTTTGAAAGAAATATCCCCCAGACATTGCTTATCCATGCCAGCCTCTTAAATGCGGACTATTTGGATGAATTGGCTGAGCTTTATATTGAATATGGATATACGTTCATCAGTCAGGAGGATGTATTAGAGGATGATGCTTATCAAACTCCGGTAACCCGCTATGGAGAATGGGGAATTTCCTGGATTGATCGATGGGCAATCAGCATTGGCGTGGGGCGTGACTTCTTTCGCGGAGACCCTGCTACACCTGATTTTATTCATGAATTAAGTAAACAATAATTGAGTCGAGGTCCAGTTCTATCCCCTTCACTTCTATGCTAATAGTTGGTACCTTAAGTTTCAATAAATTGTTTAGAGCATTTCATTACAGGTTTATGCCTCAAAAAAATACTGCTTTCTTTCTTTTAATCCTGACCCTTCTTTTCTCCGGCTGCCAGTTGCTTAAACCTATTCACAAAAAAGCCAATGATCCCCATCCGGAAATTCAAAGAGAATTCAGAGCTGCCTGGGTTGCTACCGTAGCAAACATTAACTGGCCAAGTAAACCGGGTATTCCGGTTGAGAAACAAAAGGAAGAAGCCATTGCTTTGCTCGATATGCTCGCAGAGACAAACTTCAACGCCGTTATATTTCAGGTTCGACCACAATCGGATGCACTTTACGAAAGTCAGCTTGAGCCGTGGTCCTATTACCTGACTGGATCTCAGGGAGTTGCTCCAACTCCATTCTATGACCCGCTTGAGTTTTGGGTTGAACAAGCTCACAAAAGAGGGCTGGAACTTCACGTTTGGTTAAATCCATATCGGACCCATCATATAAGAGGCGGCCCTATTTCAGACCATTCGGTAGTCAACACAAAAGAAGAGTTAGTTGTAGGTTTAAAAAGTGGTTATTGGTGGTTTGATCCCAGCCTGCAAGAAACCCAGGATCACTCTCACGCTGTTGTTATGGATATTGTGAAGCGTTACGATATCGACGGAGTACACTTTGACGATTATTTTTACCCTTACCCCTCCTATAACTTTGGAGAAGATTTTCCGGACGATGAAAGCTGGGCGGATTATGTAAATTCAGGTGGAACATTATCCAGAAGTGATTGGCGAAGGGATGCGGTCGATACTTTCATTCAGCGAGTTTACAAATCAATCAAAAAAGAAAAACCCTATGTGAAGTTTGGGCTGAGTCCTTTTGGTATTTGGCGTCCGGGTTATCCAGGTTCTATCCAGGGTATGGATCAATATGAAGTACTCTATGCTGATGCCAAAAAATGGCTGGAGAAAGGCTGGGTTGACTATTTTGCACCGCAATTATACTGGCCTGTAAACCAGATTCCCCAAAGCTTTCCTGTTTTGTTGGGCTGGTGGGAAGACCAAAACTTTACTGAAAGACATATCTGGCCCGGCATGAGTATTTCCCGGTTCGAAGGTGAAAAACAGATCGATGAAGTTATAAATCAGATAATGATAACCCGCGGCATGCTTCCTGAAGATCCGGGCACAATACACTGGAGTATCAAAGGATTAATTGAAAATGATACCCTGAGACAAGCATTGGTTAATGGCCCATATGCAAATAAAGCACTGATTCCGCCTATGAACTGGATCAACCACCGGCCGGTAAAAGCTCCGGATATTGATATCATAAAAAACAGTTCTGGAATTACGGTCTCCATGAATGAGAAAGAGCATGTTGCTAAATGGATCGTGTATTCAAAATATCAAGGCAAATGGACCCACACTATTATTCCTGCTCCCAATAAAACATTCGACCTTCCCTATTATCAGACAGCAAAGCCGGAGAGCAGATCCCCGTTAACCTCGGGAAAAGTTCATCTTCTGGAGGAGCTTCAAATTACATATATCAACAGGCTGGGTTTTGAAAGTGCAGCTTATATTTATCGCTTTTGATAATTGATTAGTGGCTCTTTTGGATTTGATAATTCAAAATATTCACGTTTACCATGTAACGTTTTTGTAAAAGCATCGTCTAACACCCATAACTACAAATTGGGTTAGTCTATGTTTAAGAATTATTTAAAAACTGCTTTTCGGAGTTTCAAACGTCACAAAAGTTCTTTTCTAATTAACGTCATCGGGTTATCCATTGGCATGGCATGCAGTATCCTGATTTTGCTTTGGGTTCTCGATGAGCTTAACTATGACCATTTTCACGCTGAAGCGGATCAAATGTACCAGGTGATGGAGCACCAATCCTACTCTGGTGATATAATGACAACACACTCCACTCCCGGAATTTTGGCTCCTGCTTTAAAGGAAGAAGTTCCGGAATTCCAGTACGTAGCCACCTATACATGGAATATTGAATATTTATTTACAAAAGAAGAAAAATCGCTTAAGGAAAATGGGCTCTATGCCCGCCCGGACTTCTTCCATATTCTTGATATCAACTTGTTGCACGGAAATCGTGATGAGCTCATTAACAGCCCTAAAAGCATCGCTATTTCCAAAGAACTTGCTGTTAAATATTTTGGCACTGAAAACGCTGTGGGTGAGTCCATTACTATTAATGGAACGGAACTCCACACTGTGACTGGAGTCTTTAAAAAACTGCCCGAGAACTCCTCTTTCCAATTTGATTATGTACTCCCTTTTGAAGACTGGCTGGCGAATAATGACTGGGCTACCCGATGGGGAAATAATGGGCCCAGGACTATCGCAAAACTTTATCCTGGTGTTGATGCTGTTGCTTTAAATACAAAAATAAAGGATTTCATTAAGCAAAAAGACGAGGACGACTCAAACGTAGATCTATTTGTTTATCCTTTTTCTGATCTATATCTGTATGGTCAGTTTGAAAATAGCGTACAAACCGGAGGAAGAATAGACTATGTACGACTGTTTACCATCGTGGCCATTTTTATTCTGCTTATTGCCTGTATTAACTTTATGAACCTGAGTACGGCCAAGGCTACCAAACGAGCAAAAGAAGTGGGTATCCGTAAATCTATCGGGGCGAGTCAGGGTTCGTTGATTGGACAGTTTATCGGCGAGTCTATGATCATCACCTTCTTCTCATTGTTGGTTTCCGTATTTCTGGTTGAATTGAGTCTGCCTGTATTTAACGACCTGACTGATAAAGCTATAAACGTCAGCTATACAGACCCTATACTTCTGCTTATGTTTCTGGGTACAGCCTTGATTACCGGCTTTATTGCAGGTAGCTATCCGGCCTTTTATCTCTCTTCTTTTGAAGCAGTTAAAACCCTGAAAGGCAATCTCAAAATTTCAGGTAGTGAAGCCTTTGCCCGAAAAGGGTTGGTAGTATTTCAATTTACCCTTTCTGTGATTCTTATTATTTCAACCATCGTGGTGTACCAGCAAATTCAGTATACTCAAACCAAAAATTTGGGTTATAAAAAAGAAAATCTGGTCACATTCCCGGTTGAAGGAACTGTTTACGATAATTGGGACACTTTTAAAGAACAGGTAAGAGCTATTCCCGGTGTTATAAATGCATCGCGATCCAGTTCCTCTTTCATGGGAAGAAACTCAAATACTTCTGGTTTGGAATGGCCTGGAAAACTGCCTGATACTAATATTTTATTCGAAAATGTAAGTGTGGACTACGGACTCATTGAAACCATGGGATTTGAACTTCTGGCTGGTCGTACCCATTCCGAGGAATTTGGCGCCGATACGGCTCGGATTGTCATAAATGAAACCGCAGCAAATGTAATGGGGCTCGAAAACCCGGTGGGACAAACCATTCAGTTATGGGAAGAAGACACTGAAATTATCGGTCTCGTTAAGGACTTCAATTTCCAAAATCTCAGGTATGAAGTTGAGCCTTTATTTTTCCGTTTAACTGATTTTGGTTGGGCCGCCTATGTGCGAATTGAATCAGACAACATTCAGGAAACACTGTCTCAAATAGAAGCTAAGTACAAGGAATTCAATTCTACATATCCCTTTGCCTATGAATTTATGGATGAGCAATATGCAGCGCTTTACAGAAGTGAACAGCGTATCGGAGATTTGGCGAAATACTTCTCCATCTTTGCTATTATCATTTCCTGCCTTGGTTTATTTGGGCTTTCTGCCTTCACAGCCGAACAGCGAGCCAAAGAAATTGGAGTACGAAAAGTACTTGGGGCTTCCGTCCAAAACCTGGTGCTTCATTTAACCAAAGACTTCACCAAACTGGTACTTGTTGCCATTGCAATAGCCATTCCGGTCTCATGGTGGATGATGGATAAATGGCTTTCTGATTTTGCCTATAACTCTGGGTTGAACTGGTGGGTATTTGCTGCTTCAGGATTCCTGGCTGTACTCATTGCATGGCTCACGGTAAGCTGGCAATCAGTCAAAGCAGCTTTGGTAAATCCGGTCCAGAGCCTGAAAAGTGAATAGTGGATTATCACTCGTTGAATTGTACATTTTAATTCTGTACTGTTTCAGTTATAGTTTAATAACCGACCGATATTTCCGAAATGAATACTTCTCTTATTCAATCATACCGTAATTTTTTTAGCCGGGAAGAACAAAAGATTCTTAGGATATCTCTGTACATTCTTATTGCTTTATCTTCAGTTATTTTTTTTCAGAAATTTATTCAGTTTGGGGGGTTCCCGGAATATCAACCGATCAGAAGCATCCTTTTTAACTTTCTGATGATAGTGCCATTTATCCTTTGCCTGATGATCGCTTTAAAATTACCCGGGAAATTTACCACTATTCCAAAGGCTCAAAACATACTTTATTATGTCGGAATTGGCTTTCTGAATTTCTTAGGATACATCGTAATAACAAATGTAGTTCTGTATTTACTGAACTTTAGTACATCTTTAATTTCCGAAAACTTCTTTTGGAAATACCTAACAGGTATTGTTCAGGTTCATCTCACATTGTATCTATTTGTACACTTTTATCGGCATAAAACTTCCCAACAAACAAATGCCCCAAAATTTATACAGGCAGCTAAAGGTTCTACTACATATACCGTGAAAATCACAGATATTTCCTGGATAGAATCTTATGATCATTATGTAAAACTACATACTGCAGAAGGTGTTTTCCTGAGACGTGATACAATGAAAAATATTCTAACAGATCTTGGTAATGACTTTGTCCGTATTCACCGAAAATTTATAGTCAATAAGCATTTTGTGAAGCGAACAGAGAAAAAAGAAGGCAAAACCTTCATTGTAGTAAACGATAAAAAACTTAAAGTAAGCAACTCCTATCTGCAAAAGGTTAGTCGCATTCTGAACTCAACTGTTTAAATACATCTAATTCGCGAATAAACTGCTGGTATTCGCGACAATACTGAATGCCCAGCCGAATTCCTTCCTTCTATATCGTTAGCATTGAGGCAAGTAAACCCTCATCAAACCTACTTTACGCTAATGAAGCTCTTTATTATTTCTTTATTAATTTTCACCGCCTATCTCAGTTTTTATGAACATACCTCTGAATTGACTTCACTCACATCAAATCCGGAGCCCCAAGAAATAACCTTTACAACAAAAGACGGAGTTTTAATTTATGGGGATTATTATAATACCGGTTCAGAATACCCCATTATACTTCTTTTTCATCAAGGTGGTTCTAACGGTCGAGCAGAGTATACCCCCATCATCCCCAGCCTCCTTAAAAAGAACTATAATATTCTGACTATTGATCAGCGACAAGGTGGGCAAATCTATGGTGGCTACAACCGAACTGTTGCTGAACTGAAGACGAGCTACACTTATTGCGAGGCATACCAAGACCTCGAAAGTTCACTTGAGTATGTTCAAACACTAGAAACAGGGCCAGTTATTATTTGGGGAAGCAGCTACAGTGCATCTCTGGCTATTCAACTTGCCAAAAAGAATACCGAATCTGTTTCTGCTGTTTTAGCCTTTTCACCAGCTTCCGGCGGACCAATGCAGGATTGTCGTCCTGATCCTTTTCTTGAAAATTTGAACACTCCCCTTCTTGTTTTAAGGCCGGAATCTGAATTAGAAATCGGAAGTGCCAAAGCTCAGTTTGAATTAGTAGAAAAGCATGGCCATCAAACTTATATAGCCAGGCATGGCACTCACGGCTCTTCGATGCTCGTGGACAACCGTGTTGAAGGCTCAGTCGAAGAAAATTGGTCAGCAGTGATTTCATTCATTGAAGAGGCCACTAAATGATGTGCTTCAACAATAATCTGAAAGGAGCTGTGGCTGCAGTATGCTTTCTGTTAGGATTTAGCTTAGAAATTTATGCTCAAAAATTAGTCGTGGTTTCACGCTGGGAAGATAAGGTTCTGTTCATTGATGTTAGTTCAGGAAAAACATATAACTCAATTAAAACAGGAAGCTTCCCTCATGAAATTGCTTCAGACCCCGAAAACCAATTCGCCTATATACCCTCCTATGCCGGAAACAGAATCACAAAAATTGATCTGAAAAATGAAAAACTGATAGCTCATTTTGAGCTTGGAGAACACAAAAACCTGCATGGGGTCGAACTTTCAAATGATGGGAAGTCGCTGTGGATAACCTCAGAAGAACAACGAGCTGTAATAAAGGTGAACACTGAAACAGGCACCGTTTTAGAAAGTTTTTCGACACTCCAATATCGCAGTCACATGCTAACCGTAATACCAGACGAAACAAAGATCTATGCTTCAAACCTTGACTCAGGATCGGTTTCAATAATGAATACAAGCACAAAAACTACCAAGGTTCTTCATTTGGGAAATGAGGCTGAAGGAATCGATCATACTCCTGATGGCAAAGAAATATGGGTAACCAATCGTGCTGAAAATACCGTTTCCGTGATAAACACTAACAAAGATGAAATCTTAAAGACATTCCCAAGCAACGGATCTTTTCCTGTAAAGCTGAAATTTAGTCCCGATGGAACTCAGGTTTGGATTTGTAATAACCGCAGTGGTACCGTAGCCGTATTCAATGCTTCAACCTATTCGCTAATTAAGCTGATTGAGACCGGTAATCGCCCCCTTGGCATTGCTTTTTCAGATGACAATAAATTTGCATATATCACCAAGCCCGGAGCACACGAAGTTGTGGAAATCAACATAGAAGACGACTTTCAAATTACCCGTTTGTTCGAAGCCGAAGGCTCTCCTGATGGAATCATATGGCTTCCATACTGATAAAAGAGATATTAACTGTTCACAAGCGCACACCCGGTGTTGAATAGTGAACATGACGCAGATCAAAACCTTTCTTTAAAAGCATTTAGAGTACTTTTTTTCGGTTTGGTATGATAGTTGAATAATTAGTGTACAGTATTCAGTGATCAGGTTATCATTTCGACTTATCACTGGCTGCTGCTCAATAAACTCAACTGTCATGCTGAAGAATTACTTTAAAGTAGCCATTCGAAATTTCTACCGGAACAAAGAAAATTCCGTCATCAACATCTTTGGGGTGAGTGTAGCTCTGCTTTGCTCTATTGTAATTTTCCTATTTGTTCAAAAAGAACTGAACTTTGATACTTTCCACGATAATTCCGATCAGATATACCGGCTCACTTTACAGGAAATAAACCGTCCCGGAGCCCGGCATTTTGCAACCACATCTCCTCCGATGGGACCTGCCCTGGTTGAAAGTTTTCCTGAAATCGAACAAGCGGTTCGGCTACGATTCCCTGACTCCAATATTCTAAGCTATGAGGATCAGCAATTCTATGAATACAATGTTGCCTATGCCGATTCCTCGCTTTTAAGCATCTTCAATTTCCCTTTATCCATCGGGGATCCAAAAACGGCACTCAGAGATGTCAATTCTGTAATCATCACTCAACCGATGGCACAAAAATATTTTGGGGATGTAAACCCATTGGGTAAGTCCCTGCTGTTGGATAACCAGATTCCATTAACAGTAACCGGGGTTTTCAAAGAAATTCCCGAAAATACCCACATGAATTTCGACTTTATTATTTCCTTTGACACCTTTGAAGTTCCTCGCGGCTACCCTGTTACTCTTGACAGCTGGGGATGGGTCTCTTTTTACACCTACGTTAAGCTAACAGACCGTACTGACCCTGAACAACTTGCCCCCAAGTTTGCTGATTTCCTAACTACAAATATGGGCGAAGAAGTGGGCTCAAACCGCATATTACATCTACAGGCTCTGGACGATATTTATTTGTCATCTGATCTCAGAAATGCTTCGGAAGACATGTTGGTTGGCAATTGGGCTTACATTCTGGGGCTTTCAGCCATTGCCTTCTTTTTGCTGATTATTGCCGGGTTTAATTACATGAACCTTTCAACGGCACAAGCTATTCGCCGAAATAAAGAAGTTGGCGTTCGCAAAACATTAGGGGCTGGGCGTAAAGCTTTAATATGGCAATTCATTTTCGAATCTGTTCTGCTCACATTAGGTAGTACAAGTATTGCTTTGCTTTTTCTTGAGCCGGTTTTACAAGCCGCTTCCTCATTCCTGGGATTAGAGCTTAATCTAACTCCTGCAGATTATCTCTATTTGATTCCTCTCTTTTTTGGAATGGCGGTTATAATTGGTGTCTTGGCTGGATTCTACCCCTCTTTTATTATCTCTAAATTCCAGCCATCAAAAGCATTAAAAGGGATTACCGAATCAAGCTCCTCCGTTTTTTCTATCCGGAAAGTATTAGTGGTCGGACAGTTTGTTATCGCCATTGTCCTGATTTCCGGGAGCCTGATTATCAGAAACCAGATTCAATTTATTCAAACAAAGGACCTTGGCTTTAATGAAGAACAGGTGCTTGTATTGCACATGAACGGCGAGGAGCTAACCCGACGATTTCCAACCATCAAACAGGAACTTGTTCAGAACGCCAATGTAATTAGCGCAAGTCTGGGTGCGGGTTTATTAGATGGCAGAAATGGGACCGTTCCCATATTCCCTCCCGGAGACGATCCCGAAGGATATCCGATGAACATTTATGGAGTACATTTTGATTACTTCGAGACAATGGACATCAATATGGTAGAAGGACGTTCATTCGATCAGTCATTTTCAACAGATTCAGCCGATGGTATCGTGATTAACCAATCGGCAGCGAAAGCATTTGGCTGGGAAGACCCTATTGGCAAAGAATTAAGGGTAGATGATATTATGGATGGATATGTGATTGGGGTTGCAAAAGATTTTCATTTTGCTTCTCTGCACCGGCAAATACAACCATTGGTAATGTACATTCCTCCAACAAACATGGAAAAAATATTTGTCAGAATTCGTCCCGGCAACCTATCTCAAACTATCGCTTCACTTCAGGAAAGCTGGAACAGTATTGTTCCTGACTTTCCCTTTAGTTTTGTGTTTTTAGATGACCATCTCAATCAATTATATGAGACCGACCAACGGTTTTTAAGAATGCTGACCTTATTCACATTTTTAACCATTCTGATAGCCTGCATGGGCTTATATGGCTTGATAAGCTATACAATCCAGCAGCGCAGTAAAGAAATCGGTGTCA
The DNA here is from genome assembly GCF_040218225.1 of Gracilimonas sp. Taxonomy (NCBI): domain Bacteria; kingdom Pseudomonadati; phylum Balneolota; class Balneolia; order Balneolales; family Balneolaceae; genus Gracilimonas; species Gracilimonas sp. The sequence goes on from NZ_JAVJQO010000003.1 coordinate 301,826, forward strand.
GGAAAGTGTTGGGAGCAAAGGTATCACAAATAACCTGGCTGCTTTCCTCCGAATTTACAACTATGGTCGGTATCGCCTTTCTGATAAGTATCCCCATATGTTATTACGCTATGCAAAACTGGCTGCAGGAATTCGCCTATCGCATCCCTATCCCGTGGTGGGCATTCCTGCTAGCTGGTTTCATGTCTCTCACAATAGCTGTAGGCACTATTTCCTATCAGGCTATAAAAGCCGCTATGGCAGACCCTGTAAAGAGTTTAAGAAGTGAATAAATCATAAAATCATGCTAAAAAATTACTTCAAAATCGCACTTAGAAATCTGTTCAAAAACAGGTTGTATTCGGTTATAAACATTCTTGGATTAGCTGTTGGATTGGGCTGCGTACTGTTTATAGCTGTATATGTAATACATGAACTTTCTTACGATAAATTTCATGCAAATTATGACAAACTCTATCGAGTAACCGAAAGTATACAAGCAGACGGAACTGCAGACACCTATGCTACCACCTACTCAGCACTTGCACCTGCTTTGGCTGAAGAATTTCCTTCCATCGAAAAAATTACACACCTCTATCCAAGTTCGGGGTTGGTCACAGGGCCTGATAACACCAGCTATCAGGAAGATGGTATTATTTTGGCAGACTCTGCTTTTTTTGAAATGTTCTCCTTTCCATTTAAAAAAGGAGATCCTGCTACCGCCCTTGATCAGCCACTTACAGTGGTTATCACAGAACAAGTTGCCGCAAAATTCTTTGGGGATGATGACCCTATAGGAAAGTCGTTACGACTCAAAGACTCAAGAAACACTTTTGATTTTGAAATTACCGGGGTCGTCAAAAATCCCCCCGGCAATTCGCATATCCAGTTTGACTATGTAATCTCTTTTGAAAGCCTGAGCCGGCTAAGACCCTGGGAATACAACGTTAAATATCATCCTCCCATGTATACCTATGTTCAACTTAACAATCCTCAGGCCGCACCTGTACTAGAGGCACAGTTCTCCGCGTTTGAAGAAAAGTATTATGGAAACGACTACGCTGAAGCCAGTAGTTTTGGCCTTCAGCCGGTGTCAGAAATTCACTTGTATTCCAACCTTCAGAATGAGTTATCTGCTAATTTTGATATTACCTATATCTACATTTTTTCCGGAATAGGATTATTCATTCTGATCATCGCGTGCATCAACTTCATGAATCTCGCTACCGCCCGCTCTGCTAAAAGAGGTATGGAAGTTGGAATGCGGAAAGCAATGGGAGCTCAGCGTGGTCAGCTTATTGGCCAGTTTTTAGGTGAAGCTATTATCATGACAGTACTAGGTTTTGGGCTTTCGCTGATTCTTGTTGAAGCGATTTTTCCTTATTTCAATAACTTAACCGGCTATGAGCTCTCCCTTAGCTACTTAGGTTCGTGGGATGTAATTATACCTATTACAGGTGCTTTGATTGGAATTGGTATTCTGGCAGGGAGCTATCCTGCATTCTACCTGTCTTCGTTCAAACCTATCCAAACCCTTAAGGGAGAACGGATCACTGAAAAGTCGTCTATTACCTCATTCCGAAAAGGATTGGTCGTTTTTCAGTTCTGTATTTCCACTGCCCTGATTTTCGCCACCATCATCATTACGCAACAGCTCGATTATATACAGAACAAAAAACTTGGCTTTGACAAAGAACAGGTTATGATTATGCCTATTCGCGAAACTGCCAACCAGTTTAACATCTCTACACTGAAAGAGGAAATCGAGCGAATACCTGGAGTTCAATCAGCTTCGGCGGCTTCAGGATTACCAGGTATAAAATCCGGAATCCATGGCTTTATGGTCACTCCTGCAGATAACCCTGCTGATTCTGTTGGGATGCAAACGCTTACTGTTGACCACGATTATCTGCAAACACTCGGGTTAAACCTGATCAAAGGGCGTGATTTCTCAGAGGCATTCTCCACTGATGAAGACCATGCATTCATCATCAATGAAACAGCTGCCAGGCGACTTGGCTGGACTGAAAACCCGCTGGATCAAGAATTAGCACTTAGTTTCTATACAACCGACCTGGTTCGTAAAAAAGGAAAGGTAATCGGTGTGGTTGAAGATTTTCAGTATAACTCTCTCCACAATGACATAAATCCGGTCGTTATTCATGTTTTCAAACGAACCTTTTACCATGATTATTTATCGGTCAAACTTTCTTCTGATAACATCAGGGGTGTGGCTGCCGATATTGAAGAAAAGTGGAGTGCATTCAACCCGGAAAGACCCTTCGAATACTTTTTTCTGGATACCACGTTCGATAGCATGTATCGCTCTGAGGCTAAGCTCAGTAGTATATTTAAGGTTTTTGCATTCATCGCCATATTGATTGCTTGCCTTGGCTTACTTGGACTTGCTTCTTACAGTATTCAGCAACGGGTGAAAGAAATTGGCATCCGTAAAGTAATGGGAGCAAAAATCAGTGATATAGTAATGCTGCTTGGTAAAGATTTTACACTCTTGGTAGTCATTGCACAGGTGCTCGCCCTTCCCCTGGTTTACATTTTCATGAACCACTGGTTAAACAACTTTACTGCCCAAACTTCCGTCTCACTTTGGGTCTTTATTCTATGTTCAGCAGCGGTGCTTGCTGTTTCATGGCTGACAATCGGTTTACAATCTATAAAAGCTGCCCTCGCAAATCCGGTTCAATCCTTAAGAAGTGAATGATTATGCTTAGAAATTATTTCAAAATTGCGTTCAGAAACCTTACCCGGCAGAAACTCTACGCTTCTATCAATATCTTTGGGTTGGCTTTAGGCCTTGCGAGCTTTTTTGTGATTGGGACATGGGTTTATCAGCAGTGGAGCTATGACCGGCATTTTGATCAATCGCAGCAGATCTACAGGGTCGGGGTAAACTTCTTTAATGTCGGCGATATGGCTGTAGGCCCTCCTGTATTTGATTCGGTTATTGAGGAATTCCCTGAAGTAGCTTTATCTACAAGTTTAGATATGATGGGACCGATTACCATTAAATATGGTGATAAGGAAATTGAACAACCCGGAACCTTTTCCGCTGATAAAGATTTCTTCGATATCTTTTCTTATCAATTCTTAGTAGGCAACCCTGAAAATGCTCTTGATGAACCAAATCAAGTTGTTTTATCTGAATCAGTTGCCCAAAAAATGTTCAGAACTACCGATGTGCTAAGCAAATCAGTATTAATTGGAGATGATGAAGTTCCGCATACAATTACCGGAGTAATACGTGAAAATTCTCTGAAAACCCACTTCACCACAAAAGTATGGCTTAGTCTTGAAAGAGACCCAGAAGCCACTTCATGGACCAGCGCCAGCATGTACAATTATGTTTTGCTGAGACCTGGATTCACTGAAGATGACTTAAAAAACAGGCTGAATAAACTCATTGAAACCCAAATTTACCCTACACTAAACCTGACTCAGCCTTATGAAGAGTGGAGTGAAACGAGCAGTGCCTATCATTTTGTGGTAAAGCCGCTTACTGACCTACACCTCAAAACCAGTCTGCGCTTTGATTTTTTTACTCCTGGTAATGCGACCAATGTATATGCTTCTGCTGCCATCGCCCTTTTCATCATTCTGCTTGCGGCCATTAACTTTATAAATATTTCAACCGCACGATCTTCCGGAAGGGCCAAAGAAGTTGGTATTCGTAAAACGCTGGGATCTAAACGCTCAGCATTAATTAAGCAGTTCCTCACCGAATCGGTCATAATCAGCTTAATCGCTTTCCTTATCGGACTGGCCCTGGGTGAACTGTTCCTGAAATTATTTGAACAATTTACGGGCATTCATCTTATGGATGCATTGCTTTTGAATTTCGGACAAGTTCTGGTATTCACAGTCGTAACTTTGCTATTGGGATTACTGGCGGGAATGTACCCGGCTTTTTATCTATCCGGATTCAACCCGATTTCTATGCTTAAGAACAATTTTGGTGGAATCAGGAAAAGTGGTTTTAGAAACGGACTGGTGATCACACAATTTACCATTGCTATCAGCTTAATCATTTCAACCATTGTAGTGTTTCAGCAAATACAATTCCTGCAGGAAAAAGACCTCGGGTTTGAAACGGAAAATGTACTGGTAGTCAATAACATCAGCAGCCTCGATAATCAACAGGAATCATTCCGGCAGGATATACTCAACCTTTCCGGGGTACAAACCGCTAGTTTCAGCCGTCGTATTCCTATTGGGGAAGGTGTTTGGGTTCGTAATTTAAAAACCCCGGAGATGTCTGAATCTACTTCCATGCAGGTGTTTTTAGGTGATGAAAACTATGTAGGAGTGATGGGTTTTCATTTATTGGAAGGTAGAAATTTCTCTCGGGAGTTAGCCAGCGACAGCTCCGCAATTATTCTGAGTACATCAGCGGTTAAAGAACTGGGACTAACCGACCCGCTTGGCGCCCGGCTTAATGACGATCTCACCGTCATCGGTGTCGTAGATGATTTCAATTTTCAAAGCCTTCAAAACGATATCGAGCCCACTGCCATCATTTATAGTCCTTCGGGCGGTGACCTTGCCATCAAGATTAATAAAGCGAATCCAAATGACTTACTTTCAGCCATTCAATCTATCTGGAGTGCGTATGATATCGCTGAACCCATGAGTTATTTTTTCCTGGATGAGCAGTTCAGGCAAATGTTCAATAACGAAAGGGCACTAGGAAAAACAATTACTTTATTCTCCATTTTTGCCCTGATCATTTCCTGTCTTGGGTTATTTGGACTGGCTTCCTACATCTGTGAGCAGCGAGCAAAAGAAATAGGGATTCGAAAAGTATTGGGTGCAGCTGTCAGTAACCTGATACTTCTGCTCAATAAAGACTTTACACGATTGATATTGATAAGTATCGCGTTAGCCGTTCCGCTTTCCTATTTCATCATGAATAAGTGGTTAGCCAATTTCGCATACAAGATTGAAATCAATCCCCTTATATATCTGATAGCGGGACTTTCTACACTACTTGTTGCCTGGGTTACAGTAAGCGGGCAAAGCATCAAGACTGCTTTTTTAAACCCGATTAAAACCTTAAGAAGTGAATAAATCATAAAACCATGCTAAAAAACTATTTTAAAATCGCCATTCGGAATCTTACACGGAACAAAGTTTTTGGCTTCATAAGCATTCTGGGGCTTGCAGTAGGAATTACCGGGGCTACACTACTTTATCTATATGTTGATAATGAACTCGGATACGATGCCTTTTATGAAAAGTCAGACCAAATCTATCGTGTTGTAGAGATAGATGACAGCCAGGGCCAGAGAACCCGGTACTACGGACAAACGGCACCTGTGCTCGGCTCGACACTGGAAGAAAACTTCCCTGAAATTGAAAAGCTGGTGAGAGTCTATCAGCCTATAGGACATGTAGATATGGAATGGAAAGGAGAGGCCCTTTCGGAGCGTAATTGGTTGATGGCAGATCCTGCTTTTTTTGAGTTATTTGATTTTGAAGTGGTTCAGGGTGACATAAGCACGGCCTTATCTGAGCCAAACTCAGTGGTCATTTCAGAGAAAAAAGCACAACAGCTTTTTGGGAATCAAAACCCTATTGGTGAAGTACTGACCTTCAGCAATTTAGGGGATAACACGGTTACGGCCGTTGTAAAAAATGTACCAGACAATTCACACCTCCAGTTTGATCTGCTTTTTTCGAGAAGAAATTCAAACATCAACTGGCAGGAATATCTTTCCAGTTGGGACCGCTATGGTGCTTATACCTACCTGCTCCTTGGAGAAGAGGCGAATATGGTATCATTCGAAACAAAGCTTGATGGCTTTATTGAAAGTCAGCAGGCTACTAATGAGAATGCCCGTAATTTCTACCTGCAACCAATTACCGACATTTATTTCAACTCGCAGGAAATCGAGTTCGGTATAGAGAGCGCTCACGGTAATATCTTTTACATCTATGTGTTCTCAGCCATTGGTATTTTCCTGTTGCTTATTGCGGGAATCAATTATATGAACCTGGCAACAGCTCTTTCTGTACAGCGCGGTAAAGAAATTGGCATAAGAAAGGCAGCAGGTGCGGAAAAGAGACAACTTATTGGGCAGTTCTTATCAGAATCGGTTGTCATTGCCTTACTGGCATGTATAGGTTCATATTTCTTGATTGAATTGCTGCTTCCCTACTTTAATCAGCTTACTGGTAAAAGTTTTAGTATCACCAGCGATTCGTTTGGATATATTGCCTTGGTACTGTTGGGTATAGGATTGTTTCTTGGAATTTCCTCCGGCAGTTACCCGGCTTTCTATCTGGCTCTGATCAAACCCATCCGTGTTTTAAAAACCAATACAGAAATTAAAGGTGGAAACCTGACGCTTCGCAAAGTGCTGGTTATAGCCCAGTTTAGCTTGTCCATCATTTTGATTATCGGAACACTGGCTGCTTACAAACAAATCGATTATATCCGAACGGCTGACCTTGGTTTCGAGGAAGAACAGATGCTGGTAATGGATATCAACAGCGGCAATACACGCGCTCGTTTTGATGCAATGAAGCAGGAAATAGCGAAACTGACCGATATCCAGGATGTAGCCGTTTCTTCACGCGTGCCGGGCGAATGGAAAAATATTACCCAGACCTTTACCAGGTCCGGGCAAAGCAGTACGGCAGATTCTGTTCAAACCTACTTTATGAGTTTTGATGAGGATATGCTACAACTCTACAATATCAACCTCGTTTCCGGCAGGAACTTTACCGGCAACAAGTTGACCGATTCCCTGACCGTATTACTTAATCAAACGGCTGTCAAAGCTCTTAACCTGGATGAACCTATCGGAAAGACCCTGCGGCTAACCGGTGTTGAGGAACCGGTACGTGTAGTTGGTGTGGTGGAAGACTTTAACTACCAGTCGCTCCATCAGCAGGTAGCTCCTCTGTTGATAGGGTACTGGGCTAATCCAGTGCAGTCAATTGATTACTTTTCAGTGAAATTTTCTGCTAAAGCTAATATACCGGCAGCTATAGAAGAACTTAAGAAGATTCACGGACAATTTGATCCAGCCTCAGCGATGGAGTACCATTTTCTGGATCAGCAGATTGAACAAATGTACCAAGCGGATGTGCGAGCCGGGAGATTGTTTGCCATCGGAGGAGGAGTTACCATATTTATCGCGTGCCTTGGGCTGTTTGGTCTGGCTTTATTCAGTACCCAGCAACGAATAAAAGAGATTGGAATCCGCAAAGTACTTGGCGCCACTACTCCTCAAATTTTAATGCTTTTAACTACTGACTTCATGAAACTGGTGGCTATAGCTTTTTTGCTTGCTATACCTGTTGGCTGGATTGTGATGAACAACTGGCTACAGAACTTTGCCTACCATGCTGATCTGGGAATAGGCATTTTCGTGCTTGGCGGCCTGGGAGTCTTGATTATTAGTTTGTTGACTGTGAGTTCTCAGTCTATAAAAGCTTCAATGTCTAACCCTATTAAAAGTTTAAGAAGTGAATAAATTATAAAACCATGCTAAAAAACTACTTCAAAATTGCCTTTCGAAACCTGTTTAAGAACAAGGTGTATTCTTTTATTAACATATTTGGGCTGGCTGTTGGAATTGCCTGCTGTTTGCTTATTGGACTCTATGTTCATAATGAATGGAGTTATGATGAATTTCACTCCAGCTCCGACCGATTATACCGGGCGTGGGTCCATGAAGATTATGGAAATGATGAGATTTACTTCAATTCCGTAACGCCACTGATTCTGGCCTCTACTCTTGAGAATAACATTCCGGAAGTGGAAAAAACCAGCCGGTTTGCCAGTTTCTCTAATCTCGTAAAGAAACCCGATCAAACAGAATCTACTTCAGAAATCATTTCCATTGCAGACCCCTCATTCTTTGAAATGTTTGACTTTGAGATTATCCGGGGAGATGTAGCTTCCTTCAAAGATAATCCAGGTACAGTTATAATAACTGAACGAATAGCCCAACAATTTTTTGGCGAAGAGAATCCCGTTCAGCAGACTCTAAGTATTCAAATTGGAGAAACATTCAATAATTTTACAGTCGTTGCCGTAGCTGAAGATCCTCCAACCAACTCTAGTATTCAGTTTAATATCCTCATCCCTTTTTCTAACGATACAAAGATTTATAGTAACGGTGCATTAACAAATTGGTTCAACGTGTCGGCAGAGACCTATGTATTGCTCAGAGAGAAAAGCCAAATGGACGAAATCGACAAAAAGATGCAATCCATGATGATCACTGAATTAGGTAATCGCTATGGAGATGAATTTAATCAAGGTGACCTGTCTTATACCGTAGGATTACAACCCATTACCGATATACATCTGAACACAGATATCCCCGTCGGCATAGCAAATGTAAGCGACCCCGTTTACTCATATATTTTGGGTGGAATTGCATTACTTATTCTTCTCATTGCCTGTGTTAATTTTATTACACTTGCTATCAGTCGCTCTACTTCCCGGGCAAAAGAAGTTGGGGTCCGTAAAACAATTGGAGCCGTTCGCCAACACATTATGTTCCAATTTTGGGGAGAAGCTCTTTTAATGACTTTCTTTGCATTAGCAACAGGAATTTTGTTCGCTGAGCTGCTGCTACCCCAATTCAACATGTTATCAGGTACTAAATTACAGCTTACGTTTAGCGGAAGCTTCATCATCTACTTTCTGATTGGTGCTTTTGTAGTCAGCTTAATAGCGGGTATTTATCCGGCACTTGTACTATCAGGGTTCAAACCCGTTGAAGTACTAAAAGGCAGATTAAATTTATCAGGTGATAAAAATTCGTTTCGGCAAAGCATGGTTGTTTTTCAGTTCACGCTTTCAATAGCCTTAATAGCAGGAACCTTGATTATTACGAAGCAACTGGATTATTTGCGGTCTACCGATCTTGGGTATCAAAAAGAACAGGTCGTAGTGCTAACGACGGATCTGAATGCAGGCCCCGGAACACCTTTGATGAAAACGATCGAAGATGGTATGCGCCTTAAAGAGCGACTGGAATCAGAATTAGCCAATACCCCTGAAATCACTTCATTTAGTTTATCCTCATTTACCCCGGTTCAATCTGGTGGGTGGATTTCAGCTGATTTCAGAGATCAAAATGAGCAAAAACGATATTTCAATTTTAACATTGTTGATCACGTCTTTCTGGATACTTATGAAATAAACATTTTATCGGGAAGGAATTTTTCAATTAATAATCCGTCTGACCAAAGAAGAGCCATTCTTGTCAATCAGGCTCTGGTTGATGACTATGGATGGCAGAACCCAATCGGGCAACGCCTGCCAGGACCTAATTTTGAAGACCACGAAATCATTGGCGTTATTGAAAACTTTCATTACGAATCACTACACAAAGAAGTTGAGCCTCTCGCGTTAACTATTAATCCGAATATATTATTCAGTGGGATTGAAAATGTTGGTTTTAATGCATCGCCAACACCCAGGATTTCCATACGGTTTACTTCCGAAAACCTCCCGTCTCTCATGAGTCAAATAGAAGAAAGCTGGACATTGGCAGCTGCAGGAACCCCATTTAATTATACCTTTGTAGACCAGGCTGTAGACAATCAGTACCAGCAGGAGGAACGGCTCAGTAAAATTGTATTCTTCGGATCCGCCCTTGCCATAATCATTGCCTGCCTGGGATTATTCGGACTTGCATCACTTATGGTGATCAGGCGAACCAAGGAAATTGGAGTTCGTAAAGTGTTGGGAGCTTCTTCAGGTCATATTGTTTTCTTATTGAATAAAGAATTCACCAAACTAGTAGCCATCGCTTTTGTAATTGCTTCTCCTATTGCATGGTATGGCATGAATATCTGGCTGCAAGATTTTGCCTATCGTATCGAATTGGGAGTTGGCATTTTCCTTATTTCAGGATTGCTTACTTTAGTCGTTGCATGGTTTACGGTAAGCTATCAGTCCGTTAAAGCAACATTAATCAATCCTACCGAAAGCTTAAGAAGTGAATAAATAATAGCTAATTGCTTCATCTTAGAATATTATGATTAGAAATTACATCAAGATTGCATTTCGTCACCTAGTAAAAAATAAATCTTACACTTTTATCAATACAGTGGGCTTGGGAGTTGGGCTTGCAGCCTGCATCATTATTGGCTTGTGGGTGAATTATGAGCTGAGTTATGACGATTATCATACTGACTCAGAACGAATATACCGAGTACTTAATGGAGATATTGCAGCAACTCCACCTACCTTAGCCCCTGCTCTCAAAAATGACTACCCAGAAATTGTCCAAGATGTTGTACGGTTCTGGCCGATTAAGTCACCTTCAGATATCATTTCTAAGGACAAACAATTTGCCGAAAGAAATATCACTTTTACTGATCCTGAAATCTTCAATGTATTTACTCACCCGCTGGTTCTGGGAAATAAGGAAACAGCTCTTTCTTCTTCGAATCAAATTGTAATCAGTGAGTCGATGGCTGAGAAATATTTTAGTACAGAAAGTCCTCTTGGAAAAACCCTGACCATGTGGGGCCGTGACTTAGAAGTGACCGGCGTCTTTGAAGACGTGCCATTAAATTCACATCACCGCTACGAATTTTTGGTTCCAATCGAATTGCTGGAAACATTTATGGGCAGTATGATGGAGAATTGGACCTGGGCAGGATTCTATACTTACATTCAACTCCCTGAACATGTTCAACCTGATCAGGTTGAAACTGCGATTGCATCTACATTCGACAAATACACGGAAGAGAACTTTCCTGCCCCATATCTTCAACCCCTGAATGACATCTATTTTGAAAAGGCTCAAAAAGACATTGCTGCTACCGGAGATTTCAATTATGTAGTAATTCTGGCAACCATAGCAATCATTGTTTTAATAGTTGCCTGCATCAACTTTATGAACTTATCTACCGCTTATTCCACCATGCGGAAAAAAGAAGTAGGCATGCGAAAAGCGTTAGGGGCCCAACAAAGTCAGCTAATTGGTCAGTTTTTAGGCGAAGCGATTATTCTTAGCTTAATGGGCTTGTCTTTGGCTTTAATTCTGGTTGAAATCAGCCTGCCTTTTTTCAGCAATTTTACAGGAAACCCACTAACCATCCCTTACCAACAAAACTGGATGGCTATTACAGGGTTTTTCGGACTGGCCCTTTTAGTAGGTACGTTATCGGGCAGCTATCCTGCATTTTTCCTATCGAAATTTAGACCCGTTAGTATTTTAAAAAACACAGACAGAGCTTCTTCATCGGGCGGAAACCTTCGAAAAGGGTTGGTAGTCTTTCAATTCACTATTTCCATCTTTTTGATTGTAGCAGCCTTAACGGTTTATTCCCAAATCAACTTCATGCAAAAGAAAGACCTGGGTTTCAGTGATGAAAAAATCATTATTACCGGAGCTGAAAATTATCAAGCTATGAAAGCAGAACTGGAAAAGATGCCCGAAATAGAACTGGTTTCAGCGGCATATAATGTACCCGGACAGCGCCTGCCATTCTATCCCATCCGAACAGCCGAAATGGCTCCTGATTCTTTACCTACTATGCGAACTCTTAGGGTTAACCCCGGCTTCATGGAAACTCTAGGAATGGAAATGGCAATGGGCAGAGGTTTTGAAGAGAAAATTTCAACAGATGCTACACAGGCTTTTGTAATCAATCAGGCTGCGGCAAATTATCTTGGCTGGGATAATCCTATAGGCAGAGAATTATCATGGTATAATTTTAGTGAAGATGGTTCTTCTTTTGAAGTTGCCAAGCAGGGAGAAGTGATTGGCGTAGTTGACGATTTTAATTACGCCTCCCTCCACAACCCGGTTGAACCACTTGTTATTCATGTCAGCAATGACATTAATATGACTGTCATTAAGTTGAGCGCCGGAAGTACAGAACAGACGTTAGCTCAAATCAGAGAAACATGGAACAGCGTAACACCGGGAAGTCATTTCTGGTACTATTTCCTCAGTGATGATTTAGATCGACAGTATGGTGCCGAACAAAAGTTAGGACAGGTATTTGGTGGCCTCACCCTGCTCGCGCTATTTATTGCTTGCCTTGGATTATTTGGACTTACTACCTATTCTACTCAGCAAAGAACTAAAGAAATTGGTATCCGAAAAGTTATGGGAGCCGGAGTTAAACAGATCATTTTAATGCTGAATATTGAAGTTTTAAAAATGGTTGGATTATCGCTTCTAATCGCAATTCCCATAGCTTGGTATTTTATGAATCAATGGCTGGCAGACTTTGCTTATCGCATTGAAATTGGACCAATAATTTTCATTTTGGCAGGACTGTCTGCATTAGCAATCGCTCTGCTAACCGTTAGCTGGCAATCTATCAAAGCCGCCGTAACAAACCCCATAGAAAGTTTAAGAAGTGAATAAATTCAGTTACACAAGAACGGTGACTATTTTACAGCATATGTCTGTTTATTCACTGCTGACTGTACACTGAGAACTGATTACAAAAAAATGATCCAACTTAGAAACATAGACAAATACATCGACAAGCGGTTTCAACGCACCTTCATCCTGAAAGGAATTAATCTGGACATTGAGGAGGGGGAATTCATAACGATAATGGGGCCCAGCGGAGCAGGAAAATCAACCCTTCTAAATATTATTGGCTTTTTAGATGATGCTTCAGAAGGGGAATATACTTTCTTGGGTGAACCGGTTCATAACCTGAGCGAACGCAAAAAATCGGATTATCATAAGTCGCATATTGGTTTTGTATTTCAAGCCTATCATCTAATCGATGAGCTAACCGTATACGAAAATATTGAAATGCCGTTGTTGTATCGTAAAGTAAAAAGTAAACAGCGTAAAGCTATGGTTGCTGATATTCTGGACAGGTTCAATATTGTAGCTAAGAAAGATCTGTTCCCTCCACAACTTTCCGGCGGGCAACAACAGGTAGTGGGCGTCGCCCGAGCTATTATTGGAAGCCCAAAACTGCTTTTAGCTGATGAACCTACCGGGAACCTTCATTCCGAGCAAAGCGAGCAAATCATGGAGATGTTTAAGAAACTCAATGAAGAAGGGGTCACCATCATTCAGGTTACACATTCCGAAAAAATGGCTGACTACGGAAACAGGATTATAAACCTGCAGGATGGTGCTCTTGTAAAAGAAAATCCTTATAAGGAACCCGCAGAAAATTAACTACCAATCACCCTTAATTCAGCGACACGGGCATTTTCCTTGATATTACAGCCGGCTTCAGAAATCGTGATATTGATTGAAAAAATTCCGGATTCTTTATCAGTGGTAATCAAATAGGTATCAGCTACCACCCCAGCTTCTCTAAGGTGAGGATGTGGTGAAATGAGTGCAACCTTATTATCCAGGTCATTCAATGACTCATTGAAGATGATCTTATACGGACCTTCCCGAAGCTTCCACCATCCATAGTCATCATCCGCCTTTTGTTTTTCAGGGTTTAGTTTCTCGGTAGTTGCAGGCTTAAATTCACTGCCTCCAAAATCAAGGGTTCCGGCTCCTGTTATCTTATGGATCTCGTTAACCGTCAAGTCAAAATGATGTTCGTGTTGCTGAGTTTCTGCATAAATAACATTGCTGATATTGTCTAACCAGTTTCCTGATGGCAAGAAAGTCATAAAAACTCCTTTTTTACTTTTATTTTAATGTAAGTTTATAACAAATTCGAACCGGTTATCCATTTCAATGCTTCAGTTTATCAAAAAGCTTTTCAACGGTGATCAGGTACCACCAGAGCTTCCGCCCGAACCTGATTTTGCTTCCATCATAAAACAAATAAAAAAGCAGGAAGATACCGAAGAACTTCAGCCAGGGAAGAAAATACATGAGTTCGAATACCATCTTTTTTCCATTCGATTAGACCGGGATATCACCAAAAACTATCGCATTACTGTATTCCAGGGAAATGAACGCATCTACAGCTTTACCGTTTTTGTAGAGAAAAAAGAATTGGAGAAACTTGATAAAGCGTATCAGCATGTTATTTCCTTTTTGATGGGAGATCAGAGCATTTCCAGCCTTCCCGACAATGATTTGATAAAAGGATTTTACTTTGGAAATAGATAGCTCACACCGTCCAGAACCGAACAGTTGCTGTCTGTTTCCGAACGCTTTTCTCCCTCAGATACCCCTCTGTGCAAATTAAAGTGCGTTTTTCAGAAAATGGCATCTTTTTTGTCCCATTGACAGTATAATTGCCCGTTATTCACTTTAACCGGAGAAACCATGCATAATGTACGTGTTCAATTTACCGTCCCAAATGTAGAAAGCGTTGTTAACCTCGATGTTCATGTTAATGGCGAAAAGCGAAACCTGAAGTTCCGTGTCGAAACCTTTGACTGGCATTCAGAAAATGGAAGTTCTGAGGATTTAATCACTATCCTTAGGGATCGAATCATGAATTATGACTCTGAATGGGAACTCTATCACATCGGCTCACCGTTTGATGATAAAATTCCGGTAACCTTTCGATTTAAAAATCTAGAATGAATATATCTCCCTTGCGAGTCATTTTGCTTACATCTTATTTTTTGCTGTGTAATGCTTTTCTGTTTGCACAGCCTATTGAAAAGAACTCAATAGATAACCTTTTTGATGAAGCTGAATCAATAAATACACTGCGAAGCGTACTCATTCAACAAAATGGGGAATTACTGGGTGCAGAGTTTTTTCGCAATGCTTCTCCTGATTATCCCTACAACATAAAGTCAGCCTCAAAAAGCATTATTTCTCTTCTGACTGGTATCGCTGTAGATAAAGGTGATATTGCACTGGATGAAACTCTGGGAGATTATTTTCCGGAATACTTTGAAGAAAACCCAAACCCTAAAAAAGCACGTATCACCCTCCGGAACCTGCTTTCCATGCAATCCGGGTTAGAGACTACTAGTTTTTATAATTATGGTGCCTGGGTGATAAGCGATAACTGGGTCGAATTTCAACTTGATCAGCCTTTTGTGGAAGAACCAGGAGACACTATGGTCTACAGCACAGGCACCTCTCACCTTCTTTCAGTTATCATAGCCAAGGCAACCGGCATGAGTACAAAGGCCTTCGCAGAAGAGTATTTATTTGACCCATTGGATATCAACATCGGAGGGTGGGATCGTGACCCAAACGGTTTCTATATGGGCGGAAACAATATGGCTATGACGCCTGATGATTTATTGAAAATAGGTCAGCTTATGCTGAATGGCGGCACTTATAATGGCCAGCGTATTGTGTCCAAAGAGTGGGTGCGAGACTCTTTCAAAACCTACACCCGGAGTAATTATAATCCCTATGATTATGGATACATGTGGTGGAACCGACCCGTAGCTGGCTATAAGGTATTTTTTGCCTGGGGATTTGGCGGACAGTATATATTTATGATCCCTGAGCTAAACAGCGTTGCCGTTATTACTAACTCATTAAATGGTGCTACACAGCGCAGGACTTATAAAGAGCCCATATTTAACCTTCTGGAGAATAACATTATCCCCTTTCTTGAGAAACGGGCTTCCTAAAACATTCCCTTTGATTAAATTCCATTGCAACATTTATATGGGTTTACTCAAAACCAATAAGCCTTTATTTCTTTGCTTCATATTATGCTTTTTTAAATTGGCTGTTATTTTATCCCTTCTTTTTTTTGTAACAATCTGTAACCTCGGCACTCTAGTTATATGATACGTTGAGTCAGACTACTCTCACTTCACTTCTGACTCGCAAAATAAATATGGGACTTTAGTTGGATGTTTTGGTCTGTTGGCAAAGTGATAGGAATCGCTGATGTTTAAAAATTATCTTAAGGTTTCGATAAGAAATCTTATTAAAAATAAAGGATACTCTCTCATTAATATTTTGGGTTTGGCTATTGGCTTAGCCACCAGCATGTTAATCGTGCTTTATGTGCTTAATGAATGGAGCTACGATAAATTTCACCAAAACTCTGATCGTATTTTCCGCGTGGTTCAAACCATGACTTCGGAAGACCGAACGGAAGAACAAGCTACAACCCCTTTCCCATTAGGCCCGGTGTTAGACGCCGAGTTCCCTGACTTTGTTGAGAAAACCGTGCGCTTTTTTGATATGCAGGAAGAGAATCACACCTTCCTCAACCGCGAAGATCAAGTCTCGTTCCGGGAGAGTAATTTCTATTTCGTAGACTCTACTTTTTTTAATGTCTTTTCAGCTGAACTTGTGCAGGGAAATCCTTCCGAAGCTCTCAAAAACCCTCTTTCCCTGGTAATTAGTGAAGAACTTTCCGAAAAGTATTTTGGGGATGAAAACCCAATCGGCCAAACACTCAGCTACAAAGGCATACGAGAAATGACCGTCACCGGTGTTATGGAACCATGGCCTGAACAGTCTCATATGAAAATTGACCTGGTAGCTTCATTCACCAGCTTGAATGAAATTTATGCAAGCAGCCCGGAGTATAACCAGAGCTGGCTATGGAATCCGATCTGGACCTATGTACTGTTGAAAAATGATATCCGCTCTGAATCATTGAATAGCCAACTGGTTACTCTGGAAGATAAATACTACCGCGCCTATTCCGGATGGCCGATGGATGAGTCCGTAAAGCCTGAACTCCAGCCAATCACAGATATTTACCTGAACTCGAACCGCGAGCAGGAAATGGAAGTAAACAGTTCCATAGCCTATATCTACATTTTGCTTGTTGTTGCTGCGTTTATACTAATAATTGCCTGTATTAACTTTATGAATCTTTCTACCGCACGGTCGATGGAACGCAGCCGTGAAGTTGGGATGAGAAAAGTATTGGGTGGTCATAAACAACAACTATTCTATCAATTTATCGGGGAATCATTCCTGGTTACCCTGTTCGCTATTACTCTTGGAATCATTATTCTGATTGTTGCCTTGCCATTTTTCAATGAGCTGACTTCTAAGTCTATCACCTTCAGCCCCTTTGATAACATTTATACTATCCCGGGTATCTTATTACTTACTGCTTTTGTTGGGTTAATTTCCGGACTCTACCCTGCATTATACCTGTCTTCTTTTGAACCTGTTGCCGTGCTAAAAGGAAATGCAACAAGAAAAGGTGGATCCTTATTCCGAAAAGTACTGGTAACATTCCAATTCACCCTATCAGTAATTCTGATTATTGGAACTTCAATCATTTATCTGCAGCTCGAATATATTCAGGATAAGAACTTGGGCTTCGACAAAAACTTTGTAGTGATGCTGCCAACCAAACAAAACCTGATTGCCTGGGAATTTGAGACTTTTAAAGAGCAGAGCCTGACCCATGCACAAATTGAGTCAGTTACAGGGCTTGGCAAAATCCCCGGTTCCGAAAAACAAGAATATTATCGATATATGCCTGCCGGTACCGGAGAGGACCAAGATGGAATGAACCTGGTTCTTCACGTTACGCATGACGTAATTGAGACTTTTGATCTGGAAATTTTAGCCGGCCGTTCTTTCTCCAGAGATTTCTCCACAGACGCGGAAAATGCCGTAATGATCAACAGAAAAATGCTTTCAAAACTTGACGCTGAAACACCTGAGGAGGCTTTGGGGGAAATTTTTTATTACTACCCGCCCAGTGGAGAGCGGCAGCCTTTTAGTGTTATCGGTGTGCTGGAAGACTTCAACTACACTTCCCTCAAAAAAGAAATTGAACCCCTCATTCTTCGCCTGGTAGAAGGAACTCGACCTATTCTGGGCTCAATAGAACATACTGCTGTAGAAATTGCTCCAGGTGATGTAACCGGGGCCTTGGAACACCTTGAAAAAACATGGAAAGAAGTTAATCCTATTGATCCTTTTGAGTATCGCTTTCTTGATGACCGATTAGATGAGATCTATAAAGCCGAAACGACCATGAGCTCTCTTTCTAATTCCTTTTCTATATTGTGTATTCTAATTGCATGCCTGGGCCTTCTGGGGCTTGCATCTTATTCGGCTCAGCTTAGAAAAAAAGAAATAGGAATTCGAAAAAGTCTTGGTGCCTCCGTTATCAATATTGTTGGCTTACTTTCCAAAGATTTCCTCATTCTTGTGGGCATTGCAAATATCATCGCCTGGCCAGTAACTTACTATCTGGGCTCAAAATGGCTTGAGAATTTCTCTTACCGCTTCGATTTCATCAGCTCGCTCCCTCTTTTATTCTTAGGGTCAGGTCTTTTGATTTTGATCATTGCTCTGGGTACTGTAGGCTACCATTCTATAAAAGCAGCTCTAATCAATCCGGTTAACGCCATTCGCAGCGAATAAGCTTTGTTTATTTCCATCGATTGCTTACAATAAATGGAACCTTAAGAATACGGTTAGCATTAGGTTTATATGGGCATGATCAAAAAAATATCACTGTTTATTCTGGGGGTTTTTCTTACCTCTGTATTTGCTCCGTCTTCCTATGCACAGTCTGATTCAACTGCTCAGCCATCAGTTACTGTCATTACCATTCAGGGAGCTATAGGACCAACTACCACCAATTATATCCGAAGAGGATTAGAAATTGCTCGTGAACGAGGTGATGAAATACTTATCATTGAACTTGATACTCCTGGCGGACTACTTACCTCAACACAAGATATTGTTCAGGAAATGCTGGCCTCTGAAATGCCCATTGCTGTTTATGTTACCCCATCAGGAGGCAATGCGGGAAGCGCCGGCACTTTCATCACGCTGGCAGCTCATGTTGCAGCTATGGCACCTATAACCACTATTGGTGCGGCTTCACCTGTTTCTATGGGCGGACAGCAACAGGACTCCGTGATGCAGAAAAAGATTTTTAACTATTCAGAAAGCTTCATCGAAAACATCGCGAAAGAGCGTGACCGGAATGCAGAATGGGCAAAATCAGCTGTTAGGGATGGCGCTGCCATCACCGAAACTGAAGCTCTTGAGCTGAATGTAATTGATTTTGTATCTCAGGACTTAAATGAACTGCTTATTCAAATGGATGGGTTAGTTATCGAAGGCGATACTCTCCAAACATCCAAAGCCAGTATTACCCGGGAAGGTGAAACTTTTGCAGAGCAATTTTTCAGTTTCATCATGCGCCCTGAAATTATGCTGATTTTAACCATGGTCGCCATTTATGGTATTGTAGGCGAGGTAACCAATCCCGGAGCTATTGTGCCGGGTGTAGCCGGAGTAATTGCGCTGATTTTACTGCTTTATGGATCTGCTACCATGCCCATCAACGTGGCTGGTTTTGTATTGATCGGATTAGCTATCGTTTTGTTTTTGATTGAAGCGTTCACCCCCACTTTTGGAATACTGATGACAGGAGGCGCCGTCTCCTTTTTTCTTGGTGCCCTCATGCTCTTCCAGGAATTTCCCAAAAACATGCAGCTCGATTGGTACTGGCTGGTTCCGGCTACCATTATGACTGTTATCTTTTTTGGATGGATTGCCACATCTGGTATTAAAGCCCAATTCACCCGACACCGAACCGGATTGGAATCACTGATTGGTAAAAAAGCAAAAGTGATTGATGATGTAAATGAAAAAGGTGGCCGGGTGCTCATTTCAGGTGAATATTGGAATGCTGTTACCGAAGGAGAAGAAATTGAATCTAACGAATGGTGCGAGATTGTCCGTTTTGAAGGACTCACCGTTACCGTAAAATCATACACCCCAAATAAGGAGATTGAACATGGAGTCAACTGAGATTTTTTCTGGCTATATCACATGGCTAATAACTATCGTTGTTTTTCTTGTGTTATTAGCCCCACAGATTTTCAAAATTCTGCGTGAGTATGAACGAGCCGTTGTCTTCAGGCTTGGTAAATTCCAAAGCGTAAAAGGTCCGGGCCTGATCGTGCTGATTCCGTTCATTGATAAAGTTGAGCGCGTTGACCTGCGCGTTTTAACTATCAATGTAGACCGTCAGGAAGTAATCACCAAAGATAACGTAACTGTTAATGTGGATGCGATCACCTTCTTCCGGGTTGTGGATGCTGAAGCAGCTGTTATTCAGGTTGAGCGCTATATACATGCTACATCTATGCTGGCGCAAACAACGCTGCGAAGTATTATTGGTCAGGTTGAACTGGATGAACTGCTCGCTAATCGGGAAAAAATTAACAAACAAATTCAGCAGAATATCGATACCCAAACCGATCCCTGGGGAATAAAAGTGGTTTCTGTTGAGGTTCGTGATGTGGTACTTCCGGAAAACATGAAACGTGCCATGGCACGGCAGGCTGAAACCGAACGTGACCGACGAGCGAAAGTCATTAATGCTGAAGGTGAGTTTCAGGCCGCAGAACGACTGGTGGATGCTGCCAAGATGATCGAAACTGCACCAGCCGCCTTACAGTTGCGGTTCCTACAGACCATGAATGAAATCAGTGAGGAGAACGCCACTTTTGCCTTCCTCCCACTGCCAATGGATTTCCTCGAAGCCTTCAAAACAATGGCCGACCGGGGTAAGTCAGGGAACAACAAAAATGATGAATCATAACTGATTAATCGAACCTGATTCACTGGCTATTACGCCAAAATACAACCTGGCTCTGACGCTTTGCGTCGGAGCCTTTTTATTTCTGCTTATCTCTTTTCAGAACAAGCTCCACATTTCTTAGATTTGGAGACTTATTCCAAATCAAAAAAACCGAGTTATGTCTGCCCGAATGAAATCCGGCTTTTTAGTGCTTACAGCTCTACTGTTCATAATCCCTGACCTTTCTGCATTTCAGAATCAGCCACAGCCAAGAGACGAAGACCTTCTGGCTAACCCAAGAAGAGCCGTTCACACCTTTTTGCACTGGCAGCAGAGCGGCCATAAAAGTCCGGATTTTGTTATTAAAACCATGAAGCTTTCTGATTCCGGAGAAGCACAAAAACTGGAACTGGCCAGCGAACTTTTAAAAGTACTGGATGCCCGTGGTCTGCTCATCGATTATAATCAGATTCCCTCCAATCCCAACTACACCGACAGCCTGTCCGGACTTCAGCAGTATATTTTGTTCCCATCTTTACCCGAAGTGTACCTGATTAAATCAGATCAAAACCAGTGGGTATTCTCAGAAGCTACCATCAATCGCATTCCGGAATTATACGATGATACTTTTTCGGGATATGTAACTCTGATTACTGATAATCTCCCCGAATGGGCACACAATGAATGGCTGGGTATTGAAATCTGGCAGTATATCGCAGTATTTATTTGGCTGTTGACGGGGCTCATTCTGATGAAAATCTTCGGCTTTATACTCGATAATTATGTGAAGCGATTAGCTCAAAAAACGAAATTCACCTGGGATGATGACCTGATTGACAGTGTAGAAAAACCGGCTGCTTTTATTTTTCTGATGATCTTTTTCCTGCTTACTTATTCCAATCTGCAGTTCTCGGTGAATATCAGTTATTATCTTTCCGCCATCCTGGAAATCGTGGTTTCGGTCGGTGTGGTTTGGCTGCTTTATAATCTGGCTGATGTATTTTCGCAATACCTGAGTGTACTTACCTCGAAAACCGAAACTCAGCTTGACGATCAGCTTGTACCTCTCATCCGTAAAACCCTGCGCTTTTTTGTGATTGTGATGGGTGTCATCGCTATCCTTCAGAACAATGGGTACAACGTTGCTTCTCTGATAGCTGGTCTTGGAATTGGTGGTTTAGCCGTAGCATTAGCCGCCCGGGAAACGCTGGCCAATTTCTTTGGATCCGTCACCATCCTGCTCGACCGTCCTTTTAAAATGGGCGATTGGATTAAAGTTGGGGATGTGGAAGGAACGGTGGAGGAAGTAGGCTTCCGCTCTACCCGAGTTCGAACCTTCTATAATTCATTGGTGAGCGTACCCAATTCAAACCTTGCCAACACCGATATCGACAACCTGGGTTTGCGAAAATACCGAAGACTAAAAACGGTTTTGAACCTGACCTATTCCACCACACCCGAACAAATGGAGGCCTTTGTTGAAGGCATTAAAGCCATTGTGAAAGCCAACAAACATTTTCGGCAGGATATGTATGAAGTGCACTTTAACTCCTTTGGGGCTCATTCTCTGGACGTTTTGGTATACGTCTTTTTTGATGTCTCCGATTGGAGCACTGAACTACAGCAACGACATAATTTCTTCCTCGAGGTACTTAAGCTCGCCAAAGAAACAGGAGTCGAATTTGCATTCCCAACCCAAACCTTACATATGGATAGTTTTTATAAAGACGAGCCCAGAAAAGTTGGTGAAGATCGGTCTGAAGAAGAACTGGCCTCAACTATTTATGGATTTGGACCGGAAGGCGAAAAGAAAAGTGCTGAAGGCACCCGAATTTTTAAAGATGGGAAAGAAATCGATTTCGGAGCCAATAAATAAAGGCTAAACCTTGGGCTTAGACAACAGATAATTGACTGCTTTCTTGAGTTTATCTTCAGAGATAGGCTTTCGTAAAAACTTAGAGTTTTCAATCTGCTCTGCTCTTTTCAGGTGAGCAGGATCTGTATTGGCTGTGATAAACACTATAGGTGCCATCGAAAACTTTCGGATTTCCGTGGCAGCTTCCACACCATCCATTTTCCCATCCAGCATGATATCCATAATGACTACATCAGGCGTGTATTTTTTTACAAGCTCAACAGCCTTTTCTCCACTTTTAATCTCCCCAACGGTTTTAAAAACCATTTCTTTGAGATAGTTCTCATATAAAAGCGAAAGAATGAGATTATCTTCTACAATAATAGCTTTCTTGGAAATTTCGCCATTCATAGCCGGTAGATTTGTTTCCAAAATGTACTATATACTTCTCAAAAAGACTACTACCTGCCAAACTCCTTGTTTTTGTTTCCTCTTACCGGCAAGATTGAGGTAATCAGATTGTCGATACATAAAAAAAGCCGACTTTAAAGCCGGCTTTCAAATAACACTTATGATAAGAATGGTTTTCTATTCTTTCTCAGCTTTCTCTCTGTTCTCTTTAGAGAAAGCTTCAAAAACCATCTTAAGATCTGCCGCAACTTCATCTTTAGTACGGCCTTCAATCCGGTGACGGGGAATCATAGCTTTGATCTCTCCATCCACGAAATATGCAAAAGCAGGAGAAGATGGAGGATATTCTGAAAAGTAATCACGTGCATGAGCTGTTGCTTCTTTATCCTGCCCCGCAAAAACCGTGACCATATGATCTGGTTTCACATCAGATTGCTCCAGTGCAATTCCAAGTCCGGGACGTGCATTACCTGCCGCGCATCCACAAACAGAATTGATAGCCAAAAGCATGGTACCTTTGTATTCTTTCATTGCACGGTCTACATCTTCCGTCGTTTTTAGTTCTTCTACTCCAAACTGAGTGAGTTCTTCACGCATCCAGGAAGTATCAGGGCCTACACCAAATCCAAATTGCATAACATTACCTCTTGTCGATTTTTAATTCGTTTAAATATACAAACTCTCGCATTAATTTTTACCAGCTGCTCAATTGCTAATTCTGATAGTTCTCATCAAAAACAGTGATCCCATAAAATAAAAAATGACGGTGAACAAGAATGTTCACCGCCAAAAATCACTAATCAAACATCGTGTTTATTTAGCAGCTTCGTAATTCTCGGCTACCTGATCCCAGTTTACTACATTCCAAAATGCAGAAATATAGTCGGGACGACGATTTTGATAGTTCAAATAATAGGCATGTTCCCAAACATCGAGTCCAAGAATAGGAGTAAATCCTTTCATTAAGGGACTGTCTTGGTTTGCCGTTGAGTGAACGTGAAGGTCTCCGCTGCTGTCAACAGACAACCATGCCCATCCGGATCCGAACTGCGAACCTGCAGCATTGGAAAACTCTTCTTTGAATTTATCTAAGCTGCCATAAGTATCATTGATGGCATCAGCTAAATCACCTTCCGGCTTTCCTCCGCCATTTGGAGAAAGGATAGTCCAGAAAAGTTTATGGTTTGCATACCCACCGCCATTATTAATTACAGCCTGTTTCTTATCTGCAGGTACTTCATCAATTCTGCGTAATACTTCTTCAATATCAAGGTCAGCAAATTTGTGACCTTCAAGAGCTGCATTCACCTTATTTGTATAACCTTGGTGATGTTTTGTGTGATGGATCTCCATGGTACGAGCATCGAAGTGTGGTTCTAATGCATCGTAGTCGTAAGGAAGATCGGGTAGAGAATAAGCCATTTTTACCTCCAAATTAAATTCTGGTTAAATGGACGCTTACAAGTTGTGCGCCTTTAATTTATCGTTCCCAAACATAAGCAATACCCCGCTAAAATTCGTTCCTGCACCCATCTAAACAATCTATCTTTTAGATATGTTAACACTATGAGTGAATGTAACTCTGAAATCCTCTTAAAATTGAAGTATCTTTGAGCTCACACTCTCACTCAGCCTATTTATGAAGTACGATTACGACGTTATTGTTATTGGAAGCGGGCCTGCGGGATTTTCCTGCGCCATGCAAAGCTCTAAATTTGATAAAAAAGTGTTGGTCATTGAAGCCAACGAAGATTCTTTTGGAGGAACATGGATCAACTCGGGTACCATCCCCAGTAAAGCCCTTCGGGAAACAGCTCGAATTATACAACGCTTTCAAAACCAGTTTAAAGACCTGGCTAAAGAAAAAGCTTATCAGCATCACCAGATGGCTGATCTTCTGATGTACAAAAATCAGATTCTGGAAAGCAAAAACACCAAGGTTAAAGCCGATTTCGATAAGAATGAAATTGATACAGTACGTGGATTTGGCAAGCTAAAAAGTGACCATGAAGTAGAAGTTAAAGCTTCAGATGGAACCAAAAAAACGTATTCGGGCGAATACATTTTAGTTTCAACAGGAAGTAAACCCGTTAAACCAAAAGGATTCGATCTGGACCATGACAAGGTCTTTGACTACACCTCTATTCTTAGTCTTACCCATATTCCCCGCCGCTTGGTTGTAATTGGAGAAGGGGTTCGGGCACTCGAATATGCAACTACATTTTCTAACCTGGGCAGCCGTGTTTCTATCTTAAATGAAAACGACACGTTCCTTCCCTTTCTGGATAATGAGATTTCTGAACAGCTTCAGCAGATTCTCGATAAACAAAAGATTGAAGTCTTTTCGGACGCCGAAAACATTGAAATCAAGCAAAATGCTCTGAGAAATACCACGGAAGTTAAATACAACCTCAGAAATGACAACGAAAATAAGCGCGACCGGGTAATTGAAACCGAGCACGTGCTCTATCTTGGGGGTAAAGTTCCGAATACCGATAACATCGGACTTGAAGAAGTCGGGGTGGAAGTGGACGATGAAGGATACATAATCGTCAATGATAACAATCAATCATCTATTCCTAATATCTACTCTGGCGGAGATGTAAAAGGATTCCCGGCAATGGCATCTTCTGCTTTCTCTGAAGGGCGTATCGCTTCCTGCCGGATGTTTGGCATTGAGGCACTGGATGTACCTCCCGAAATACCACACGCGATTTACTCTATTCCTGAAATCTCCAGTATTGGTATGACTGAAAAAGAAGCAAAAGCCAATGGGCTGGATGTAACCGTTGGAAGAGCCTATTACAAAAACATCACACAAGGCGATATCAGTAACCAGCAAGATGGACTTCTGAAACTGGTTTTTGAAACGGAATCACTGAAACTGGTAGGCATCCATATTCTAGGCGAGCGCGCCAGTGACCTGATTCATCTCGGGCAAGCCGTTATGTCGTTAGGAGGAGATATCCGGTATTTTATAAACCACGTATTGAACTATCCAACCTACAGTGAAGCTTACCGAATTGCCGCTTTCAATGGTATCAACCGAGTGTATAAAGCCGGCGTTAAGTACAAGAAAATCCTTAAGAATAAAGAATAATCAATTTCCAACACGAAGTATCTAATTCCGAAATGCCCTGATCATTCCGTGTTGATCATTCGATATTGGATAGTTTACACGTAGTGTATGGCTTTTCGCATACCTTCAGAATCGTATTCTAATTCTTCAGGCAAGGTTTTAATTCCTTCTTCTTCGGAAATTTTAGCACAATAGGCGAGCACCATTGCATCCACAATATCGTCTTCTTCCACTTCATTCCGCCTGAAATCTTCCTTGATATCCCGGAAAAAATCCTCTGCAATGGGTTCACGATCTTCGATAAGCTTTAAGCGATGCTTAATTCCTTTCTTCAGGTTTTTCTTTTGATAAATCATCCCTCCATTCAGCTTCTGAAACAGCAGCTCAGGGTGAGCTTCCAGCACTTTATCGATCAATTCTTTGTCGGCTCGCAGTAACTCATCCACCATCTGAATTTTCGGAGTGATGTTCCAGGATTGCAAGGTCAGCTTTTTCTCGGTGTATTCATGGCTGATCATATTCGCTTCCACATAAGACGGCGCAGTTAGTGCCGGGCGGATTGGCGGACTGAATACGCTGGAAGCATATTCACCCCCCAGTTTCTTACGAAGGAGCTCGTCAGCTTTCCGGGTATATTCTTCATCTTCAAGACCGATGGGCATGTCGATAAAAATCCGGTCATAGTTTTCAAAAGCTTCTTTAAGTGTCTCACGGTCTCTGAGCACTTCATATTTTTCTTCGCCCTCATCAAACGTAATGAGAATCCAGCCTGCTTTACAGCCGTCTAGTCCAGCGGTTTTCACGATATTTGTTCTTTAATATTTTTCTTAATTGAAATATGCAGTTCGTCAAGCTGATCTTCATCCACTACACCAGGTGAATTATCCATCATGCTTTGCGCTTTTTGGTTTTTCGGGAAGGCGATTACGTCACGAAGACTTTTCGCTCCGGTTAGTAACATCACTGCACGATCAACCCCAAAAGCAATTCCGCCGTGTGGAGGTGCTCCATATTTGAAGGCATCTAGCAAGAAACCAAATTTCTCTTCCGCTTCTTTTTCCGAAATGCCCAAAAGCTCAAATACTCTGCGCTGCATTTTTTGATTATGGATACGAATAGAACCACCACCCAGCTCATTTCCGTTCAGGACCAGGTCATAAGCGCGGGCTTTAACTTTTGCAGGATCAGAATCCATCAGTTCCACATCTTCTTGTCTTGGTGAAGTAAACGGATGGTGCATGGCATGGTAACGACGAGTTTCCTCATCCCACTCTAAAAGCGGAAATTCCGTTACCCACAGGAAATTATACTTCGACTCATCAATCAGTTCAAACTCTTTGCCCATCATCAGGCGCAGTTGTCCAAGTTGTTTTAGAACATCCGGTTTTGGTCCGGCAAGGATGAGCACCAAGTCTCCTTCCTTCGCTTCGGATTTCTCCACCATCTGCTCCACAATTTCATCCGTCAGGAATTTTGCTACGCTGCAAAGCGGACCGTCTTCCTGCATCTTGATGTAGATTAATCCACCCGCACCGGTTTCTTCTTTTACGCGATCGGTGAGCCGGTCGATGGCACCTCGCCCCATATCTCCTTGTCCCGGCACGGTAATTCCAACCACGCCACCCCCATCTTTAACCGTTCCGGAAAACACCTTGAATTCCGCGTCTTTTACAATCTCAGAAAAATCCTTGAACTCAAGACCAAAACGCGTGTCCGGTTTATCGGAGCCGTAGGTGTTCATGGCCTCTTCGTAGGTCATCCGCGGAAATGGGGTTTCTACTTCATATCCAATCGTATCCTTAAAAACTTTCTTCCAAAGAGCCTCATGTGTTTCGTAGATCACTTCTTCATCCACGAAACTCATCTCCACATCTATTTGGGTGAATTCAGGCTGTCGGTCAGCACGAAGATCTTCATCCCGGAAACACTTCACAATCTGGAAATAGCGGTCGTAGCCCGACACCATTAAAAGCTGTTTGTAGGTTTGCGGACTTTGAGGAAGTGCAAAAAACTTACCAGGATTTACACGGCTTGGAACCAGGTAATCGCGGGCGCCTTCTGGTGTACTGCGCATCAAAACCGGCGTTTCTACCTCTGCAAAATTCAATTCATGGTAAAAAGAACGCACCGACTGATAGAACTTTGAGCGCAACATCAACTTTTGCTGCACCTCAGGTCTGCGTAAGTCCAGATAGCGATACTTCAAGCGAACATCTTCATTGGTCTTGATGTCATCCTTAATCTCAAAGGGAGGAGTATCTGCTTCCGAATAGAAAACTAATTCTGTCGCTTCAATCTCAATTTCACCTGTAGGCAATTTCGGGTTGATATTATCCTCACCCCGGGTAATAACTTTACCCTTGATTCCAATCACATATTCTGCACGTAATTGTTCTGCTTTTTCATGAAGCTGGTCATCTTCTTCTGTGAAAACAACCTGGGTAACTCCGTAGCGGTCTCTTAAATCAATAAAAATCACACCGCCCAAGTCGCGGCGCGGACCAACCCAGCCATTTAAAATTACTTCGTCGCCAATATTTTTTGCGGTAAGTTCTCCGCAGGTATGTGTTCTTTTAAGGGTCATTCGTTTCGATGAATCGTAAGTGATAAACTTTTGGTTAATGAGGCGCTGAAAATACACATAATGTAAACGAATCGCTTACTCCAATGTCATATGAACTGATTTTTTTGTTAAACACCTTTTCTTCCTTCTTTATGACGGGATTAATCTGGATAGTTCAACTGGTGCATTATCCTTCTTTTCATTTCGTAGGAACTGATAACTTCGAAGCCTTTCAGCAGCATCACGTAAAGAGCATTGACAAAATTGTGATCCCTTTAATGGTAACTGAGATTACCTCTTCCTTCGGATTGGCATGGATAGACGGCTGGTTTTCACTGAATGCCGTTGGATTTTATCTTGTAATAGGAATCTGGGTTGCTACCGGCCTGTTTTCTGTTCCGGCTCATTCCAAACTTGAGAAAGCTAAAGACAAAGAGGCTATCAGGAAGCTGGTGTCCACCAATTGGATACGTACCGTGTTATGGACTTTTAAATCCATTATTAATTTCTTTATTCTGTGGATTCTTCTAGAAACTTAAATACTTTTTAATGTCATCAAAGCAAGAAAACTGGATTGGTAACAAACCAAGTTCTTCAGATCCCGATCTACTTTATAAATATTGTCAACTAGACAGTAATAAGGAAAGGCTATTAGAAAACGGAGAGATTTACTTTCCTGCCCCTTCAGAATTAAATGATCCGTTTGATTGTCGGGTTTCCCCAAATTATTCAGATGCTACAGACAGAGAGATGCTTACCTACATCGGTTTAATGCAGTCTGAAAGACTTAAAAACCTCTCTATTGTTGACCAACATCTTGAGAAGAAAAAACTTCTTAAACAATTTTGGGAAGATTGGGAAGAAGAGAATTTTAGAAAAGAGCATTTTGAGAAAAGATATTCTGGAATTGATAAGAGTGTTGGAGTCCTTTCATTTTCAAAAAATGCAAAAAGTAATGCCCTATGGGGACACTACGGAAATAGCCATAAAGGATTACTTGTAGTTTTTAACTTTAAAAACCTATTTGAGTCCTTACATTTACAATTCCAAAAAGAAAAACTTCCTACAGGTTTATTTTATGGAAATGCTGATTATTCAGGCTACCCAAAGGGTATAAAACCAATTCAGAAAAAAAGCCCTCTTTATCTGGGATACTATTTTAAAAAATTATATAGCTATAAATCACCTGTTTGGGAATTTGAAAATGAATATAGAGTAGTCTCTTATCCAACAATCGAAAGAAAGATATATGTATCCCCTAAATGTATTAGAGAAGTCATTGCTGGAGTTAATATTTCTGACAAAGACATGAAAAAGCTTAAGCAAATTTGTAAAGATAAGTACACTCTAAAACAGTCAGAACTGATTGAAGAATCATTTGAATTAGAGTATAAAACAGTGCAAGAAATCTAGATTAAACGTCCCTATGCAACTTGGTATAGTGCTATCAGGAGATTGCTTCGTCGTTACACATCCCAAACCTAAATTCTTCATTTTGGACTCCTCGCAATGACGGGTAAATTCGCCTTTAGAATCCGGCTCGAAATTTAAATTGGCGAACTTCCCCTATTTTTACCTACATTATTTGTCCTTTCTCCGTGTGGGTCGGAGAAAAAACCATTTCTACCTGGGGAGGTAAAATGTCTAAAATTGATACAATTGTTGCGGACGGCAACGAAATTTTCAGATATGGACTCAGTTCCATTTTGCGAGATCACGGTGCATTTAATATCTGCAGTGAGGTTGACAATGGCGCTCTCGTGCTCACTGCTTTTGAAAGTGTACAGCCAAAACTATGTATCCTGTCTTTTTCCATGCCAGAAATGGAAGGTATTATCATTGCAAAAAAGATAATCTCTAAAAATCCCGACGCTAATATTCTGCTGCTCGCCGATAATACGGACCAAAAGACCCTAAACGAATTTTTAGACTCAGGTGCCTTTGGTTTGATTCATAAATCAGCCCATCATTTGGAATTAATAGATGCAGCTGAAAAAGTTTCTGAAGGTGAGCGTTTTCTTGGTAAACAATTTTCACGAATGATGACGGAAGAATACATCCGGCTGGCCAAGAAGAAGAAACGCCCGGATCCGGTGAAATCCATCACAAACCGCGAGCGTGAAATACTGGGGCTTTTAACCGAAGGGCTTACCAGTACTGAAATTGCCTCTAAACTCTACATCAGTCCCCGTACGGTTGAAAAGCACCGCACCAATCTCCTGAAAAAACTGAAGCTAAAGAACACCGCTGCTCTCGTTCGTTTCGCCATGGAAAATGAACAAGCCCTTTTTTAATATCCTTTCTTCCTATACTTTATCGGTGATGTTCGGCCGAAGCCTATTTTTACAAATACTACGTTCACTTTACTACATCATTACCTACTAACACAGCATCAGAAATTGACATTATGATTTCAAAATATATTTTCCGCCTTTTTCTAATCCTTCCGATGGTTACCCTTGGAGTTTTCACAGCAATTGCTCAGGATGAAACTAATTCAGAGCATATCGCCATTGAAGATTACTTCAAATTAAAATCTGTTGGATCTCCTGTAATCAGCCCTGATGGCAAATGGATTGCATATACCGTAACCGAAACAGATTACGAGGAAGATGAAAGAGAAACCAGAATTTGGATGAGCCCTGTTAAGGGAGGTGACCCTCTCCCTATGACCGCTGAAGGATATTCTGCAAGTAGTCCGAAATGGAGTCCCGATGGGAAATATCTATCTTTCTTAGCCTCAAGAGGTGATGAAGAAAAAACACAGGTTTGGACACTCAACCGCTTGGGAGGCGAAGCTATTCAGCTAACAGACATTAAGCAGGGAGTCTCAGGTTATGAATGGTCTCCGGATGCAAGCCGATTATTATTGATTATCAAAGATGCTAAAGAAGAATCGGAAAGACCTGAACCTTACGTGATTGACCGACTTCAATTTAAAAGAGATTATGCAGGCTATTTAGACCGGCGCAGAAACCACATTTACACCTTTACCCCGGGAGATACTGCTGCCGTTCAACTCACCTTTGGTGATTATGACGATTCCCAGGCAACGTGGAGCCCCGATGGACAGCATATCGCTTTTGTAAGTAATCGGACTGACAACCCTGACGGCAACTCAAATGATGACATCTGGATTATTGATGCAGATAATCCTTCTGAGGATGAAAAACCCATTCGGGTAACAAGTAACCCCGGAAGTGATTACTCGCCGGCGTGGAGCCCCGATGGAAAACATCTTGCCCATATCTCTATTATTGACACCAGCGCTATTTGGTATGCGACCAATCACTTAGCCGTTTCAAAAGCCGGAGAATCCGGAAACATGCAAGTTCTCACTAAAGAGCTCGATCGAAATATCTCCTCTCCGGCATATTCCGACAATGGAAATGTGATTTCATTTTTACTGGAAGACCGTGGGGAAACTCAATTGGCTAGCATCAAACCTAATGGCCAAAATCTGCAACGGGTAATTTCCGGTGATCTTACCGTTAGCAGTTTCCATCAAAAAAACGGTTTGGTTGCAACTTTACAGGGCACACTAAATCAGCCAGATGAAATTTATGTTTTCAATAAAGGTAAAAACAACCAATTGACCTTTTTCAACAAAGAACTCCTCGATAAGAAAGAACTGGCAGAAACACAGGAAATTCAATTCAAAAGTGCTGATGGAACACAAGTTGAAGGGTTTTTAGTTAAGCCGGTTAATTATGAAAGTGGAACACGGGTACCCACTATACTTTGGCTTCATGGTGGTCCTGTTGCACAATATGATCACAGTTTTAGCTTTATTCCTCAGCTTTATGCAGCTAATGGTTATGCCGTACTGCTCATCAACCCGCGAGGTTCTTCTGGCTATGGCCAAGCTTTTTCGGAAGTGCTATTTGCCGACTGGGGAAATAAAGATTTTGAAGACGTAATGGCTGGTGTTGATTATGCTATCGACATGGGTATCGCAGATCCAAATCAATTAGGTGTTGGGGGCTGGTCTTATGGAGGCATTCTCACCAATTACGTAATCACAAAATCCGATCGATTCCATGGAGCTATTTCAGGAGCCAGTGAAACATTATATCGCTCAAACTATGGGCATGATCATTATCAATTAACCTGGGAAAAAGAACTTGGACTCCCCTGGGAAACACCTGAAAAATGGGAACGTATTTCACCCTTTAATGATGTAGATAAGGTAACTACACCAACACTTTGGATTGGTGGCGCTGAAGACTGGAACGTACCCATTTTGGGATCAGAACAGATGTATCAGGCAATGAAGAGGCTGGGCCTTGAAACACAACTTGTAGTTTACCCGGGTGAGCACCATGGCATCCGAAAGCCCACATTCCAAAAAGACCGTTTGGAGCGATTTGTTGGTTGGTTCGACAAATATGTCAAAGACAAATAACAGGCTCTACGTATTTTCACGTATAAAAATTACGTAAATCCCTCCATTGACGGGTTTCTGGCATAAATGTATGTTTATAGTGCAAATGGGGTAATAGCCGTCTGTAGATGATATTAGCTGACGACCATTGATTTGGCGTCAGCTTTTTTTTGTCAAAAAACTTCCTTAAACCTGTTTAATCTCCAGCCAACTGTTTCAATTTAGCAGCCCGGAGTTCATTATACATATTTTGCTCTTCCACCATTTTAGACAAGGCAAACAAATCATATAGCGCACCAAACCCCATAAGTCCGCCCGTAAGCAACCACCCAATACCCGTTCCTGTACGGCCCAGGTAAAAGCGATGAAATCCCAGGATGCCAAAAAATCCAACTAACCAGAACAGATAAGCTTTCCCCTTTGATTTTTTGGGGTAAGTAAGCATTTCGGCTTTTTCAAGTTTTCTGAGCTTTCTTTTGCCACCTACCTTCACAATAAAATCCTCATAACTGGAAAGCAGCCTTTTGGCAAGTCGCTTAATTTTTGGAGAAGCTTCTTTTTCGATTTCCATCTCCCCTTCGATAATATCATGCTCAAATACGAACTCATCAATAAGTTTATCCATGGAAATCTGATCTTTAAGATAAGCTTCCACTTTCCGGGACAGGTTACGGATCGAATCGTAAACAGAAACAGCCAGGTTACCCGGTTTAAAATCCTCTTCCTGCTTCAGCTCTTCTATTAGCTCTGCATACTTTGACTCCGCTTTCCCCAAGGCTTTCTCAGCCAGCAGTGCCATTTCATATTGTTCCGACTTTTTCATTCCCGCCTTTTTGATTTATAGCTCTAAATAAACAAATAATTTTTCATCAATCGAATCCCCATACGGTAAAACTGTCAAATAGATTACAGCTTAATTAATTACATGGATTTTGTGCCATCAAAATTTATCTTCTCTGAATTAAATTTTCTACTTACATCTATTCTATGTTTAAAAGCCTTTGTTTCCCGGGAATTTTCATATTTATAATAACCTGTATTTTTTCGGGTGATGTATTTGCCCAGGCCGAGCGCCCTTCATTTGGCGTGGGTGTTATTATCGGTGAGCCTACCGGGGTATCCGTTAAGAAATATCTGAATACCCGTGGTGCTTTCGATATTGGAGCTGCATGGTCGCTGGCTGATCAAAACGAAGCGTTGCATCTGCATACCAATTTGCTCTTTCAGGATGGCATCACCAAAAACCCAAACCTTTACTTTTACCACGGTGTTGGTGCTCGGGTACTTTTTGCAAATGACGCCAAATTTGGTATTCGGGCTCCACTCGGACTTGCCTACCTCTTTCCCAACATTCCCTTTGACCTTTTTGTTGAAATTGCCCCTATACTTGATTTAACCCCGGATATTGGCTTTGCCGGAAACGGTGGGTTTGGGTTTCGGTATTATTTTTAGAGATAGTGTAGCATCAAAAAAAAGCCTGACTCTGTTCGAATCAGGCTTAAATTATTTTGTACCGTGGGACGGAATTGAACCGTCGACCTCACGATTATGAGTCGTGCGCTCTAACCATCTGAGCTACCACGGCATGAATGACTGCCACAAAATCTCTAAAACACAAAGAATAAAAATTAGTGCTTTTGGGTTTTAGTGGCAGAAAATCCAAAAGGGCATCAAATATACGGCATTCTAAAACAAAGGGTAAAACATTTTTTCACCTATCTCCCCTTAATCTCTACGCTAAGTTTCTTAACTTCTGCTTCTGAGTAAAAAATCACACTAAAAAGGTTCATGGCACAAAAAATAACTTCACAGGAAAAAGATTATTCACAATGGTATCTGGATGTAATCCGGGAAGCTAAACTGGCGGAACATTCGCCCGTACGCGGAAGCATGGTAATTCGCCCGAACGGAATGGCGCTCTGGGAAAATATGCGTGACGCTCTCGACCAGATGTTTAAAGATACCGGCCATGAAAATGCCTATTTCCCGCTTTTTATTCCCAAATCATTCCTTTCTAAAGAAGCTCAGCACGTGGAAGGTTTTGCCAAAGAATGTGCGGTTGTGACTCACAGCCGTCTTAAAAGCGTAAACGGTGGCGTGGAAGTGGATCCCGAATCCAAGCTTGAAGAAGAACTGATTGTGCGCCCCACTTCAGAGACCATTATATGGGATACTTACCGCGGGTGGATTCAATCTTACCGGGATCTGCCTATACTCGTAAATCAGTGGGCGAATGTAGTACGTTGGGAAATGCGCACCCGCTTATTCCTCCGAACCATGGAGTTCCTGTGGCAGGAAGGCCACACGGCTCATGCTACAAAAGAAGAAGCAGAGGTAGAAACACGACAGATGCTGGACGTATATGCCACTTTTGCGGAAGAGTTTATGGCTATGCCTGTTATCAAAGGTGTGAAAACGGCTAGTGAACGTTTTGCCGGTGCCGTTGAAACCTATTGTATTGAAGCACTAATGCAGGATGGAAAAGCTTTACAAGCCGGAACTTCTCATTTCCTGGGACAAAATTTTGCCAAGGCTTTTGATGTGAAATTTCAGGATAAAGATGGCGAACATAAATTGGTTTGGGCTACCAGCTGGGGCGTGTCTACCCGATTGATTGGTGGTCTGATTATGACACATTCTGATGATCAGGGATTGGTACTTCCTCCAAAACTTGCTCCTACACAGGTGGTAATTGTGCCTATTTACCGGAGTGATGAGCAGCGGGAAGCAGTCCTCGAATATGCTAACTCCATCTATAATGAACTGAAGGAACTGGGCGTTCGCATTAAAGTGGATGACCGGGACAATCAAAATCCCGGCTACAAGTTTGCCGAGCATGAAGCTGCCGGAATTCCACTAAGAATTGCTGTGGGTCCCCGTGATCTGGAAAACAATAATGTGGAACTGGCCCGCCGCGATACTAAAGAGAAAAACATTGAATCTCGCGAGGGATTAAGTGAACGTATTGAAAAGCTACTGGCTGACATTCAGGATGAACTCTATGCCAAGGCTAAGAAACGGCGTGAAGACAATACTTCTGAAGTGGATTCTTATGAGGAGTTTCAGAAAGTGATCGAAGACAAAGGTGGATTTGTTTGGGCTCATTGGGACGGAACGCCGGAAACGGAAGAAAAAATTAAAGATGATACTAAGGCCACCATTCGACTGATTCCCCTGGAAGATGGCGAAGAAGGAAAATGTATGGTAACCGGAAAGCCATCGAAGCAGAAGGTATTGTTTGCCCGTTCGTATTAATTATTTTTTCAACTTAGATTCACAATATTCGTTGTCATCCTGAGCGCACATTTGATAGATTAGGATTCAAATGTCTTCCGCGAAGGATCTCAAAATATATTACTTGCTGTTTTTTTGATTTGAGATCCCTCGTGTTATACACCATATCCCCATTCATTTAATTAACCACTCGGGATGACAACATTGGTAACAATGGATCATTATATACATGCTAAAAATCCCACATCCATATTATTTATGCTCAGCTGAGCAATCCCGGTTTATGGATGAGAAAACCATCTCTGATTTCGGGATTGATGGTTTTACGCTGATGGAAATTGCCGGAACCAGAGCTGCTGATTTCATTCAATCTGAAATTCCTTCTGGCTCTCATGTTATTTTCTTTTGTGGAAAAGGCAATAATGCTGGTGATGCACTTGTCATCGCACGACTTCTTTCTCAACAGGGATACCAAATCACAATATGCTTTTTGTCCGGAACTGATGAGTTAAGTTCTGACACCCAAAAGAATTTCGAGCTGCTTCAAAAGCTAGGTGAAGAAATTGAAATTCTGAATTGGGAAGATTTCAACCCAACCACCTACGATTTTATCGTAGATGGCATGCTGGGAACGGGACTGAATTCAGACATCCGTTCCCCCTACTCCGATGCCATCTCATGGATCAATAAACAGGAAATTCCGGTATTTGCATTAGATATCCCTACCGGATTACATGCTGATTCAGGACACATACTGGGAACCGCTGTTCAGGCCGATTATAGCTTGAGCTTCGGCGCCTTAAAAACCGGTTTTTACCTTAATCAGGGATTTGATACGGCTGGGGAAATCATTTTATGCGAACTTTCCTTTCCTAATAAATACAAAAAACCCACTGCTAAACTCATCGACAGGAGCTGGGTTGAAGCCAATTCTCCAACGCCAAAAGGGAAAAAACACAAATATGACGGTGGAGTACTGTATATCATTGCCGGCTCGGAGGGATTAACCGGGGCCGGAATTCTTGCTGCAAAAAGTGCCTGGTCGGCTGGACTTGGTGCAGTTGTCTTAATTACCCCAAAAGGATTACTCGAAATTTATGAGAAGCAGCTGGCGCAGATCATCAAGAAACCTGTTGGTGATCGCGATGATGTTTATTTCAAAGAATCCCACTTTGATCGGGTTATGGATATCATCCGGGAGAAACCGGGAAAGGTACTGATAGGTCCGGGTTTGGGAAGAGAAGAAGAAACCATTCGGTTCACCCAAAAAGTGTTGAAAAATTTTGAAGGGGACCTGGTCGTTGATGCTGATGCTTTATTTGCACTTTCAAAAATGAATGATTGGAATAAGCCCAACAACTCAAACTGGATTATTACTCCACATCCCGGAGAGTTGAAAACGCTGTTGAATCAGGACATAAATGACGACTTTGACCGGCTCAGGCTTACCATAAAAAAGGCAGTAGAAGAAAAAATCACTATACTATCTAAAGGAATGCCATCGGTTATTGGAACAGAATCAGGAGATGCGTATTTAACAGGATACGAAACCCGTATTTTTTCCCGAGCCGGATTTGGCGATGTTTTAGCGGGAAAAATAGGGGCTTATTGGCTTACGTATTCATCTACAGAGCTGGCATGCTTTCACGGATTATTAGACGGCTTTGAAAAAGCCCAACAATATTTTGTCGAGAATTCCGGTTCTTTAGCACCTATAGATATTATTTAAAGAATGACAAAACCGAGCAAAACCCTGACCCGATCGGTCAAACTTTATCTTACTCTCTTGGTTATTTCCACAGGCGCTATTCTGTACGGAACCCTTTTCCCCGTCAATTATGATGTTCCAAAATCGCTTTTGGGGATGGATAAGCTTGTCCACTTTATTATGTTTGGAGCCTGGACGTTCTTTTATGGCCTTGTTCGTTTTCTGAAAGATAAATTCAAGCTAACCCCTATTTTCCTGGTTGGTACTTTATTTGGGCTGATTGTGGAAGTTCTTCAGTACTTGCTGCCAACAGGCCGAAGCCCTGAAATCCTTGATTTTATAGCTGATATTTCTGGAACCGGACTCGCCATTTTAGTGCTCTACTTACTCACAAAAAAGGTCCCGGACTTCAAGGCTGACCCCACATCATGATGTGATTAAAATTGCTTTGCCGGATTAGTTAATTGATTTAACTCTTAATTAATCCACATTTCATGAGCTCTTCAAAACCTAAGTTCGATCTTCGCAAAAACTATACTCTTCTATGTGAAGCAGGCCTCATTATTGCGCTTTTGATTTTCATTATAGCTTTCAAGTTCCACCTCCCGGTTTCTGAGTCTAACGGATCTTTTTCTGTTATAGAGGATGAGCCTCCTATCGTACTTTCGCCTATTACAAAACAGGAAAAACCTCCGGCAGCTCCACCCATTCCCCTTGTTCCTGCAGAAGTTCCTAATGATAAACCTATAGAGGCACCTGCCATCGAGTTTCCTGAATTCAGTGATCTCGGTTCAGCACTTGCGCTTCCGCCAGAAGAACCCAAGGATGAAGAACAAGAAATTCTGGATCAGGTTGAATTCATGCCCAAAATGAAAGGCGGAGTTAAAGCTTTATATGCAGATATCACTTACCCGGAAATGGCGAAGAGAAATGGTATTGAAGGTATAGTTGAAGTCAGGTTTATTGTAAATGAGAAAGGAGAAGTTGAAAATCCTGAAATTATTCGCAGCATTGGCGGTGGTTGTGATGAAGAAGTACTCAAGGCTATAAAAAAGCAAAATTATACCCCCGGGATTCAAAATGGGATCCTTGTAAAAGTAAGAATGAAACAGGTTGTACATTTCAGACTGAGTAACTAGCTAAAGAACGATAGAGAAGCTTTTCTTGCCATTTTTACTATTTTAACAGGTGTTGTTTTTCAATGCCATTTAGAATAAGTGTAATGTTTCGAAAAGTTCCGGCAGCTGATTTGAGACTGACCTACCCTCTCATTCTTGAGGGTGGGATAATCCTTGCGTTGCTGATCATGATTGCAGCAACAAATGTACGGTTCCCGGAACAAAATCAGGAGCGAATAGCTTTTGTAAGAAGTGAGGAAACGGCTTTGATACTTCCACCTTCCGTTTCTGAGACGAAGCCTGCTTTGAAACCTCCTCCTATTCCAACAGTTCCTGTTAAAATACCCAACGATGAGCCCATCGAGCTTTTTCCCGTCGAAATGGACGAGTTCAATATCATCGACAGACTTATGGTTCCTCCGTTACCGCAGCAAATTTTCACAGATGTTAACTATGAATTATTTAAAGATATTGAGCAACTTCCTGTTATGATTGGAGGAGAAGATGCCTTTCGCAAAAGTATTGACTACCCCAAGCATGCGCGTCGGTTCGGAATACAAGGCATTGTAGAAGTTGAATTTGAAGTAAATACAAATGGGCGGGTTCTCAATCCTATAATACTCCGCGGTATTGGTGGTGGATGCGATGATGCCGTGTTAAAGGCAATCAAAATTCAACGATACATCCCTGGCAAAAAAGCAGGTAAAGTCGCCTCTTTCCGAATTAAAGAAACCGTTCAATTCATTCTTCTTGATACCTGAAAAAAATAACTACACTAAAAATTTGTTTAAAGAGTTAAATTAATATTCTGCTACTTGCAGAGTATGTATAAAATCCCGTTCTTTTCAACTTATCGTTACAACAGATAATATTGTATTTGAATTATGAGAAATGAAAGAAAATCACCGAAAGCAGATCTGAAACGATCCTACACTGTCTATCTTGAGGCAGGTCTGATCATTGCACTGCTTTTCATGATCACTGCCGTTAAGGTTACGATCGAAACTGAACCTCCACAGGCAATAGCTCTTGATGAGCAGGAAGTCGTGGAAATGGAAGAGGTAATCCAAACCAAACAAATTGAAACTCCCCCACCACCACCGCGTCCACCGGTACCGGTTGAAGTTCCCAATGATGAAATTATTGAGGACGAAATGATCGATCTTGATGCCGAGCTTGATATGGACGCACCGATGGATCTGCCTCCACCTCCTCCTGCTGAAGAGGAAGAAGAAGATTTCTTTGTGGTAGTAGAGCAGATGCCTAAACTGGAAGGAGGAATGGCTAAACTTCAGGGAAGTGTTAGATATCCTGAAATGGCCCGAAGAGCTGGTATTGAAGGGCGTGTTACTGTTCAGTTTATTGTAAACGAACAAGGCAAAGTTGAAAACGCAAAAGTCGTTCGTGGAATTGGCGGTGGTTGCGATGAAGAAGCCCTGAAAGCTGTTCAAGCGGCTAACTTTACTCCGGGAATGCAGCGCGGTCGCCCGGTACGTGTACAGTATGCTCTCTCCATCAACTTCCGCTTGGAAAATTAATTCTAATACAATTTTTGAATCATTTAAAAGGTGTGATCAACAGGTCACACCTTTTTTTATGAAATGATATTTACCCCTTCTATTTTAAAACCGCTTTTGACTCTACTCGTTTTTTCAGGTTTGCAATCCAATAAAATGTTTGTTAGTTAGTTAATAAAACGATTTAAGTCGTTGTTTTGTTAGGCTTAATACTTATAGAAAACTTAAATACTGTAAGAAGTATTAGTTAAAGCTGGGAGAAAAAATGCGAAACGAGAGAAAATCACCAAAAGCCAATTTAAGAAAGTCATATACCATCATATTAGAGGTGGGAACAATTTTTGCCCTTCTGTTTATGATAGCCTTGGTAAAAGTAAATATTGAGACCGAACCGCCCAAGGAGATCGCTCTTGATGAACAGGAAGTCGTGGAAATGGAAGAGGTAATCCAAACCAAACAAATCGAAACCCCACCTCCACCACCGCGGCCACCAGTACCGGTTGAGGTTCCCAATGATGAAATTATTGAGGACGAAATGATTAACATGGATGCTGAACTTGATATGGATGCACCTATGGACCTGCCACCACCTCCGCCTGAAGAAGAGGAAGAAGAGGACTTTTTTGTGGTAGTTGAACAAATGCCAAAACTTAAAGGGGGCATGGCTAAGCTTCAGGGAAGTGTTACGTACCCCGAAATGGCTAGAAAAGCAGGTATCGAAGGGCGTGTAACTGTACAATTTATTGTGAATGAACAGGGTAATGTAGAAAATGCCCAGGTTGTTCGTGGTATTGGAGGGGGCTGTGATGAAGAGGCTCTGAGAGCAGTTAAAGAAGCGAGCTTTGAACCTGGCATGCAAAGAGGACGTCCTGTTCGGGTGCAGTATGCTCTCTCTATTAATTTCCGGTTACAAAATTAGTCAACAGTATATTTAGATTAAACGTAAAGGTGTGATTTTTGATCACACCTTTTTTTATTGAGTTAAACTTCTGAGTATTTCTTTAAGGTTTTCGAAGCCGGCCTTCTCTATGGCTTCAGGTAATAACACCCATTCTACCTGTTCTATTCCTTCCTTTTCTTGAGGAATGAATGTTTCTGGCCTGGTAAAAATCATAGAGTACCACCAGGTTGTTTTACCCATTGTTTTTCCTTTTTCAGGATACTCATGGTAGCTGGTTCCGATAGTTGAAACAATGGCAGGCAAACTGCTTCCTACTTCTTCGGCTACTTCACGAACAGCACACATTTCAATAGACTCACCTTCTTCTAGTTTGCCTTTGGGCAAATCCCAATACCCATTCCTATAAATCATCAGCACTTCGGGTATGATTGAATCGGCAATGAATCTTAACACAACACCACCGGCTGCTTTAATGGGCTCTGGTTTATAGTCACTCATCTTTTCCAGAAGCTTCTCCAGAGTTTGTGTCTTTCTTTTTCTTTGACTCTTCAGCGTAATTCAATCTTAAGTTAGTAAGGGCTTGCTCAAGGTAACTTGCTGATTCTTTGGAAAGATTACCCTTCGTGAATTTCTTTAGCATACCCAGCGTATCGATTGCATATTTAGCTGAAGAAAGATCCATCTCCGTCTCCCCCGTTTCCGGGTGCTGAATTTTACCAAGACCCATCATCGCAATTTGCTGATGTTGTTGAACCAGCATCATAAATAATAGCTGTTCCTGTTGTTCTTCATTCAGTTTATTCCCATTCTCGCTCATATTCCTTCTCTTTTATAATTAGTTGTTTCATTCCCTAAATTTAAGGGCTTTCCAGTTAAATAAAGTTCATTTTTGTGTACATTAAGTGCCCCTAAGGATAACCAAAATCAAAAACTTTTTTATGGCCGTTGTTAAGCCTTTTAAGGCATGGAGACCCCAGCCGGATTTCGCCCCCGAAGTAGCATGTGTACCTTACGATGTAATTAATACCAAGGAAGCCAAAGACCTTGCAAAGGGAAAGCAAAATAGCTTTTTACATGTAATCCGTCCTGAAATCGATCTCCCCGAAAAAACTTCTGTCTATGATGCCAGAGTCTACGAAAAAGGACGGGAGAATCTGCACACCCTTTTAAACTCGGATGCTTTTTTGCAGGAAGAAAGTGACGCATTATACATCTATAGGCTCATCATGAAGGGCCGCTCGCAAACAGGAATCTTTGGATGTGTAAGTGTGGACGACTACAACACTGATGTTATCCTTAAGCACGAACTTACCCGGCCCGACAAAGAGGACGACCGAACTAAACATATCATCACTCAGGAAGCCCATGCCGAGCCCGTCATGCTTACATTCCGTGACGCGGGTTCTGTCACCAGCTTCATGAACAATCATATAGATCAAAATGAGCCGGTATATGATCTTATAACCGAAGATGGAATTCAGCATACCATTTGGAAGGTAGAATCATCGGAGACCCTGGTTTCTGAGTTTCAAAAAATCCCCAAGCTTTATGTAGCTGATGGCCATCACCGTTGTGCCAGTGCTGCCAGAGCCGCTAAGGAATATGCTTCGCAGAATCCTGAGCATAATGGAAGCGAAGAATATAACTTTTTTCCGGCCGTGCTTTTCCCGATGGATCAAATGGAAATTTTGGCTTATAACAGAATTGTATTTTCGATTCCGGATAATTTCCTCAAGCAACTGGAAAATAAGTTCACGGTGCAGAAAAAGGCTAAACCTGTTCCGCCCAAGAAAGGAATGGTTTCTTTTTATGTGAATGATAACTGGTACGGGATTACTCTTAAACCTTCGGAGCATACCGACCCTGCTTCACAACTTGATATTTCTTTGTTACAAAACCAGATCCTTACGCCTATCCTTGACATCAAAGACCAGCGAACAGATCCAAATATTGATTTCGTGGGAGGTATCCGGGGCACCGATGAACTGGAGAGTCTGGTAGATAATGGCGAGGCTTCTCTCGGAATAAGCCTGTATCCAACTAGTATTGAAGAATTGCTGGACGTCTCTGATGCTGGCCAGCTTATGCCTCCAAAATCTACCTGGTTTGAGCCCAAACTTCGTTCAGGGCTACTTATACATACATTTTAGACCTCTAACTCACTAAAAAATTTAAAGTAAAACATGAAACGCGTTCACAATTTTAGCGCCGGACCTGCGGCTCTTCCCCTGGAAGTTTTAGAAATTGTACAGGATGAGCTGCTTGATTATCACGGAACCGGGACTTCAATCATGGAGAAAAGTCACCGTGGAAAGGAATACACTAAGATAGATTCGGAAGCGAAAGAACGACTTAACCGAATTTTAGGACTTGGTGATGACTTTCATATCATGTTTTTGCAGGGTGGAGCAACAGCCCAATTCATGCAGATTCCTTTCAATTTTCTCCATAAAGATGAAACGGCAGATTATATAAATACCGGGGTTTGGTCCCAAAAAGCTATTAAGGAAGCAAAACTATTCGGAAATGTTCATGTACCCTTCAGCAGTGAAGAACAGGATTTTACCCGTGTTCCTACTAATAAGGAGCTGAAACTGTCTGAAAATCCTCGTTATGTTCACTATACTTCAAATAACACTATTTATGGTACTCAGTTTCAAAGCGAGCCAGACTCAAATGGCGCTCCGCTGATCTGTGATGCTTCTTCGGATTTTATTTCCCGCCCAATTGACGTAGATCGTTATGGGTTGATTTACGCCGGGGCCCAAAAAAACCTGGGGCCATCGGGAGTAACCGTAGTTATCGTGAGAAAAGACTTTCTTAAAACAAATACAAAGAAGGACATCCCCACTTTCCTGAATTACCATTCCCATAGCGAACGTATTTTCAATACTCCGCCATCTTTTGCAGTATATATGGTAAATCTGGTTTTACAGTGGGTGGAAGAAAAAGGTGGAATTCCTTACTTCCAGAAGCTGAACAACCAAAAAGCTGAGCTTCTTTACCGTACTATTGACCAAGATGATTTTTATCAGGGAACAGCGGAGAAAGAATCCCGTTCAAAAATGAACGTCACCTTTCGGTTGCCATCCAAAGAGTTGGAACAAAGCTTTCTTAAAGAGGCGGAAGAACATGATCTGGTTGCTTTAAAAGGTCACCGAAGTGTTGGAGGAGTTCGTGCCAGTATATACAATGCCTGCACTTTAGAATCCGTACAAGCATTGACAAACTTTATGATAGACTTTCGTTCTAAAAAAGGATAGAAATCAGATTAGCCCAAATACGCTGAGAAAGTGATCAATAGTGTTGGGAACGAAGATAATCAGGTACAGGAAACCCCAGATCGCACCTGCGATGTGAGCCTCATGGTTTATGCGTCCCTCTCTTTTACTTGCAAAAACACTGTAGATCAAAAATAGTGCTCCGAAGATAATTGCCGGAATTCCGAATGGGATGAACATGATGTAAATCGGATCTAGCGGAAAAAGAAGAATAAATCCGAAGAGCACACTTTCTACCGCCCCCGAAGCTCCTACAGTGGCAAATTCAGGGTTATCTTTGTGCTGAAATAAAGATGGCAAGCTGGAAATAACCAAAGCAGACAGGTATAGTGCTATGAAATGCTCTCTTCCAATTGAGCGCTCCAAAACCATTCCAAAAAAGAATAACACGAACATATTCAGGAAAAGATGACCTATACCGGCATGAATAAATCCTGAACTTATCAATTCATACCAGGTGTTTTCACGCATTACCCGATAAGGCATCATCATTCCTTTTTCGAAAACCTGGGGCAGTGCATAAAGAGCAACTAATGAAACTACCACATTAGCCGTAAT
Source organism: Gracilimonas sp. (assembly GCF_040218225.1). Taxonomy (NCBI): domain Bacteria; kingdom Pseudomonadati; phylum Balneolota; class Balneolia; order Balneolales; family Balneolaceae; genus Gracilimonas; species Gracilimonas sp. The sequence continues at coordinate 346,814 of NZ_JAVJQO010000003.1, forward strand.
CAGAATTAGTGTTACCGACATCTATTATTTTTCTTTTCAAGGTAAGAGGAAAACAATACTGTTGCAGAAGATTTGAAAAGAATCGTAATTTTAGTTTTAAGCTTTAAGCCGAAGTAGCTCAGCTGGTAGAGCAACGCTCTCGTAAAGCGTAGGTCGTCGGTTCAAATCCGATCTTCGGCTCAATAAAAAAGCCCCTCACGCATATCTGCATAAGGGGCTTTTTTTGTTTGAAGAAGAAGGAACTGTTATTTGTCCTTCTGAAGCTTTTCTATTTCTTCTTTGAGTCGCTCAATTTCTGCCTGCTGTTCCTGCATTCCTTTGATGAGCACCGGAATCAGCTCCGT